>NZ_CP089211.1:3392500-3697500 GCF_021183825.1 Sinomicrobium kalidii | reverse complement strand
ATAGTGCCAACTCCAAACCTTTAACCGCTAATCTTTGTTTATTGACAGCTTTAAGCAAGATCATCCCTTTCGCAATACCTCTTAAAGACCTCTTGAGCGTTTGCTCTAGAAAGGAGGTGTTCCAGCCGCACCTTCCGGTACGGCTACCTTGTTACGACTTAGCCCCAGTTACCGGTCTTACCCTAGGCAGCTCCTTGCGGTCACCGACTTCAGGTACCCCCGGCTTCCATGGCTTGACGGGCGGTGTGTACAAGGCCCGGGAACGTATTCACCGGATCATGGCTGATATCCGATTACTAGCGATTCCAGCTTCACGCAGTCGAGTTGCAGACTGCGATCCGAACTGTGATCGGTTTTTTAGATTCGCTCCTGCTCGCGCAGTCGCTGCTCGCTGTACCGACCATTGTAGCACGTGTGTAGCCCAAGACGTAAGGGCCGTGATGATTTGACGTCATCCCCACCTTCCTCGCGGTTTGCACCGGCAGTCTGGCTAGAGTCCCCGACCTTACTCGCTGGTAACTAACCACAGGGGTTGCGCTCGTTATAGGACTTAACCTGACACCTCACGGCACGAGCTGACGACAACCATGCAGCACCTTGTGAATTGTCCGAAGAAATACTTGTTTCCAAATACGTCAATCCACATTTAAGCCTTGGTAAGGTTCCTCGCGTATCATCGAATTAAACCACATGCTCCACCGCTTGTGCGGGCCCCCGTCAATTCCTTTGAGTTTCATTCTTGCGAACGTACTCCCCAGGTGGGATACTTATCACTTTCGCTTAACCACTGAGACCGAAATCCCAACAGCTAGTATCCATCGTTTACGGCGTGGACTACCAGGGTATCTAATCCTGTTCGCTACCCACGCTTTCGTCCATCAGCGTCAATGATGTGTTAGTAACCTGCCTTCGCAATCGGTATTCTATGTAATATCTATGCATTTCACCGCTACACTACATATTCTAATTACTTCACACATATTCAAGACCGCCAGTATCAAAGGCTATTTTACCGTTGAGCGGCAAACTTTCACCCCTGACTTAACAGCCCGCCTACGGACCCTTTAAACCCAATGATTCCGGATAACGCTTGCACCCTCCGTATTACCGCGGCTGCTGGCACGGAGTTAGCCGGTGCTTATTCGTACAATACCGTCATCAACTTACACGTAAGTCTTATTCTTCTTGTACAAAAGCAGTTTACAACCCATAGGGCAGTCTTCCTGCACGCGGCATGGCTGGATCAGTCTCCCGACCATTGTCCAATATTCCTCACTGCTGCCTCCCGTAGGAGTCTGGTCCGTGTCTCAGTACCAGTGTGGGGGATCTCCCTCTCAGGACCCCTACCCATCGTAGCCTTGGTATGCCGTTACCATACCAACTAGCTAATGGGACGCATGCTCATCTTATGCCACCGTAGTTTTAATTTAAAAATGATGCCACCTCTAAATACCATGGGGTATTAATCCAAATTTCTTCGGGCTATCCCCCTGCATAAGGCAGATTGCATACGCGTTACGCACCCGTGCGCCGGTCTCAAGTTTAGCAAGCTAAACTCTACCCCTCGACTTGCATGTGTTAGGCCTGCCGCTAGCGTTCATCCTGAGCCAGGATCAAACTCTTCATCGTTTAAATTATTTATACGTCTAAACTCTAAAAAGTCCTTAATCCGTAAATCTTACTCAAAACAATCTTGCTTAAATCTTCCTTTACTTCCCATTCCGTAGAATGAAAAAAAAGTGCTGTCAACAATATTTCAACGAACTTATCTTTTCTTTGTCCAAAGCAAAAATACACCTCAGTATACCCTCGCTAAACTTAGCCTTTCCGGTTAAGCGGCTGCAAAAATAATAACTCTTTTTGATTCCCGCAAAACTTTTCTTCAAAACTTTTCCTCTCAATGAACTCGCTCCCCAATCTCTCCACGCATTCTCCCGCTAAGCGGGTGCAAATATAGAACCCTTTAAACCATTTATACAAGGAAAAATTCAGGATTTTTTCTCCCTATTCACCAACATACTGCCAAACAACACATTAAGACAGAAAAAAAGGATAGCTAATATAACGGATTTCTTTGAACCAGGCAACTATTTTTTCAAATCAGGCGATTTTTTCCACTTATTGGTCAGGGTAGCATAATCAAAATCCAGTACCGATGGCTGCTTTTCTATCCTGTCATCAGCAAAGGCTCTTTGCAAAATATCCTCAATAAGATAATCTTCATGTACCGATTCGGGATGGTATTCTTCCTTCAGGGATATTTTAAACAACCGGGCCGTATTGTTGTACCAGAACGCCCGCCAGCCGTTCCGCAACTCTTTAACAAGGTCGAAGGCAGTAGATCCTGTTTGCCTGTGAATGAGCTTTACCAATATCTGCCCTTCTGTCCGGGTAAGCTTTTTGAGTTCTTCCGTAAACTCGTCTTCTATATACTTTTGTATCCTTCTCGTATACCACCTCCTCCGGGATTTGGATTCGATCATACCAAGTCTCCTGTTCAATTCCGTCAACCGTTCGGAAGCCAGCTTGGCATAAGGATACACTTTCAGGGTCTTTCTCTTTAATATATAATAGCGGGCCCGTTCTTTCCTGGAATCAAATTTAAGCCGGTCAAAAACAAAAACCTCTTCCAGGCCAATAGCCTTCCGGAGAATCGTATCCCCTTCGAGCAAAATATATTCCTGTCCCAGCGAATCCCGGAAAGTACCGTGGTCCTGAGCACAAACAAAATTTCCCGAAACCAGGAAAATGAAACCATATATCCATTTGTTGGCCATATACTTACTCAAAAGGCTCCTTTACAACTTTATTCCAGGCGTAAATTTACGAACATTCTAACTGTTGGCAACACACCTGTTTCATTTAACATTTACTTCATCCTGTTTTCCTCACAAAAAATAATACACCCCGATGTCAACCCCCGGTTCACTTTGTACAACGGCAAATATCTACAGTATAAACTGTGTATGTTATTGAATATTATTATTTTCGTGCGGTAATTAAATTTAATTTGAATTATGGCGAAAAAAGCAGAAATCATAAACAAGAAATCTCTGGAATTCCTCGAACGATACCTGAACAATGCCGCTCCCACCGGTTATGAATCGCAGGGGCAAAAAATGTGGATGGAATACCTGAAACCTTATGTAGACACTTTTATTACCGATACGTACGGAACGGCTGTCGGTGTCATCAACCCGGACGCTCCATATAAAGTGGTTATCGAAGGCCATTCCGATGAAATTTCATGGTATGTCAACTATATTACCGACGACGGATTACTCTACGTCATCCGCAATGGAGGGAGCGACCATCAGATCGCACCGTCCAAATGGGTAAACATTCACACCAAAAAAGGTATTGTAAAAGGTGTTTTCGGATGGCCCGCTATTCACACCAGGAACTCAGCCAAAGAAGAAACCCCGAAACAGGACAACATATTTATAGACATAGGTGCCAAAGACAAAAAGGAAGCGGAAAAGATGGGCGTGCACGTAGGCTGCGTTATCACCTATCCGGACGCTTTCGAGATACTCAATAAAAACAAGCTCGTATGCAGGGCCATTGACAACCGTGCGGGTGGTTTTATGATTGCCGAGGTAGCCCGGCTGCTGCACGAAAACAAGAAGGAACTCCCCTTCGGACTGTACATTACCAACTCCGTACAGGAAGAAATCGGTTTGCGCGGTGCGGAAATGATCACACAGACCATAAAGCCGAACGTAGCCATCGTAACCGATGTATGCCACGATACCACTACTCCCATGATCGACAAAAAGAAACAGGGAGAGACCAAAATAGGAGACGGCCCCGTAATCACTTATGCCCCGGCGGTACAAAACAAACTCCGGGAACTCATTATAGAAACAGCCGAAACGAAAAAGATCCCCTTCCAGCGCATGGCGTCATCGAGGTTTACGGGGACCGATACCGATGCCTTTGCCTACAGTAATGGCGGTGTGGCATCCGCACTGATCTCCCTGCCGTTGCGATATATGCACACCACAGTGGAAATGATCCATAAGGAAGACATGGAAAACGTGATCCGGCTGATCTATGAGACCGTTCTGAAGATCACCCCGGAAACCAGCTTCAGTTATTTCGACTAAATAATGGACGAGTACGTAGACATACTGGATGAAAACGGAAATTATACCGGAAAAGCCCTTTTGAAGTCCGAAGCACATGCAAAAGGGCTTTTCCATCCTACTGTCCACGTCTGGTTCTATACCACCGGCGGCAAGGTATTACTACAGAAAAGGTCCTTACAAAAGGACACTTTCCCCGGATACTGGGATGTGTCGGTAGCCGGACATATCGGTGCGGGAGAAGCACCACTCACTTCTGCCCTTCGGGAAACAGAAGAAGAACTCGGGCTTCATATCTCTGAAGAATCCCTGAAAAAAATAGGCGTCTCCAAATCCGTCAAAAAACACCGGAACAATCTGACGGACTGTGAATTTCACCATATCTATATAAGCAGGCTTACCACTCCGTTAAACCAATTAAAGTTGCAGAAATCCGAAGTTGACGATATCAAACTCATAGCCATAGAAGATTTTCTTTCCAATATCAGGGAACCTTCTTCAACCCGCTATGTAATATTGTCCCCGGATTATTACAAGCTGGTTTTCGGAGCTATAAAGGAGCGACTAAAACAGCATTAAACAGACACATGGCAAAAAAACATGTGTGCTTCAGATACGCATTATCCGTTAAAAATACAATCAAGTGAAAAACACCATCGCCCTCCGCATTGCCGATTTCCTGAAGAATCACCCTCCTTTTGATGTACTCAGCAAGGAGCAGCTCCTGGAGGTTTCTTCCCATGTACAGGTACTCTATTTCGAAAAGAACAAAATCATTTTTGACGATAACGACGAAGGGCACAACCAGTTTTATGTAGTACACAAAGGCGCCGTGGCCCTGCAAAAGCGAAAGAACGGCGATTTTATCACCATAGACAACTGCGATGAAGGCGATATTTTCGGATTGCGCCCCCTCATTGCCCGGGAAAATTATGTTATCAAGGCCATAACCAGGGAAGAAAGTATATTGTACGGTATTCCCATCGATGTCTTTCGCCCTGTTGTTGAAAAGAACCTCCGGGTGGGTAATTTCCTCATAGAAAGTTTTGCTTCCAACACGGAAAACCCGTATTCTGAAGAACACCGCAGAAAACTATATTCCGAAAACGGCATAGATATCGGTATCAGTTCTTCTACCGACCTTTACGACCTGCAACCCGCCAGGTATGTAAAAAACGTGATCACCTGTAATAAGGAAGACAAAACCCGCGACATCGCCCTCCTGATGCGCGAAAACAACATAGGCTCTGTAGTTGTAACCGAAAATGACATCCCTGTCGGCATAGTTACCGACCGCGACCTGAAAAACAAGATCGTAACAGGTGATTATCCTATCGACATTCCCATACATAACATCATGACCTCCCCGGTAATATGTTACCCCAGGAACATTACCATTGCCCAGGCCCAGACTGCCCTGATGAAACACAAAATCGGGCACCTGTGCATTACCAAAGACGGGACACCGAAGTCCAAACTCATAGGTCTTATCTCCGAGCACGATATCACCGTATCGCAGGGCAACAACCCCTCCGTGTTGATGAAAGCCATTAAACGGGCTTCGAAGACCAAGCACCTGAAGCGCATCCATGAAAAAATAATGATCCTTCTCAACGGATATATCCGGCAAAACATACCGCTCACCCATATTTCCCGGATCATCACCGAGCTCAACGATGCCACCATAAAACGGTGCATAGAGCTCTCGCTGAAAAAAATGCCGGAAAGTCCGCCCGTAAAATTCGCCTGGCTTTCCCTCGGCAGCCAGGGCCGCAAGGAACAGCTATTACATACCGACCAGGACAACGCCATTGTATTTGAAAATGTACCTGCCGAAATACTGGACAAAACCAGGGCCTATTTCATTACCCTGGCCCAGAAAGTGACCAAACGCCTCAACACCCTGGGCTACGAATATTGCCCGGCAGACATGATGGCCAGCAACCCGAAGTGGTGCCTTTCGCTGGACGAATGGAAAGAGCAGTTCACCAAATGGATCGCAGAACCCGGTGAAAATGAAATACTGCTGTGTTCCATTTTTTTCGATTTCGATATTTCTTACGGAGACAGCACATTGACCGATGCCCTGGGCAGTCATATTTTCGAAAAAACCGGACAAAACACCTATTTTTCCGCCATGCTGGCCAAGAGTGTATTGCAGAATCCTTCGCCCCTCGGCTTTTTCCGTCAGTTCCTTGTAGAACAGAACGGCGAATACAAGGACTTCTTTGACCTGAAGAAGAGAGCCATCACTCCCATTACCGACGCCGGGCGGGTACTCATTCTTTCCCACCAGGTACGGCACATCAACAACACGGCGGAACGCTTTGAAAAACTCGCCGAACTGGAACCCGAGAACAAACAACTGTACCTTTCCTGTTCCTATACCTCCAAGGCCCTGCTGAAATTCCGTACCAAACACGGCCTTATGCATAACGACTCCGGCCGCTATATAGAACTGGCCGCCCTCTCTAAAGAAGAAAGAATGAAACTGAAACGCTGTTTTAAAACCATACGCGAAATACAGGAACTCATAAAAATGCGTTATAAACTCACCTCGTTTATTTAACCGATAGTCCATAGCAAGTCTCCGGACTCCTGACCTCGTAACACCACCATAGGTTCAACCCAAAATCCAAAAAACTATGACCGACCTCACCAACGAACAATGGATGGAATTCCTCCAGAAAGAAATCGACCGCACTGAAAAACAGGTAGAGCGTTATCGTGACATGGCCAAACCCGTAGCTCCCGAAAATGCTATTGGCCGCGTATCGCGCATGGATGCCATAAACAACCAGAGCACCGTAAAAGCTGCATTGCAGCAAGCCGAAGAAAAACTCTCCAAATTAAAATATGTGCTGGACAAAGTGGGCGATAAGGATTTCGGTATCTGTGTAAAATGCAAAAAGCCCATTCCCATGGGGCGTATTATGGCTATGCCGCAGAGTACGCTTTGTGTACAATGCGCAAGGTAATTTGTATTGTTTTTCGGCCTCTGTGTTTATGACCTCTTTGAGGTTCCGTGCAATAAAAATAAGATTTCCAGGATATAAACACCACTTTATACATCCAAAATACCCTGTCGTGAGTCTCCGTACTCGTGACTTCTATTTCCCCTTCCAACAAACACCCATCACTATTAATACCACAACATCTGCCCCCATCGAATTACCAACTCCACCAAAAGCAAAGCATTTTTTTAACAAATACACAAAAATCACCTTAACATAAATTTTTGTTAACCCGTAATAGTTGTCACTTCCTGCAAAAACCTTACTTTTGCCGCTTCAATTATGGAACACGTAGTAACTACATACTTTACAGGCCTTACACCGCCTTGATTTACAGGGCTTTACCGATGTTCCGGTTTTCCCTGTGCCAGGGAAAAATCTCCTATTTCCATATACATCACACATAGATAGCTTTTTTAAACCTATTTGTTTATACAACAACCCATTCATCTTTTATTGCTATGAAAAAAATATTCAATTTATTTGACCTGAAGCAAAAAGTGGACTACAAGACCGAAGTTCTTTCGGGCCTTACCGTAGCGCTGGCCCTGGTGCCCGAAGCCATTGCCTTCGCCATGATAGCCGGGTTTTCACCGCTTATAGGCCTTTACGCCGCTTTTACCATGGGACTGATAACTTCCATACTGGGCGGGCGTCCGGGAATGATCTCGGGGGCAACAGGTGCCGTGGCCGTGATTTTTGTCGGACTTATAATAAAGCTAAAAGACATAAACCCGGATATTACTCCGGAGGGTATTTTGCAGTTCGTCTTTGCTACGGTTATTCTGGCCGGAGTCATACAAATACTGGCCGGGGTATTGCGGTTGGGTAAATTTATCCGCCTGGTTCCACAATCCGTAATGTTCGGTTTTGTGAACGGGCTGGCCATTATCATTTTCACCTCACAGTTTCCCAGCTTTTACCAGAAGGGAGAACTCCTGCAAGGATCTTCCATGCTTATCATGCTGGGACTGGTATTACTTACCATGCTCATTATCTGGGGGCTGCCCAGGCTTACCAAGGCCGTACCTTCATCACTGGTTGCTATCATCACGGTTTCTGCCATAGTCATAGGGCTTAATATAGACACCACCACTGTAGCCGACACCCTTAAAGAAGGGGAAACTATCAAGGGTGGTTTTCCGCCGCTTACCATTCCCAATATCCCCTTTACCTGGGAAACCTTTATGCTTATCCTTCCCTATTCCGCCATTATTGCAGGTGTGGGTATGATAGAAAGCCTGCTGAGTTTAAGTCTGATTGACGAGATCACCGAGACCCGCGGACGAGGTAACAAGGAATGTGTAGCCCAGGGAACGGCAAACATCGTTTCCGGTTTCTTTTCCGGCATGGGCGGTTGTGCCATGCTGGGGCAGAGCCTTATCAATATATCGTCCGGAGCAAGGGCAAGGTTATCCGGTATCGTGGCTTCCGTAGGATTGCTGTGCTTTATCATGTTCGGTTCCGGCCTGATCGAAAGGTTGCCTATGGCCGCTTTGGTAGGTGTAATGTTTATGGTGGCCATCGGAACATTTGAATGGGCCAGCCTGAAGACCTTTAAAAAAATGCCCGCTTCCGATGTTATCGTAATGGTATTGGTTACCCTTATCACTGTGGTCACCCACAACCTGGCCGTGGCCGTACTTATTGGTGTTGTACTTTCCGCCCTGGCCTATTCCTGGGAAAACGCCAAGCGTATCCGTGCCCGGAAGCACGTGGATGAAAACGGTGTAAAGCATTACGAGATATTCGGCCCTCTCTTTTTCGGGTCCGTACAGGGTTTTGCCGAAAAATTCGATGTGCTCAACGACCCTCAGGAAATTATCATTGACTTTGCAGAAAGCCGTGTGGCCGACATGTCGGCCATTGAAGCCCTCAATGCCGTAACCCACCGCTATGCCAAGCAGGGTAAAAAAGTACACCTTCGCCACCTCAGCAAGGATTGCCGCAGATTGTTACAAAATGCCGAAGCCATCATTGATGTAAACATTATGGAAGATCCGAGTTACAAGGTTATGGTAAACAAGATCTGATCCCTGCATATCAAAAACAAAAAAGTAAGGCTGTCTGGAAAAGGCAGCCTTCTCTTTTATACCCCTCCCCCCCCTTGTGACGAAGGAAGAGAGATGGCGCCCGACCGGAGCGTTGCCCATATCGTCACAAATCTCCGGACTCGTGACTTGTAACCATACAACCCGATAAATCAACGATCAAAAACAATTAACCTACCCTCCGCAGTCAATCCGGAAAAACCCAACGCTTCCTCCATCCACTCCAAGGTCCTTTCCCGGTAAATAAACACATGGGTAGGATCGTTTTTATAATTCCAGCTGTGAAAATCGACGCTTTTGTCGTAGAGATTCGTCATGCAATACAGTTTTCCCTTCGGTAGCAACAGGCCTCTGAGTAACTCAAATTCGCGCAACGGTTGTTGAAAATGTTCCATCACCTCACAGCAAACAATATAATGATAACGCTCTTCCAGTAAGGCTTTGTCATTGGCAAAAAAAGGGTCGTACTGTACAATATCATATCCCCGGTCTTCGAGCATTTTTGAAATAACGGGCCCTGTCCCTGCCCCGAAGTCGAGTCCCCGGTGATGCGGTTCAAAATCGCGCATAACCGATGAAGTGATGGGGGAAACAAATTGCTGATAGCGCTCGTCAAAAACGTCGTTGTTGTGCTCTTCGTAGCGGGATCTTTCCGCATCATCCCCCACATATGTACTTTCCGCCCGGAAAATGCCACGGCAACATCCGCAGGAATAAAACAGGTGCTTCCTGTCGTAAAACAGACGCACATCGTTGCTACTACACAAGGGACAATTTATTCGGCGGTTCATTGTGCAAACGTCTTTTCGGTTGCCTTACAAAGGTATGAGAATCCCTTTTGAAAAAGCAAAATCACCCGCACCGGTAAGAAAGTACCGACCGTAATCACCGGAGATTATCACAGCATGGCAAAATTAAAACCCTTTTATCCTTTTTCCGTTTCCGGAACATTACGGGCTCCTGCCAAATTTAGTATCTTCGTGAAGTTTAAATTAACAGGGCTACAGACCTGCACACATGCTAACCGCAAGTCTGAACCAGAACCGATCGTATATGAAACGCTATTTTCTATACCTTTTCCTGTTGCTAACGGCGTGTAACAATATCAACCCGGAGGAAGAACAGGAATTCACCACTTTTTATGAGACCTCCGGCGGAAAAGAAACCCCTACTTATGACGAGGTTATACACTATTACATGAAACTGGCCACGGCATTGCCCGATATCAACCTGCAGACCATGGGCGACACCGATAGCGGCCACCCTTTACATATCGTGACCTATAACCCTGACGGAAGTTTCAATTTCAAAAAAATAAGACAGGACAAACGCATACTTCTCATCAATAACGGTATCCATCCCGGGGAAAGTGACGGCATTGATGCCACCATGATGCTGTTGCGGGACTATGCCACTGGAAAACTCACCCCTCCCGAAAATACGGTTATCGTGGCCATCCCCGTCTATAACATCGGCGGGGCCCTGAACAGGAACAGTCACAGCCGGGCCAACCAGAACGGCCCGCAGGAATACGGTTTCCGGGGCAATGCCAGGAACTATGACCTCAATCGCGATTTCATCAAGGCCGATTCCAAAAATGCAAGGGCCTTTGCCGAGATCTTCCATCTCGTAAAACCCGATGTTTTTGTTGACACCCATGTAAGCAACGGTGCGGATTATCAATACACACTTACCCATTTGTTCACGCAACACAATAAACTTGGCGGTGAACTGGGAAAATACCTTCACCAGGAAATGATGCCGCAACTCGAAAAAAATCTTGCCGACGAGGAATGGCACATTACCCCTTATGTAAATGTATTCAATAAAGTTCCGGAAAAAGGCTTTTCCCAGTTTATGGATTATCCGAGATACTCCACCGGCTACACTGCCCTTTGGAACACCCTGGGCATGATGGTGGAAACCCATATGCTCAAACCCTACAAACAACGGGTTGAAGGCACCTATCAATTACTGAAGAACATGGTAGACATTACCGAAAAGGATTCCAGGAAAATCAGGGACCTCCGGGAAAAAGCCTTTGAAAGTTATGCCAATACAAAAAACTACCCTGTGCAGTGGACCATAGATTCTACCAAGCTATCCACCTTGTATTTCAGAGGGTACGAAGCCGACACCCTTATCAGTGAGGTTACCGGGTTCCCGCGGTTAAAATACGATCGCGACAGGCCCTTTACCAAACCGGTATCATATAACGACTATTTTAAACCTTCCCGGGAGGTATCCATCCCCGAAGCCTACATCATCCCGAAACAATGGTGGCGAGTCATAGCATTATTGCAGGCCAATAAGGTGGAGATGAACATGGTTACACGCGATACCCTCATGGAAGTGGAAGCCTACCGCATTGAAGGTTACGAGACACGGAACACGGCCTACGAAGGCCATTACCTCCATTACAACACCAGCGTAAGCAGCCAGACGCAAAAAGTACAATTCCGCAAAGGCGACCGTATTGTAAAAACCGACCAGCCCGCCCTCCGTTACCTCCTGGAAACTCTTGAACCGGAAGCTACGGATTCTTTTTTTAACTGGAACTTTTTTGACCCCATCCTGCAACAAAAAGAACATTTTTCACCTTATGTGTTTGAAGACATTGCCAAGGAAATGCTGGACAATGACCCGGCATTGCGGGAAAAATTTGAGAACAGAAAAACGGAAGACACGGCATTTGCCCGAAACTGGTACCGACAACTGGACTGGATATACAAACGCTCTCCCCATTACGAAAAGGACCATCTTCAATACCCGGTATATCGTGTTAGGAGTTGATTAGTTGTTAGTTTCGTAGTAAAACCAAAATCAGAACACTTCAGGCTTCGGGCTTCGCACTTCTGATTTCAATGATATCCGACCGCCTGTAAACTGAACAACTCGGCATAAAGGCCGTTGTTTTCCATCAGTGTTTCGTGCGGCCCTTTTTCGAGGACTTTACCATTTTCGAGTACTACAATGGTATTGGCCAGTCGTACCGTACTGAACCTATGGGAAATGATAATAGCGGTCTTTCCTTCGGTAAGCCCTATGAACCTTTGAAAAGCCTCATATTCCGCACGGGCATCCAGGGCGGAGGTGGGCTCGTCCAGTATGGCAATTTTAGCGTCTTTCATATAAGCCCTGGCCAGAGCTATCTTTTGCCATTGTCCTCCGGACAGGTCCAGTCCGTTGGTAAATCTACGGCCCAGTTTCTGATCATATTTTCGCGGCAGGGTAGCGATGACCTCGTCGGCAAGGCTTTGTTCTGCCGCTGTTTTGATCCTTTCGCCATCATCCACATTTTCGATATTTCCCACGGCAATGTTTTCTCCGGCAGAGAAATTATACTTTACAAAGTCCTGGAAGATCACCCCGAAAAGTTTCTGGTATTCTTCTTTGGCAAATTCCCGGATATTTGTCCCGTCCAGCAGTATTTTCCCTTTCACAGGTTCGTAGAATCGCAATGCCAGTTTTATCAGCGTGGTCTTTCCGGCACCGTTCTCTCCCACAAAAGCAAGTTTTTGCCCGGCAGGCACTTTAAAATTTATTCCTTTTAAAACATAGTCTTCCTGCCCGGGATATTTAAACCACACATCCACAAATTCCAGTCCGTCCCGGAAGTCCTCCGGCACAGGAGCCAAAGAAGCCGTAGTCGCATCTTCCGAAGCTGTTTCCATATCCAGGAAATCGAAATAATCCTTTAAATAAAGGGAACTCTCCGTAATCTGGCTAAACCTGAAAAAAATAACCTGAAGCTGGTTCCGCAGACGGTTAAAGGAACCGGAAAGGAAAGTAAGGTCCCCCACCGTAAGCACCCCCGCAACTACCCGGATGATAATAACGATATACGCCCCGTAATAGGAAATGACGCCCAGGACATTAAAGACCCCGCCCCAGAGGTTTTTCCGGATGGCCAGTTTCCGGGTCACTTTATAATATTCATCCGACAGCCTTTTAAAACGATCGGAAATATACCCCGTAAGCCCGAACAGTTTTACTTCCTTCGCAGTAATGTCACTGGCACCAACATATCTCAGATCGTCCAGTTCCCTGCGTTCGGTGGTCCATCCACGGGCAAGGGAATAGCTTTTCTGGCTGAATTTTATTTCGTTCAGAAATGCGGGGATCACCGCCAGGACAAGCAGCACTATAAGCCAGGGCTCAAACACCACCAGGGCGGTAACCAGGGATACCACCGTAATACTGTCCTGAAATTGTGACATAATATTGGACATCAGGGAAACCCGGCCCACGGTCTGCCGGCGGGCACGCTCCAGTTTATCGTAAAAATCGGCATCTTCCAGCTGGCTCAACTCGATCTCGGCCGTCTTGTTGATGATTTCCACGGAGGATTTGTTGGCGTAAAGATCACCAACCAGTGTATCCGTAAGGTTAATGGCCCGGCTTATGAGGTCGGAAAGCACCGCAAGACCCAGTTCCACCCCCACCAGCATCCACAATCTTGCAAAGTCCTTTTCCGGGGCATCGATCTGCAATACAACTTCGTCAAGTATCAGCTTACCGACCCACAACATGAGCACCGGGGTAGCCGAATTGACAATACGTGCGAAAAGATTGGTATAGAACAGCCGGGGAGATACTTCCTTTATTTTACTGAAAAACCGCGGTATATACTGAAGGGAACCGAAACGTTCCCTCCAGCTTATTTTGGGTGTACCGGTATCGGTCGTGGATTTTTGCTGAGGCATATTGGTATGTTTTCAACCTGTAAAATTAGGTTTTTTAAAATTATGCCTCCCTCCGGATAACTGTTCTCCTGTTCCATTCAGGAATCAAACAAGTTACAGGCCTATTTTATCATTGCTTCCAGGGTTTTCTGTTCTTGAATCTGGGCCCTGTAACCGTATTCCTTTTTCTTCTGACCACCACCTGCCGGGTAGTGTCTTTCTTTTCCCAGATTTTTCGGTTCTTGGCTTTCGGTCCTGTCACCGGTTTCCTGTCGGGGGTATGATACACAACAATGGTTTTGCGTTCCTTTTCCCATATCTTTTCATTCTTGACCCTGGGGCCGGTAAGTTCGCTTTGCTGGCCGTTCGAGACCGTGACAAAACACAGGGCCAGGAGTAAAACAAATGTACTCTTCATGATGTCTGTTTTTTGTGATATTGCAAAAATAATCACCAAAAAACATATTTCCATTAAAATACAATTAGAATTTCAGTTTAAAACTGCCGATATGTTGCTAGTTTGCAAACAACACCTTTATGTTGGCATATGAATTCCGGAGGGCTTCCGGAATTTCGTCAGGTTTCATCCATTCCGCCTTTTCAATTCCTTCTTCACACTGCGCCTTGAGTTTTCCTTTATATGTACTGGTCATGCCGTACCAATGGGTTTCTTTCAGCTTGTAAGTGCCGTTTCGTTTAAAAATGTGATATGTCTTTTGTAAAAGCGGACCGAGTTTCAGTTTCTTTACGCCTGTTTCCTCCTCTACTTCCCTCAGGGCGGCTTCTTCAATAGATTCCTTTTTTTCGAGTTTCCCCTTCGGAAGGTCCCATTTACCGTTGCGGTAGATAAACAGCACTTCCTTCGCTTCATTGGTCACCAGTCCGCCTGCTGCCACTACCAGCGGCATTTTTTCCTGAAATTTTTTAAGCAGCTGCCCCGCTTCCGGATCATACAAATGGGCACATTCTATTTCCCCTTTGGTGAGCTGCCTTATGACCTCTTCCATACGCACACTTTCCAGTAAAAACAGTTTATGTTTTACCTCCTTGGTAAGTATATTTGTTAAAATAATTGGATAATCATTTACAAAAACTTCATACATTTGTCACCATGGTTTTAGACAAAAATACCGCTAAAAAAACAGCAGAACTTTTATTGCAAATTAATGCAATAAAATTGAATCCGAAAAATCCTTTTACATGGGCTTCAGGGTGGAAATCACCCATTTATTGTGACAACAGAATTTCGTTGTCTTACCCGCCCATCAGGAACTTTATCCGGGAGAATATTGCCAGGCAGATTGAGGAGTATTACGGCAAGCCCGATGTTATTGCAGGTGTAGCCACGGGTGCCATAGGGATTGGTATCCTGGTAGCCGAATACCTCAGTGTTCCTTTTGTATATGTGAGACCCGAGCCTAAAAAACACGGCAGGCAAAACCAGATTGAAGGGTACCTGGAACCCGGCCAAAACGTTGTTGTTGTGGAAGACCTTATCAGTACCGGAAAGAGCAGTCTCAATGCTGTGGAAGCCCTGAGGGAACACGGAGCCAACGTCAAAGGCATGATGGCCATTTTCTCTTACGGATTTGATGTGGCCACCCGGAACTTTGAAGACAACAAAGTACACCTCACTACGTTGAGCCATTACGATTACCTGCTCGAACAGGCCGTGGAAACCAATTACATCAGTGAAAAAGAGCTGGACACCCTCAAAGAATGGCGAAACAATCCGGCCGGGTGGAAATCTGAAACGGTCAATTAACAATTTTCTGAATATACCGGACGTTATAACAATCAGAAAAAAATATCCGATTAAATACACAAAATTCACATGCACATAGAAAGTCCGAAAACATCCGTAAACAAATCACAGGAAGCACTTTTTCACTTTCTCTCCGATACAAAAAACTTCGAAACCCTGATGCCGGAAAATACCAGCAAATTTGAAGTACTGAGCGAAGATTCTTTTGTCTTTGCCCTGAAAGGAATGCCCGAAATTGTTTTAAAGCTGAAAGATAAAAACGAATTTGACCGGATAGTTCTCGGAGCGGCCAGTGACAAACTGCCCTTTACGCTTACGGCACATATCAGTGCTATCGAAGAAGATAAAAGTGAAGCCCAACTGGTTTTCGACGGTGAATTCAACACCATGATGGGGATGATGATAAAAGGCCCCATTACCAGCTTTATAGGGACCCTGAGCGCCAATATGGGGAAACTGTAGAGGGCATAGTTCGAAGTTGGGGAGTTTTGGAGTTCGGAGTTTTCACACCTTATGAACTCCAAAACTCCCCAACTAAAAAACCTCAATACAAAAGTTTCACCTCTTTCAGGTCGAATTCTTTCCGCACTTCATTTTCCAGCTGGATTACCAGTTTCCCTGTTTCGGAAATCCCCCTGATGAATCCCATGAACAATTCACCTTCACCGTTTTCAAATGTGGAGGGTTTGTCTTTCCGGAAAAGAGCGCTTTCGTATCGTGATTTTAGTGATATGAGATTTCTGCTCACAATCAGTTCTTCATAACGCCTCAGTTCGGTAACAATGCCGTGCATCAGTTCATCCAGGTTATAGGTAATACCCGTAATGCGCTTTAATGAACCTGCATTGGGCAAACCGTTAAAATCGGTCTGGTTAACATTGAGTCCCATACCGATAACGGCGGCGTCCAATTCTCCCTTTTTTATGATGCTCTCGATCAGAACACCGCATATCTTCTGATTTGCTGACAAAATGTCGTTCGGCCACTTGATCTTCACTTGTGGCATATTGAACTTCTTCAGGGCCCTCACAATGGCAAGCGAGGTGGCCATACTCAGGTAAAAAACCTCTTCTTTACGGATACAGGATATTTTTTTATAGACGCTAAACGTCAGGTTCTTACCGGACTCAGAGTTCCACGAAGTCCCCATCTGCCCCCTTCCCCGGGTCTGATGGCGTGCCACCACAATCGTATAGTCATCCAAAATACCCGTAGCACTTAATTCTTTCAAATAAGAATTTGTAGAATCAATGGCATTAAGTTTGATTATATGCATACGGAATACGAATGTTCTGTTAAATAGAATAGTTAAAGAAACAAAAAAGTAATAACTTTGCGTAAAATAACTAATAGAAAAGGCCTCGCCTCCGGTAATAACACAAAAATACGAGGAATAGTTCTGTGTAACAACGAGGCAGCAGGTCCGGGTACAAATTTAAATACATGAAAGTTAATGGCAAAAAAGAACAGTAGTGCAGACCAGTTAATCGCAATAATCTTGAAGGGGATAGAGGATGTTAAAGGAAAAGATATAAATATCTTGGATCTTAGGGAGATTGAAAACACGGTTTGTGACTACTTTATCATCTGCAACGGTACCTCCAACACCCAAGTCAATGCCATTGTAAATTCCATCCAAAAAACCGTAAGCAAGGAAATCAAGGACAAACCTTGGCATGTAGAAGGCACGGACAATGCTGAATGGGTATTGATGGATTACGTAAACGTGGTGGTACATGTTTTCCAGAAACACATCCGCGAGTATTACGACATCGAGGGCCTCTGGGGAGATGCTAAAGTAACCTCTGTTCCGACCAATTATTAATATATTTTCAGACTAAGACGAATAATTAATGGCAAAAGACAACCCAAATAACAAAAAACCGAAATTCAGTTCTTACTGGATTTATGCAATCATTTTGTTTGTAATTATCGGAGTAAACCTGTTTTCCGGTGGCAACACCTGGCAAAAGCTTACTCCGACCACGCCTTCCGAATTACAGGATTTCCTTAAAAACGGTGATGTGGAAAAGATACTGATCATCACCAATACAAGACAGGCTAAGGTTTTCCTTACCAAAGACGCACTCAGTAAGGAAGATCACAAAGATGCGGAAGACAATTCGCTCTTCCCTTCCTCCGGTTCGTCTCCGCAATATGAAGTAAAGTTCGGGGATCTGCAGAATTTTGAGAACGAAATCAAAAAGACCATAAGCGACAATAACCTTCAGACCGTTATCGGTTATGACCAGGAATCGAACCTGTTCGGGGATTTTATTATCACCCTGCTGCCGTTTATCCTTATTATCGGCATCTGGATATTCCTGATGCGCAGAATGGCCGGCGGAGGTGCCGGGGGTGCCGGGGGACAGATATTCAACATAGGAAAGTCCAAGGCCCGGCTCTTTGACGAAAAGACAGAGACCAAAGTAACGTTCAAGGACGTAGCCGGACTGGAAGGTGCAAAAGAGGAAGTACAGGAAATTGTAGAATTCCTGAAAAACCCGGACAAATACACCTCACTGGGAGGAAAGATCCCTAAAGGTGCCTTGCTCGTAGGTTCACCGGGTACCGGGAAAACCCTGCTGGCCAAAGCCGTTGCGGGAGAGGCCAAAGTGCCGTTCTTTTCCCTTTCCGGATCAGACTTTGTGGAAATGTTCGTAGGTGTTGGTGCCTCCAGGGTGCGGGACCTGTTCAAACAAGCCAAGGACAAATCACCTGCCATTATATTTATCGATGAGATCGATGCCATAGGCAGGGCCCGGGGAAAAAGCAACTTTACAGGCTCCAACGATGAACGTGAGAACACACTGAACCAGTTGCTTACCGAAATGGACGGTTTTGACACCAATACCAATGTCATTGTCCTCGCCGCTACGAACCGTGCGGATGTTCTTGACAAAGCCCTGATGCGGGCCGGAAGGTTTGACCGGCAGATCTTCGTAGACCTCCCGGACATCAGGGAACGAAAGGAAATATTTGAAGTCCACCTGAAACCGATAAAAACGTCGGAAGCACTGGACCTTGAATTCCTGGCCAAACAAACACCCGGGTTTTCCGGTGCCGATATAGCTAACGTATGTAACGAAGCCGCCCTGATCGCCGCGAGGAATGGCAAAAAAGCAGTGGACAAACAGGACTTCCTGGATGCTGTAGACCGTATTATCGGTGGTCTGGAGAAGAAAAACAAGATCATTACCCCGGAAGAGAAGAAAACCATAGCCTTCCACGAAGCAGGACACGCCACCGTAAGCTGGATGCTGGAACACGCTGCTCCGTTGGTAAAAGTAACTATCGTCCCCAGGGGGCAATCGCTGGGAGCTGCGTGGTATCTCCCCGAAGAACGGCTTATTGTACGTCCGGAGCAGATGCTCGACGAAATGTGTGCCGCCCTGGGCGGAAGAGCTGCTGAAAAAGTGATGTTCGGCAAGATATCGACAGGGGCCCTCAGCGACCTGGAAAAAGTGACCAAACAGGCCAAGGCCATGGTCACGATCTACGGATTGAACGACAAGATAGGAAACCTCACCTACTATGATTCCAGCTCACAGAATGAATACGGTTTTACCAAGCCTTACAGTGAGGAAACTGCCATTGTTATAGACAAAGAAATTTCCAACATCATAGAAACGCAATATGCACGGGCGGTAAAACTGCTTTCGGAACATAAAGGTGAACTTACGGAACTGGCAGAACACCTGCTGGAAAAAGAAGTGATTTTCAAGGACGACCTGGAAAGGATCTTCGGGAAGCGTCCCTTCGAAAAAGAAGAAGAGGTAGCGGAGAAATAACTCCGCAGCCTCTTTCCTGTTTTTCCGCAATACCGATCTCCTTGCAGGCACAATTCTGCAAATAAATTGTAATCGCCGTAAATAACAGGGATAAGCAACAATTTCTAAAAGAATATTTTTAACTTTACATAAAAATAAAACATACTTTTTCCCGTTGAACATTGAATGAAGCTATTTAAGAAGATTTTAGACATTATAAACAAGCCGCAGCCTGCTGAAGATCCCATTGAGGAAAGGGGCAAGTTTATGCCTAATATCGATCTTCCGGTAGATGAAAAATTCACCATAAATTTTAAAAAGAACGGAGGGAAATTCATTTATTGTGATTCTATAGAAGAAATTTACGATAGTTTCCGGAGTATTCTCACGGAAAATAACTGGACCAACAAGAAGATATTTTGCATAAACCCCAAACTCAAAGAAAAATTTGAAAAACTCGGTGGTGATTTTTCCACCAGCCTGCGCGGAAGCAGTTCTTTCATTACTACCTGCGAGAACCTCGTAGCCGACAACGGAGCAATACTGGTAAGTTCTAACCAGATCGGAGAACTCAAACTCCAGGAACTCCCTGATAATCTGATACTTTTTGCCACAACCAGTCAGCTGGTCAACACCATCGGTGAAGGATTGAGGGGGATTAAAAATAAGAATAAAAACCAGATCCCCACCAACATCACTACAATAAAACACTTCAATACGCAGGGAGAAAAGAACTTTCTTAACTACGGAAGTAACACAAAAAACCTATATTTGCTCCTCCTGGAAGATTTATAGAATGAAAGACCTCCTTACGCGTTCCATTACGGGAATCCTTTATGTTTTCCTGTTGTTGTCGGCAGTGTTTTTAAGCAGTGATGCTTTTGATTTCCTGTTCCTTTCTTTCGGGTTGATATGCATATACGAGTTCAAAAAACTCATCAAACTGAGCGGATATTATATTTTTATAGCATTCCTGCTGGTTTGGTGGTTATTTGTTCACCTCGTACAGGGGGAGGCAGCAGTTTTTTTCCTGCTCTTGTTAACGCTGATTATAAACCTCTTTCTTATTGCCCTTTTGTTTTCCGGAAAGAAACTGAAGATACAGCGCAACTTGCACAAGTTTATAATTACGTTGTTTTATATAGGGGCGGGCTGTATTTTTCTCACCATGATCCCCTACCACAATCACAACACCCCCTTTGCCAAATTTATAATTATTGGTATTTTTATATTGGTATGGGTTAACGATTCGTTTGCCTACCTCGTGGGCAGAAGCATGGGCAGAACCAAATTACTGGCCAGCGTATCGCCAAATAAAACCGTAGAAGGATTTATAGGCGGGTTGATCTTCTCCCTGATCGCGGCTTATATTATTGCCATGTATAACCACGACCTGGGCACGACAGAATGGATGATCCTGGCTCTTGTCATCGTTGTTGCGGGAAGTCTGGGAGACCTTATCGAATCCAAGTTTAAACGGCTGGCAGGTGTAAAGGACAGCGGGGCCATACTGCCGGGACACGGAGGCCTTCTGGACCGGCTGGACAGTCTTATATTTCTCGCGCCTTTTACTTATCTGACTTTACAACTTTTTATATATGTTTCATAAAGAAGGACATAAAATCATAATCATCACCTTTCTGCTGGTCGTAGCGGTGGCATTAGGTGCGGAATACCTCATTCCCATACCGTGGTTGCAGGTTTGTATACAAATCCCGGCACTTATTCTTCTGATACTTATCCTGCAGTTTTTCAGAAACCCGAAAAGACATACGCCACATAACGACGATCATATTATTGCGCCTGTTGACGGTAAGGTAGTCGTGATCGAAGAAGTCTACGAAAAAGAATACTTTAAAGACAAGCGCATTCAGGTATCCATCTTTATGTCTCCGGTAAACGTGCATGTCACACGATATCCCCTGGGCGGAGAAGTTGTTTACAGCAAATATCACCCCGGAAAGTATCTGGTAGCATGGCACCCGAAATCTTCCGAAGACAATGAAAGGACAACAGTGGTGGTTAAAAACAAGGTATGGGGCGAAGTGCTTTACAAACAAATTGCAGGGGCAATGGCCAGACGTATTGTAAACTATGCCAAACCGGGAGCACAGGCCACCCAGGGAGCAGATTCGGGCTTTATCAAGTTCGGATCCCGGGTAGACCTTTTATTGCCTCTTAACACAAAAATAAAGGTCAACCTCCATCAACAGGTTAAGGGAGGAATTGATGTCATTGCAGAAAAATAACAAAGTATTGCAACACTTAGGTAAGATGACCGAAGAAGCGTTAAACAAGGCTTTTGAAGAGGCTGTAGAGCTCGTAAACCAATATACGGATCCTTTACCCGCCGACTTCCTGTTACGCCTTTATGCCTATTATAAAATAGCTAATAAGAACTACGACAATCCGGGCAGCCGAAAGCCTCTTATCAATGCATTTAAAGCCAATGCCCTCTTTCAGGCCAGAAACATAGATGAAAGGGAGGCCAAGGAAAAATATGTAGCGCTGGTAAATTCCTATCTCAAGAACGAATAAAAAGTACTTCTGCATCTAAAAGCCGCAGGGAATTTCGCCCTGAATAACCGTGAGGATAAGAAAGGATCATATAAAGGCCTTCATATTCCATACAACCGCACACAGCAAAAGGAACCGTCAGGGCATTATTCCTGCAATTTAACTTCAATCCTTATCCTTTACTACTTACTAAGGATCACGCTCAAATGTTATGGACTATGCAAAAATTATTGTAACCTGTAACGTATAATAATAACGTGAATAATGGACAAGTTCCAGGTTACAGCTTGCTTTCACTGTCACCAGAGCATTTTAAAGACCATAAAGATTTTCAACATAGCTGAAATCCCGGTAAAACAATATCTGACTAACTTCCTGTACCATCTGACGATTTAATAACTGCATCTTATAATCATAGGTCTTACATCTCCTATCCAACTCCACCCCACAACCTTATGATCTTGATTCTTACCAAGAGACACGAATAGCGCTCTTCGTTCCGCTCCACCTTTTTGAATATACAATACAATGAATCTGTAAAGACATCCTCATATCAAACTATTATAAAAAACAAGAAGCCCCCGGTAAAAAAATACCGAGGGCTCACTTTGATTAATTATTCTTGAGATAGATCCTGTTCTGTTACTTCAATTTGAAGGTAACTCTTCTTACGATCTGACGAGCATTTGCAGAACCTTTGTCTACACTTGAATCTACACCCATACCTTGGTAAGAAAGTCTTGATTCTCCAACTCCGGAAGCAACCAGTATATCATATACAGCTTTCGCTCTTCTTTCAGAGAGTGAAGTATTGTACTGACTTTCGCCTCCGATCTCATCCGCATATCCGAGCAGTTCGGCTTTTGCAGAAGGATTCTCGTTCATATACTTGATCAGGTAGTTGATAGCGTCGAAAGAGTATACTGCAGGTTTGCTGCTCGCAAATCCGAAGTAAACATTTACATAGCCGTCTTCGATCAGTTTTTTAACCGGATCTCCACCGCCACCTATACCGTCAAGGCTTTCTTTGGAAGCGT
Source organism: Sinomicrobium kalidii (assembly GCF_021183825.1). GTDB lineage: Bacteria > Bacteroidota > Bacteroidia > Flavobacteriales > Flavobacteriaceae > Sinomicrobium > Sinomicrobium kalidii. Next base: position 3,674,573 of record NZ_CP089211.1, on the reverse strand, counting down.
AACGCATATCAAGTGAGTTTTCCAGATCATCCGGAATACCGTTTTCGTTCAGGTCATTGGCTTTACCATATCGGTCAACAGAAACTCCTGTAGGTGTATTGGGCTCCTGGTCCAGGTAATCCGGCACACCGTCTCTGTCGGTATCCTGAAGCATTCCTTCGATGTCGTCTACACGCACCGCAAGGTTATTAAGCGCTTCGTTATCTCTCAGGTACCAGTCAGCATGTTGCTTTGCTTTTCCGAGGTAGAAAGAAACACCTACAGTAGCATTGAACATAATACCGTCAAAACCACGGGTAGAGGTTTTCTTGCTACCGTCAAAAGTCCAGTCCTGACGGCTGTGTGCCAATGTTGTAAAATCAGCGTTAAGCACAACACGATCACTGAGTTTTACCTGTCCGGTAAGACCGGCAATCCAGTTCATCATCTGGTCATGATCGTCAGAGATCGGTCCCTGATCGGGACGCAGTTGTGAATAACCTGCACCGGCATGCCCCAGAAGGTTAAAAGTTCTGGTCCATGTTTCCCAGTTCATGATCCTACCCAGGTTGGCAACACCTTGTAAGCTTGCCCTGTAATACTTGGTATCAAAATCGTTGGAATCTTCGTCACCTTCGAACTTGTCGTACCCTACGTCAAGTTTCAAACCGAATTTTTCATTGAACATATATCGTGCTCCAAGATCCAGGTGGAGAAAATCGGGAGTGTTGGTATAATATCCCGAAGCAAGTGGTCGCATCGGCTTATTAACCCCTCCGTTGACTTCAATTGACCATTTATTAAAATTGTCCTGAGCCATGGCGTCTGTAGTACCCGAGTCTTCGGTAGTATTCATCTCCTGCGCAGTAATGCCGGTAGCAAATAATCCTACAAACAGTGATGTAAACATTAATTTTTTCATAATCATAATCAAGTGTTTAGTAAAAAAATTTTCTTAAATATTGTTTCCTAAATATACGAATGTTAATGCGAATGTAATACAGTTTTCTCAAAATTTAATAACTTTTTTCATCTTTTTTTGACATCCTGCCCCTTATTTAAATTGGTTAAAAATGAAAAAACAAAAATAAAAACCTATATATCAGTAAGTTAAAAATGAAAAAGCATCAAGAATCGAAATTCGCAAAGTATAATACAAGTAAACATGCGATGAGGGAGTTTTCCTATTTTATCCCTGTAAATTCGACAAACTTTCCTCAATAGTCCTGATCTTGGCCAGGGCGTCCGCTTCCTTCTGCCTTTCCAGCGCTACCACCTTTTCAGGGGCATTGTTCACAAAACGTTCATTGGACAACTTGGCTTTCACCGATTTCAAGAAGCCTTCTGTATAGGACAGTTCCTCTTTCAGCTTTTTGATTTCGCTTTCCACATCCACAGATCCGCTGACCGGAATATAATATTCATATGCCCCGACACGGAAGGACACACTACCGTCCGTTTTTTCCTTGCCATAGTGTATCCCGGTAATATTCCCCAGTTTGCGAATCACGGTGTCCAGACCGCTGATACTCTCCTCCGTTTCCGCTGTGTAGAGCTCCAGCCCTTCCTTGAACGATATATTCTTGTCTTTTCTGACCGTACGGATACCCGATATTACTTCAGTAACCAGTGAAAAACTGTCGAGAAGTGACTCATCCGGCTCTCCGGGCTCCGGCCATCGGGCAATCACCAGGGCCTCTTCCGGAGTGCGGTCTTCCATATGCTGCCATATTTCCTCGGTAAGAAAAGGCATAAAAGGATGCAGTATCTTGAGGTTTGCTTCAAACAGTTCTATCGTCTTCTCGTAGGTTTCCCTGCTTATGGCCATCCCATAGGCCGGTTTTACCATTTCCAGGTACCAGGAGCAGAAATCATCCCAGATAAGTTTATAGGTAGCCATAAGCGCATCAGAAATACGATACCTGGCATAATGGTCTTCTATCTCAGTCAGCACCCGACTTAATTTCGATCGGTACCAGTCTGTTGCAATTTCCGAAATTTTCTCGGGTCTGGCCGTATCCGAAACTTCCCATCCCTTAACCAGGCGGAAAGCATTCCATATTTTGTTGGCAAACCCTTTACCCTGCTGGCAAAGCGCCTCGTCAAAAAGGAGATCATTCCCCGCGGCTGCACTCAGTAGCAATCCAACCCGAACCCCATCCGCTCCGTAATCGGAAATCAGTTTAAGGGCATCGGGGGAATTGCCCAGTGATTTGGACATCTTTCTCCGCTGACTGTCGCGCACCAATCCGGTGAGGTAAACATTGGTAAATGGTTTTTCGTCACGGTATTCGTAGCCCGCGATAATCATCCGGGCCACCCAGAAAAACAGGATATCCGGCCCTGTTACCAGGTCATTCGTAGGATAATAATATTGTATCTCTTTGTTTTCCGGTTCCAGCACCCCTCCAAAAACACTTATGGGCCACAACCAGGAAGAGAACCACGTATCCAGCACATCCGGGTCCTGTGTCAGGTCGGCAGGGGAAAGTGATGTGTTCCCCGATTTTTCCCGGGCAAGTTCCAGTGCCGTTGCCTCATCTTCCGCAACCACGAAGTCTTCTTTTCCCGCTCCGTAGTAATACGCAGGCACCTGCTGTCCCCACCACAATTGTCTCGAAATGTTCCAGTCCCTTATATTTTCCATCCAGCGACGGTAAGTATTCTCAAACTTTTTGGGGAACAACCGGATTTCATCATCTTCAAGCACTGCTTTCAAAGCAGGTTTTACAAGTGCTTCCATTTTGAGAAACCACTGGTCGGAAAGGCGCGGTTCTATTACGGCCCTGGTCCGTTCGGAAGTCCCTACCTTGTTCACGTGTGTCTCGGTCCTTACCAGATATCCTTTTTCTTCGAGCTCACGGGTGATTTCCTTTCGCACAACAAAACGGTCCTTACCTTCGTAGTGCAGGCCATAATGATTAAGCGTGGCATCATCATTAAAAATATCCACAACTTCGAGTTTGTGCTTGTCTCCCAGGTTTTTGTCATTTACATCATGAGCCGGTGTCACCTTAAGGCACCCCGTACCGAACTCCATATCCACATATTCATCCTCTATGATCGGGATTTCCCGGTTGCATACGGGCACTATGGCCTTTTTGCCTTTCAGGTGGCTGTAGCGTTCGTCATTCGGGTTAATACAAATGGCTGTATCCCCCAAAATGGTTTCGGGCCGCGTCGTTGCGATTATCACCTTTTCGTCCGTTCCTTTTATGGGATAAGCCAGATAATACAGCAGTCCCTGCCTTTCTTCATGGATAACCTCTTCATCAGACAGCGTGGTCTTTGCCTCCGGGTCCCAGTTCACCATACGATACCCTCTGTAAATCAGTCCTTTGTTAAACAAGTCTACAAAAACCTTGATTACCGAAGCTGACATATCGTCATCCATCGTAAACTTTGTTCGTTCCCAATCACAGGAAGCACCGAGTTTTTTTAACTGTTCCAAAATGATACCGCCGTGCTCCCTGGTCCATTCCCAGGCCTGTTCCAGAAATTCTTCCCTGCTGATATCGGATTTCTTAATTCCCTTTTCCTTCAGTTTTGCCACCACTTTGGCTTCTGTGGCTATCGAGGCATGGTCCGTTCCCGGTACCCAGCACGCATTATATCCCTTGAGGCGTGCCCGGCGTATTAAAACATCCTGTATGGTATTGTTGAGCATATGGCCCATGTGTAATACACCCGTGACATTCGGAGGAGGAATGACAATGGTATAAGGCTCCCGGTCGTCCGGTTCGGAATGAAAATAACGGTTCTCTGTCCAGTAATTATACCACTTGCCTTCTGCTTTAGCGGCATCGTATCTTGATGGAATATTCATGTTTTGGAACGATTTTTGACTTTGATTGGGCAAAAGTAGTTATATCTGTAAGATTATAAAAGCCCGGCAGACAAAGAAAACAACTGTAAAAGGGTTCGGTCTTGCAGGGAAAAACAGACATGTAATTTTGCAGAAGTGGAAAAAGTGTTTAATTTTAGCGCTTGTTACAAACTTAAAAAGTTACAAAAACAGGTTGTTTTTTATAAGCAACCACAAATTTAAAACTTATGAAAAAGTTAGCAATCTTTCTGTTTGTGAGTACGTTTGCCCTGGCCGTACACGCACAAGAAAAAGTAGCGAAAATCGATTTTAAGGAAGACACCATAGACTACGGGGAAATCGCAAAAGGAAGTGATGGCCTGCGTGTATTTGAATTTACCAATACCGGAAATGCCCCTCTGGTCATTTCCAACGTTTCCAGTTCCTGCGGATGTACGGTCCCGAAATGGACTTCAGAGCCTGTACAACCCGGTAAAAAAGGAACCATTGAGGTAAAGTATAACACACAAAGGGTAGGTCCTATCCGGAAAACCGTAACCGTATCTTCCAATGCAGATACGCCTACGGTAGCCCTGAAGATTAAAGGTAAGGTACTCGGAGACAGCAGTAAATAATTGATCTCTGAAAAAACGAATGTTTTGGAAAGCTCCCCGCTTCGGGGGGCTTTCTCACTTTATATCAGGCACTTTTCTTCCCTGACGTTTCGTTTTACAATACCTTTTTGAGCTCAAAGTGAAATTCCATGTTTTTCCCTTTCCTTTCCACCTCAAGCCGTATCCTTTTTCCGGGTTTGACATTGAGCATTTCGGTGACTTCATGCAGGGAACGCCGGAATGTAGCCTTTCCGTTTACCGATAATATGACATCTCCTTTTTGTAATCCGGCCAGGCAGGCCGGGCTTCCTTCCCTGATCTCTGCAATTTCGAATGCCGGATGCAACGAATATTTAAAAAACCTGTTCAATTGTATCTTCACTCCTTCACTCGGGGCGTCCTCACTCCTCCCCCTTCTTATGTTCGACTCCAGTTCCCTGACCACCCGGATACCGTTGTGCTGGAGTTCAATACCGCTCATATTGTATTTAAAAGGAGCCTTGAAATACCGGTTACGCCGGAGCGTTATCTTCCCTTCACTATAATCAAACGCAATATTAAACCGTTTCAGCACTTCCGCTCCGAGGCTGCCGTCCCTTTCATTGAGATTCTGCAGGTGTTGTATGGAAATGGAATCCGGAAAGGCCACTTTGGCCTCTTCCAGCTCAAACTGGCCTATACTCAACTTATCCACTCTTGCCCTGTTTCCGTAAATACTGCCGCTCAGCCCCCTGCCCAGAAAATCCGCAAAGTGGTTTTCGGGTGTGACCAGTCCTTCTTCTTCCTTTTTAAACAACCACAGGGCATCACTGCTCCCCGAATCAATAAGCAATTTAACATCTACGTCCTTTCTTCCGTTCAGGTCCACCGCAGCCCTGAGATAGGGTTTGTTATGAATAAGATCGAGCTGAAACGTCTGGCACCTGCGGCATGTTCTGTGTTTATACGTTCCGGGCCTGTAAAATTTTATTTTTTTTCTCGAATAATTGATCTCCACAACAAAATCCCGAAAGAGCTCAAAACCTATAATACCGTGTATGGGAACTCCGAGACGGGGGGCGAAATTGATATCCTGGTCGAGGATCAGGTATATATCCTCATTATAATTCACTATATCCTTTTTAATCCGGAACACATTATTGTTCGCCTTATAGGCTTTTATGGGCTCTCCGCCTCCCAGTCCCCTTATATAAATGGCTTCCGTATTCTTTAATTTCAGCGAATCGGCAGAGGTAAGGTCAAACAATATCGGTTTGTTCACCCCGGTGTCCAGTATAAAAGACAATTCCACCCCGTTGATCTCTACCGGCAGTACGATCAGATTGCTGATAAGTTTAAACCTCACCGAACGATAGTCCCTGGAAGACGAGAGGTTAAAATAAGATTGTGCCGGCGAAGAAACACAAAAAAACAATGTCAAAAAAACAGCCGGAATTATGTTTTTGATAATATTTCCCCTAAAAAAATGCATAATACTAATATACGTATAAGTTTTGTCTTATGATAACGTATTAAGAGACTATTAAATATTGAAGATGAATAATTATTCATTCAGAATAGCAGGTAATATACAGGCGGCTCAAAATTATTTCGCAAATTTGCATTGCCGCCTTCCGGTAAAATGAGGAAGGTGAAAATTTTTGTATTCAGATAGTATTAAAGGATTTAAAATAACAAGAACACTATGCCAGTAATCTCCGATAAAGGCAGGCAGATGCCGGAATCACCCATACGGAAATTGGTGCCTTATGCCGAAGAAGCCAAGAAAAACGGTCGTAAAGTCTATCACCTCAATATCGGCCAGCCCGATATCAAGACCCCTAAAGTAGCTCTGGATGCCGTAAAAAACAACAATTTAGAGATTCTGGAATATGCCAGGAGCGAAGGCTCGGAACAATACCGGGAAAAGATCGCTGCATATTACAACAGTAAGGGAATGGATGTCAGCGGCAAAGATATTATTGTCACTACCGGAGGTTCCGAAGCCCTGTTGTTTGCCCTGGGGACCGTTGCCGACTACGGAGATGAGATCATCATTCCCGAACCTTTTTATGCCAATTACAACGGTTTTGCCACGGCATCGGGCGTAAAAGTGGTTCCCGTGGTATCTTCCATAGAAAATAATTTCGCCCTTCCACCCATAGAAGCGTTTGAAAAGCTCATAAGCCCGAAAACCCGGGCCATTCTTATCTGTAACCCCGGAAACCCAACGGGATACCTTTATTCCGAAGAAGAGATCCGGAAACTGGCCGACCTGGTGAAAAAACACAATCTTTTCCTCCTGGCAGACGAGGTCTACCGGGAATTTGCCTATGACGATGTGGAACACTATTCCATAATGCGTGAAGAAGGGATAGAAGAACACGCCATCATGATAGATTCGGTTTCCAAGCGTTACAGCATGTGCGGGGCGCGGATCGGATGTCTGGTATCACGGAACAGGGAAGTGATTACTACAGTATTGAAATTTGCCCAGGCAAGACTGTCGTCCCCGACCTACGCCCAAATAGCCAGTGAAGCCGCACTGGAAACCCCGCAAAGTTATTTTGACGAGGTCAGCAAGGAATACGTTTCAAGAAGAAACCTCCTGGTCAGCGAACTGGAAAAGATAGATGGTGTACGGGTGGCCAAACCCAAAGGGGCGTTTTACTGTATTGCCGAACTCCCTGTGAAAAACACCGACGATTTTGCCCGGTGGCTGCTGGAAAGCTTTGAGGTAAACAACGAAACCGTTATGGTCGCCCCCGCCGCAGGGTTTTATTCCACCCCGGGAATGGGCACCAACCAGGTACGCATTGCCTATGTCCTGAAAAAAGAGGACCTCATCACCGCAGTGAACATCCTGAAAGAAGCACTGAAAGTGTATCCGGACAACTAAACGCAATGCATTGACCCAACGCAAAACAATATTGGACATTCAGCACAACATATCGCTCAAAAAGTACAATACTTTCGGCATTGATGTAAAAGCCAGGTACTTCACTTCCGTTTCAACTACCGAAGAACTCCTGGAAGTACTCCGGGAACCTGCGTATCCGGACAAGCTTATCCTCGGTGGCGGAAGCAATATCCTGCTTACCGGCGATATCAATGCCCTGGTAATCCACATGGGCATCAAGGGGATCTCGGTGATACGTGAAGATGAAAACCACGTGTTTGTTCGGGTCGGTGCCGGTGAAAACTGGCACGAATTTGTGCTGTGGACCCTCGGGAAAGGCTACGGGGGACTGGAAAATCTTTCCCTGATTCCCGGCAATGCGGGCACGGCGCCCATTCAGAATATCGGGGCTTACGGTGTGGAATTAAAAGATGTTTTTACCGCTTGTGAAGCTGTAGAGGTCTCTTCAGGGAACATAAAAGAGTTTACCCTGCAGGATTGTGATTTTGGTTACCGGGACTCGGTATTCAAGAGGGAAGCGAAAGGAAAATACATCATAACCAATGTTACTGTCCGCCTTACCAAAAACAAACACAGCATACATACCGGTTACGGGGCCATTCGTTCCCGCCTGGACGAACTGGGAATCGAACACCCTTCCATCCGGGATGTCTCTGATGCCGTAATCTCCATCCGGCAAAGCAAACTTCCCGACCCCGAAAAGATCGGTAATTCCGGCAGTTTCTTTAAAAACCCCGTTATTTCCACGCATGATTTCGAAAAACTGAAACTTCAACATCCTGAAATCCCCAGTTATCCCGTTTCCGGCAGTGAAGTAAAAATCCCGGCCGGATGGCTCATAGAACAGTGCGGATTTAAGGGCAAACGTTTCGGGGAGGCAGGTATACATGCCAAACAGGCCCTTGTGCTGGTAAACTACGGAAACGCTACGGGAAAAGAAATCTGGCAACTGGCACAGGATATCCGGAAAACCGTACGGGAAAAGTTCGGCATCTCCATAGAACCGGAAGTAAATGTACTTTAACCGATAAAAAAATCTCGCCGGAACACAGATCCCGGCGAGATTCTCCACTGGTACGACTAACCCTAATCCATACCAGCACATGTAAAACCATAGCTCAATCAAATAATTCCCTTGCGGTAAGATTTCTTGAGCGTACCTTTACGATAAGCAGCAAAAAATGTCTTCACCGGGGCGCAGACTATCTCATAATTTTAATAACTTTGGATAGCCCCATTTTTGTATATACGATATGTCCGGTCTGTTCGGATGTTTCACAACCTATAAATATAAAAGGCATATGTCGTCTTTACTGGAAATCAACATCATGAACTTACTCATAGAAAAGGATGAGAAAGGCATGGCCATGCTATATGATTACTATGGCGACGCCCTTTACGGCATTGCCTATAAGATCACCCGGGATGAAGAGCTCGCCAAGGATGCCCTGCAGGAAGGGCTTGTGAAAATCTGGAAAAAAGCGCATACCTATGATGCCAAAAAAGCCAAACTTTTTACCTGGCTCTACCGGATCATCCGCAATACAGCAATAGACAAGGTAAGAAACCATAATATAAAAGCGGAACAGGAAATCCAACAGGACATTTCCAACGTATATAATATAAGTGTCGATGCCATTAAGCCGGAACACATTGATGTGGAAAAGCATCTTGCATCGCTGGACGCCAAATACCAGATCATCCTGGACGCCCTGTTTTTCAAGGGGATGACGCAACAGGAAGCCAGTGAGGCTTTGAACGTTCCGCTGGGCACCGTAAAATCCAGACTGAAAATAGGACTCAGGGAACTCAGGAAAATTTTTAATACAAGTATTTAAATTCACTTTTACACCTGCAGTACTGCGGATCAAAAATCTGCTTGTCCGGGAGAAATATGTTGATCGAATGCTGCAGACAGACAAAAGACCGATAAAATGAACAACGATACCAAAACCATATTGGAAAGTGATTTACTGGAGAGCTACCTCATCGGATCCACTTCACCCGAAGAAGATTATAGAGTTGAAGAGTGCATCGCCAAGTATCCGGAGGTAAAACAAAAGTATATGGAATTGCAGGAAGACCTGGAAAACTATACGAGAAGCTTTTCACGTCCGGCTCCCGACAGGGTCAAAAAAAATGTCATGAAGACCATCCGAAAGGAAAAGAAAAGAAGAACACCCCGGTATTACAACGCCGTTGCCGTAATTGCCGCGATTTTTTGTACGTCTACAATATTGTTACTGTACCAGAACAAGGTACTGCTCCATAAAAACGGACTGGTCAACGAAGAGATCGCAGCGCTCAAAAGCGACATTCTGAACACCAACTCAAAACTGGACGATGTTAAAAACCAGTTTCTCATCCTCAACAACCCCAAAACCCAGAAATATGTCCTCAAAGGCAACCGGAGGGCCAAAAACCTGAAAACCGTGGCCTATATTGACCCCGTGGAAAAACTCTCCATGATAAATATCGTTTCCCTTCCGGAGCTTCCCGAAGAACAGGTATTTCAGATGTGGGCCGAGATAGACGGTGAAATGATAAGCCTGGGCGTCCTGGAAAACGCTCAGAACAAGTTGCTGTCCATTCCGTTCAAGGAAGACGCAAAAAGCTATAACATCACCATAGAACCCAAGGGAGGAAATATCAATGCCACCGAAGAAAATATGGTGGCAAGTATCTATCTCAGGTAGATTTATGACTCGTAACCTGAAAAATTCCGGAACAGGTTGATGCTGCGGGTAAAATGTACATCATTCCTTCTTTATTATTCGTTATTCAGTATTTTGTTTTGTAAATTTGCAGTGTAAAGAAGATAACAATGAAACTTATTTTACTCACCATAGGATTGTTAGCCGTAGCATTTGCGGGAATTGCCATAAAGATATGGGCAAAAAAAGACGGCAGATTTGCCGGCACATGTGCCAGTCAGAGCCCTTTTTTGAACAAATCCGGTGAACCGTGCAGCTTTTGCGGAAAAATGCCGGACGAACAGGAATGCCGCGACCCCAAAGTACAACAAAATTAACAGGGCAGGATACCGCTTATGCTAAACGTCTTACTTTCGCTTTTTATTGGAAGTACAGGTATCCTGGCCACTTATTATGTTATCTTCGGAAAACTGGCCTTTTCCGGAACATCCGCCCCACCGGAGAACCTTGCTCCCGTTTCTGTTATCATCCGGACAAAGAACAATGCCGAAATACTGCGGCAAACCATCATTTCCATACTCGCCCAGGACTATCCTGATTTCCAGGTTATTCTCATCAACGATGCTTCTTCCGACCACACCCTGGAGGTTATTGAAGATTTTGCCGGTCGTTACTCCAACATCAAGATCGTAAATGTTGTGAACAACGAAGCCTTCTGGGGGAAAAAGAAATACGCCCTTACCCTGGGGATCAAGGCAGCAAAACACAACTTACTCGTTTTCACCGAAGACAACTATGTACCGGTATCCCGTAAATGGTTGAGGGAAATCAGCCGCAATTTTCACAAAGAAAAAAAACTCATACTTGGCTACAGTGCCGTAAAGCGGAAGAAAAATGTGCTTTCCAATGCACTCATCCGTTATGACAACTGGCTCAGGGCGGTAAAATACCTTTCTTTTGCCAATACCGGGCTTCCCTATTCGGGAACAGGGAGAAACCTGGCCTATCACAAAAGTGCCTTTTATAAAGTCAACGGTTTTATAAGCCATATGGATATGAAAAACGGGGAAGACGAACTTTTCATCAATGAAGTAGCCACTCCCGGGAACACAACCATATGCACATCAAAACCCGGTCGCACACGGTCGCTCACCGCTCCTGCCTTCCGGGAATGGATACATCAGAAACGCGAAGGTTTTTACGTTTTCCGGAATTTCAAACTCTGGCAAAGAGTACTGTTGAATTTATTCTACATTGCCCAGTTGCTCTTCTGGCTGTTGTTCGTTCCGTTAATTTTTCTGGCCGGAAACCCCATAGTAATACTTGCACTTATAGTATTCAAATGGTTAGTACAATATATCATTATGGCCAGATTGACACGTAAATTCGGAGAAAAGGGTTTTATCTGGTTGCTGCCGCTGTATGAACTTATCCTTATAAGTGTACAATTTTATATCTTTATAACAAGTTTCAGAAAAAGTACGCGTTGGAAATAACCTCAGAACTTATCAGAAAAAACATAGAAAAGGCCAGAAAAGGAGATCAAAAGGCCTTTAATTTTCTTTTAGACCATTACTGGAATGATATTTACGGCTTCCAGCTTATCCGCACCAAAAACGAAAATGATGCGGAAGACATCACAATACAGACATTCTCCCGGGCTTTTGACAAGATCGATACGTTTGACAACAGTTATTCTTTCAAAACCTGGCTTGTTACCATCTCCAAGAACATTCACCTGGACCTGTTGCGAAAACGGAAGTCGAGCCTGCTCCATTCCACTTCACAGGAAGAAGACACGGTTTACGACGTTCCGGACGACACGCCTTCTGCAGAAGACAACCTCATTTACGAACAGAACCTGGTACAGCTAAAACGCTTTATAAAAAAACTGAAACCCCACTATCAGGATGTCATTAACCTGAGGTATTTCAGGGAACTGAGTTACCAGGAGATCGCCTCCGAGCTGGACGAGCCCCTTAACAATGTAAAAGTAAAGCTATTACGGGCAAAAAAGCTACTGGCCGAGATTATTCACAAAAACAAAAATGTATAAGTATATCAAAAAGCTCGGCCCCGGCCTGTTATTTGCGGGGGCGGCAATAGGCGTATCGCACCTGGTACAATCCACCCGGGCCGGCGCCGATTTCGATTTCGGCCTGATCTGGGCATTGTTGCTGGTACACCTTTTCAAATATCCTTTTTTCCAGTATGGGCCGAAGTATACCCTGGCCACCGGCGAATGCCTGCTCGACGGGTACAAAAAACTGGGTACATCCATTCTCGTCGCTTATTTCATCCTCACCTTTGCCACCATGTTCACCATCCAGACCGCACTTACCGTTGTTACGGCGGGACTGGCATCTACCCTCTTCGGCATTACCCAAAACACCGTTCTGTGGAGTGCCATAATCACCGCTGTCTGTATGGTAATCCTGCTGATAGGCCGGTATAAGCTTCTGGACAACCTCATGAAAATTATTGTTTTCACGCTCACCATAAGTACGTGCATTGCCGTTATCCTGGCTGTTCCCAACAGTGCTGCACCCCATACTTTCAGCCAGGTAATGCCGAAAAATGATATCGGAATTGCTTTCCTCATCGCCTTTATGGGCTGGATGCCTGCCCCGCTCGACATTTCCATATGGCATTCCCTCTGGGCCCTGGAAAAGAAAAAGACCATCCCGGATTACAGCGTAAAAAACACCATTGCCGATTTTAACCTCGGCTATGGCAGCACCATAATTCTGGGGATCTTATTTATGGCGCTCGGCGCTCTGGTAATGTTCGGCTCCGGTGAAACTTTCAGTGCCAGTGCCACCCTGTTTTCAGAACAACTCATCGCCCTCTATACCAAAAACCTCGGGGAAGCAGCCTACATCCTTATCGCCGTTGCCGCTTTCACCACCATGTTCAGCACTACACTGACTACCCTGGATGCCTCCCCCAGAGCCATGTCCTATACCACAAAAATATTGCTGAAACAAAAAGACAAACAATATTATGCCATATGGATGGCCGTACTGGCCGCCGGTACCGTGGCCATACTTCTTTTCTTCCTCTCGGAAATGAAAACACTGATTGACATCGCTACCATATTGTCTTTTGTTACCGCACCGTTTTATGCCATTATCAATTTCCGGCTTATCTGTTCTTCACATACACCGAAACAATATCACCCCGGAACGGGCATGAAAGTTATCAGCTGGACGGGACTCATTTTCCTCGTGGGGTTCAGTCTCTGGTATACCATCAGCTTGTTTTAACCCCTGAAAAACTGCGAAAAGAACAGGAAAAAAGTCAGCAGCCCGCCATTTACATGTCATACGTTCACTTCACGTATATCGTACCTGCTACTTCATACATCTTTTGTATCTTTGTCCAACAAAAACAAAGCTATGAGTGTAGATACCGCTGCAAAAGCAGCTCCACCCAAAGGCAAGCCGAAATGGTTGCGGGTAAAGCTGCCTACCGGTAAGAAATATACGGAGTTAAGGGGACTCGTTGACAAATATAACCTGCACACCATATGTACCTCCGGAAGCTGCCCCAATATGGGGGAATGCTGGGGTGAAGGTACCGCCACATTTATGATTCTCGGAAATGTATGTACCAGGTCCTGCGGTTTCTGCGGTGTAAAAACCGGGAGACCGGATACTATTGACTGGGAGGAACCCGAAAAAGTGGCACGGTCCATTAAGATCATGAAGATCAAACACGCCGTGCTTACTTCCGTAGACCGGGATGACCTGAAGGATATGGGATCGATCATATGGGCCGAGACCGTCAAGGCCGTAAGACGAATGAATCCCGAAACTACCATGGAAACCCTTATACCGGATTTTCAGGGCGTGGAAAGAAATATTGACCGCATTGTGGAAGTTGCTCCCGAAGTCGTGTCGCACAACGTGGAAACCGTACGGAGACTCACCCGTGAGGTGCGCATACAGGCAAAGTACGACAGGAGCCTGGGTGTTTTACGTTACCTGAAAGAACAGGGTGTTCGCCGGACCAAGTCCGGAATTATGCTGGGATTGGGTGAAACCGAAGAAGAAGTGGTACAGACCATGAAAGATCTCCGGGAAGCCGAGGTAGATATCGTAACCATCGGGCAATACCTTCAACCCTCTAAAAAACACCTTCCCGTAAAGCAGTTTATCCTGCCCGAACAATTTGACAGGCTCAGGGAAACAGGACTCGACATGGGATTCCGCCACGTAGAAAGCGGGGCCCTGGTTAGATCGTCCTATAAGGCCCATAAGCATATTGTATAAAGTGAAGACAACCTCATTTCATCTCGGCACACCTTACATGCGTATTGTGTGCTCCCGGTCCGGACAACAAACCATTAATTCCTTTACTTCTCGGGAATGGATAAAGTAAAAATAGCGATAAACGGTTTCGGCCGTATAGGCAGAACGGTCTTCCGGTTGCTTATTAATCACCCCCATATCGAAGTGGTGGCCATTAATGACCTTGCAGACAGCAAAACACTGAGTCACCTGTTGAAATATGACAGTATACATGGCATATTGCAACACGATGTACGGCACGATGCCGGAGCCATCATAGTAAACAACAACCATTATCCGCTCCTCAATACGGCCGATATTCAAAAGCTGGACTGGTCGGCTTTCCAACCGGATTTTGTGCTCGAATCTACCGGAAAATTCAAGAAAAGGGAGCAACTGGAACACCATCTTCGCAACGGCGCAGAAAAAGTATTGCTTTCCGTCCCGCCGGAAGACGACCACATAAAAATGGTGGTTCTCGGTGTCAACGAGCATATCCTGGAAGGTTCGGAAGATATCGTATCCAATGCTTCCTGTACCACGAACAACGCCGCCCCCATGATCAAGGTCATTCACGAGCTTTGCGGCATCGAACAGGCCTATATCACCACGGTCCATTCCTATACCACTGACCAGAGCCTGCACGACCAGCCCCACCGTGACCTCCGGAGGGCGAGAGCGGCCTCACAGTCTATCGTACCCACTACAACAGGTGCGGCAAAAGCCCTGACCGGCATTTTCCCCGACCTCAGCGAAGTCATTGGCGGATGCGGTATCCGCGTACCGGTACCGGACGGGTCCCTCACCGATATTACCTTTAATGTAGCCAGGGAAACCTCCATCGCCGAAATAAACAATGCTTTCAGAGAAGCCGCCCGCCACAAGCTGAAAGGCATTTTATCGTATACGGAAGACCCTATTGTTTCCATAGACGTGATCAACAATCCCCATTCCTGTGTCTTTGATGCAGAGATGACTTCCGTTATCGGTAAAATGGTAAAAATAATAGGGTGGTATGACAATGAATACGGGTACAGCAACAGGATCGTCGACCTGCTATCTTTTATCAGTACCCTGAAGAAAAAAAATCAAACAGAGGGTGTACGGTAATTTTTTAGGGAACTATATACTATTAATACAAAAAAACCAAGGTAAATCCGTAATAACTTTTAAACCCTTAATTTTTGATTTTATAGAGAACCCTATTATATTTATGTTAATCTTTTTACCATGAAGGGACTCTATTGCTATTTTTTATTTTTCTTACTGCTCTTTCCGGTCATGGTGTCCGGGCAGTATGGCAATGCGCCGGAAGATGCTGTTGAAACTGCCATAAAAAAGGTATACGGTTACAAGAACCAATTTGATTTTGAAGCAGCAGTGGCCCAACTGAAAGAGACCGTGGCCATGGCAGATACCTTAAAACGGAAACGTTCCGATTACCTCTTTCAATGCTACACCCTTTTTATCCGTTTATATATCGATTTTGACAGGAGCGATGATCTGGAAGTCTATGAATTCCTGAGTGAGTCGCACCTCAAACCCAACCCCAAAATAGCAAAAGAGACCCGACTCATTGCCCTGAAGGCACTGATCGCCGCCAAAAAAGGAGATCTCCGGCAGGCATCATCATACATTGACGAAGCCAAATCTGTTATTGTCCGGAAAAAAGATACCGTTCTCAATACAGTACTCTATTACGAAGCACAGGTACTCCTTATCCGCGAAGAATATGCCCGGGCCGCCTCCATACTCCAACGTATTTTTCCGGTCAAGGACCCTTATGAGGAAAAATACATAAATACCGGCATTTTACTGGATCTGGCATTCGCTCACCTGAAATTACAGGAAACAGACAAGGCCGTGCCATATATGGAAAAAGCTTCCCGGATGTTAAAGGGATTCGATTTCCCCAAACTCGAACTAAAACGGCATCAGCTACTCTCTGCAATATTCGACAGCCAAAAAAACCGGAACGAAGCTAACAGGCACCGGCAAAAGGCAGACAGCCTGAAGAAAGTATATTTTAATATTGAAAGTATTGAGGCCCGGAACAACATTGCCTATCACAATACTTCCGATTTCAAGGACAGGGTAATCGATCAGTACAAAATTGACGCGGAAAAACAGTCCCGGCAGGTCAATATTGCAAAAATGATCTCCATACTGAGTTCGGTATTGCTCATTATCATTTTTATACTCACCATTTCCCTTTACCGGAACAACAAGATAAAATTAAAGACCAACAACCTGCTGCTCAAGAAGAACAGGGAACTGCAGGCCGCCAAGGAAGAAGCGGAAAATGCCCTTCAGGTCAAAGCCAAGTTCTTGTCAACGGTAAGCCACGAGCTGCGAACCCCACTGTATGCCGTAACCGGGCTTACGCATTTACTGTTGGAGGAAGACCCCAAAGAAAGCCAGAAAGAATACCTCAACTCGCTAAAGTTCTCCGGGGAATACCTGCTGAACTTTATCAACGATATTCTCCAGGTCAACAAGTCGGAAGCCAACCAGTTAAAAATAAAGAAAGGGCCTTTTAACCTGGAACAGATCCTCATGAAAGTGGTGCGTTCACTGGAGCATTCGGCCAAAGAGAACAATAACACCATTGAACTGGACCTGGACAAAAACATCCCGGCAGAACTCCTCGGCGATTCGTTGAAACTGTCGCAAGTATTCATCAACCTCATCGGGAATTCGCTTAAATTTACGGAAAACGGCAAAGTGATGATACGAGGCAGGATACTGGACCGGGAACGGGAAAAGATCAACATTCGCTTTGAGGTGCAGGACAACGGTATGGGTATCGAACCCGATATACTTCCCCGTATATTCGAGAGCTTTGCCCAGGGCTCTACACAGATCAACCGGAAATACGGTGGTACCGGACTCGGACTCACCATTGTAAAAAACCTGTTGCACCTTATGGACAGTGATATTAAGGTACAAAGCGAATCCGGTAAGGGAAGCCTGTTTACTTTTGACATTGCCCTTGAAACCGCAGGTAAAAAAGGTACGCAGCCTCCGCAACAGGTAGTAGCCCGGGAAGACTGGACAGACGAAGAGATCGTTTTTGACGATATCCACGTCCTTCTTGTGGAAGATAACAAAATCAACCAGATCGTTACCCAGAAAATGCTGGCGCGGAAAAACATCTCTTCAGAAGTGGCCAATAACGGGTATGAAGCCATCGACATGACAAAAAAGAAAAACTACGACCTTATTTTAATGGACATCCATATGCCCGGTATAAGCGGAATAAAGGCCGCGGCGGAAATACGGAAATTCAACAAAAAAGTCCCTATTGTTGCCCTTACCGCCATTTCCCTCGAAGAAAATATGGACGACCTGTACAGCGCCGGGTGTAACGACATCATCACCAAACCGTTCAAGCCTGAAATTTTCTACAAAAAAATAAAAAACAACCTCAGGAGAAACGTCCCGCCGCAAAACTGACTGAGGCAATGAACCCGAGAAGTGACATGATAACGCCGGGAATGAGTTTATGACCTGTTTTATTTGAATGCCCCGAAGTAATTGCCGAACCGGAATAAAAACTAAAGATCAATTCCCTTCACTACCTGCCCCTTTCCCGGACACATACTGAAACACCAGACGATCAAATTCCTCCTGTTGCCCGAAGAGAAAAACAGGTTGTATGCCAATAAAAAATATCCCGTCCAGACGGTCCTTCAGGCGCATAAAATCCTTTTCGGTGGTGAGTATCCTGCTTTTCTTACGCAGCATTTTCAGTTCCTTTTCATTAAAGTCATGATGGTCCGGATAGTTGTAGTGTTCGAAAGAGAGCCCCTTGTCTTTCAGGAATTTCACAAGTGGCGCGGCATTTGCAATCCCCGTTACCAGGGTGAAGTGTTCCTTTCGCCAGTCCGTCAGCGGAATTGTGGTTGCTGCCGAATCGATCTTTTCGTCATAAGCTATCGTTGTAAAAAATACGTGCTGATGGTCTTCCGGGGCCAGTTGCTTTAAAATGGCATCCCTCTTAGCAGTGCTCATGTCCTCCCTGCATTTGGTCACGATGATCACATTTGCCCGTTTTGCTTCTTTCCTGCTGTCCCTAAGGTTACCCGCCGGCAGAAAAATATCGCCGGTATAACGGGAATCACAGGACGTAAGCAGGATATTAAACCCCGCCTTTACCCTGCGGTGCTGAAAGGCATCATCAAGGACTACAACTTCGGGAGACGGATGTGCCGTAACGAGACGGTTGATACCATTGACCCGGTCGGCATCCACGGCTACGGTAATATCCGGGAATTTCCTGTGGTACTGGCAGGGTTCGTCCCCCAGTTCCTCCACCCCTGTTTCCGGGCCGGCCAATACAAAACCTTCGGATTTCCGCCGATAGCCCCGGCTCAGGATTGCCGTATGAAAACCGGTCTTCAACAATCGCACCAGGTACTCTACCATAGGTGTCTTGCCCGTTCCGCCCACACTGAGGTTTCCCACACAAATAACGGGAATATCAAAAGAAACCGAGCGGAATACTTCCCTGTCGTATAAAAGGTTCCGGACCTTTACTGCCAGTCCGTAAAGCACAGAAAAAGGCCAGAGTATTTTTCGGAGTATACACATACAACTTTTCTCTAAGGACGGGTTCCACTACTCCGCCAACTTGCTTTCGCACTACAAATAACGGTTAATTTTTTTACTTTTGAGGATTCCGGATTTTTCAATGTATATTAGAGCCGGCAAATCACCCCACCGGGTTTATCCCTGTTTAACCAAAAAAGAGCAACATGTATATCAAAGACGTCATGGCCTGTCTGGAGGAGCTCTCCCCCCTGGCCTATGCCGAAGATTTTGACAACACCGGGCTGCTTGTGGGTAACCGGGACAACAAGCTTACAGGCGTACTCGTCACTCACGACACCCTGGAGGAAGTAGTGGACGAAGCCATTGAAAAGGACTGCAACCTCATTGTGAGCTTTCACCCCATAATCTTTTCCGGACTGAAAAAACTGAACGGATCTTCCTATGTGGAACGAACGGTTATCAAGGCCATACGCCACGGCATTGCCATCTATGCGGTTCACACGGCCCTGGACAATAATTTTAACGGGGTAAACGCCGCCCTGTGTGACGCCCTTGGCCTGCAAAACAGAAAAATACTGATCCCGCAGAAAGGAACCGTCAAAAAACTGCTTGTCTTTGTCCCCAACAAGGATGCCGATCACCTCCGGGAAGCCCTTTTTGCCGCGGGAGCAGGGACCATAGGCAATTACAGTAACTGCAGTTTTAACCTAGAAGGGACAGGCACTTTCCGCGGAGAGGAAAACAGCAACCCTGTTATCGGGGAACGCGGTATCACCCGGCATGAACCGGAAACCCAGATAGGGGTTACTTACCCGAGGCATCTCGAAAGCCGAATATTGAAAACCATGTTTACAAACCATCCGTATGAAGAAGTGGCCTATGAAGTGACCACATTGGAAAACAGGAACCAACACATAGGTATTGGCATGACGGGCGAGTTGACCGTTCCCCTGCAGGATATCGATTTTTTAAAGCAGCTCAAGCAAAAAATGAAGCTGGAATGCATCCGTTATTCGGGCCTGCTGAACAGGAAAATAAAAAAAGTGGCTGTATTGGGAGGCAGCGGTGCCTTTGCCATTTCGCACGCAAAAAACGCCGGAGCAGACGTTTTTATTACCGGTGACATAAAATATCACGAGTTTTATAAGGCCGAAAAACAAATGATTATCGCCGATATAGGGCACTACGAAAGCGAGCAATATACAAAAAACCTTTTGTTTGAGCATCTTACAAAAAAAATTCATAATTTTGCACCTGCCTTGCCGGGGGGTAAGGTCGTTTTATCAGAATACAATACAAATTCCATCAAGTATTTATAACCTATGGCAAAAAAAACCGACGCTACTGTAGAAGAGAAATTAAGAGCCTTGTACGATTTGCAATTAATTGACTCCAGAATAGATGAAATAGCCAATGTAAGAGGGGAGCTCCCTCTGGAAGTGAATGATCTGGAGGACGAAGTGGAAGGACTCAAAACACGGTTGGATAAGCTGAACGTAGAACAGGAAAACCTTACACAGGAAATTGCCAATAAGAAAAATGCAATCGAAGAGTCTAAGGGACTTATCAAAAAATACTCCGAGCAACAGAAAAACGTTCGGAACAACAGGGAATTCAACTCCCTCAGCAAAGAGATAGAATTTCAGGAACTGGAAATACAGCTTTCCGAAAAACACATCCGGGAATTCAAGGTGCAGATAGAGCAGAAAAAAGAGGTTATCACCGAAACCAAAGAACGTCTCAAGGAGCGCGAAAGCCATCTGAAACACAAAAAAGGCGAACTCGATGCCATCCTTGCGGAAACAGAAAAAGAGGAAAACACCCTGAAGGAAAAATCGGGAGAGTTTGAAGACCTCATTGAGGAAAGGCTTGTAAAAGCCTATAAAAGGATCCGGGAAAATGTCAAGAACGGGCTTGCGGTAGTAGCCATTGAAAGAGGCGCTTCCGGAGGTTCTTTCTTTACGATTCCGCCACAGGTACAGATGGAAATCGCATCGCGAAAGAAGATCATCACCGATGAACACAGCGGGCGTATTCTCGTAGACCCGAACCTGGCCGACGAGGAAAGAGAGAAAATGGAAGAACTGTTCCGTTCGCTCTAAAAAACATCTGACAATACGTACAAAGGCCGGAGAGTGATAACACTTTCCGGCTTTTTTGTTTTCAGCCTGCGTTATCCTGTAGTCTTAGGTCATATTTTTGTCCGTTTTTTACTATCCTGTATAAACAGTTATGCGCAACTTTGTACGGAACCAAATTACAGGAAAAATGAAAACAGCACTGATAGTATTCGGCATACTCTGTTTTACAACAACTATTAAAGCACAAAACGACACTGTTATGAAACCAAAACACAAAATGAAACTAAATGCGGGCATCATTACCCACAAACTCGAGGAAAGCAAGGATTTTTATACCGGGGTACTGGGGTTTGGTGTTACTTTTGAAAATGATTTTTACCTCCTGCTCCACACTCCGGACCGGGAAGCCGAACTGAGTTTTCTGCTTCCTGACCACCCGTCACAACAGCCCTTGTTCCAGTCTGCCTATACCGGAAAAGGCGTATACCTTACCATTGAAGTTGAGAACGTGGACGAGATCTACCGGGAACTGATGGCCAAACAAGTGCCCATAACCATAGACCTCCGTGACGAACCCTGGGGAGACCGCCACTTTGCCGTTACCGATCCGAACGGGATCGGTGTGGATATCGTTCAATATCAGCAACCGGAAGAATAAAAAGCAAATCCCCGGTTCCTGAAATGAAACCGGGGATCTCCAATAGTTTATCGGGCCAAATAGTCCTAAAGTTTAAGTATCTTTTTGGTAACGGTACAGCCTCCGTCTCCGGGGATCAGTTTACAGATATACATTCCCCTTCTGTAACCGGAAAGGTCGATCGCTATACGGTTTCTTCCTTCTCCAGCAGCTTTCTGGTCCGTATACACAAGATTGCCGCTGCGGTCGTAAAGTTCTACCGTTACTGCCGTCTCCGTGCTGCTTCTGAATACGATATTCGCATCCCGGATCACCGGATTGGGGAATATGAAAACTCCGGAGATCACCGGTCCGTCAGCATTGTTGTCACAAGCCCCCAGTGTAGCTCCTATACGCAGTAGCTGCTTCGCAGCTATTTCGGGAAGGCAAAGTGTTTTGCCCTTGTAACAGATCTGTATTTTATTGAAGAAGCCGTCATTGCCACAAAGGATGTTTTCTGCTTCTACGGTAATCTCCTTATCTGCTGAACAACCGTTGTCATCAGTTACCGTAAGGGTATAAACGGTAGTTTCTTCCGGCCTTACGGTGATATCGGGACCGGTATCTCCTGTACTCCACGTGTAGGTGTACCCGGGCTTTCCTCCGGTAACTTCGGCAGACAAGATAGCGGATGCTTCGGGATCGTATCCCGGATATACTTTTTTGTTCCCGTCTATCGTGATGACCATGGCTTCGGGTTCTGTGATCTCCACTTCAGCCATGACTTTTGTTCCCGAAGCATCGGTTACGGTTACGCTGTAGGTCCCTGCAGGGAGTCCGCTTATACCGGCCGTTTCTTCCCCGTTACTCCAGGCATAGGTGTACGGCGGCAGACCTCCCGAAACCATTACGGATGCACTCCCGTCTTCCGCGCCGTTACAGCTAACATAGGTAGTTTCCGTACCTGCCAGTTCCAGGGCCTGCATCCTGAACCGGGCCGAAACCGGGAAGTGATCGGAAGCGGTATAGGTATAATCACTATCGTAGTGTTCATAGCCGACCCTTGCCGATCCTTCGATAAAGTTATCATTCAGTTCATTGGAAACCATAATATGGTCTATCATATTTTCACGGAACACGTACGACCGGAAATCCTCGTCACTCAGGGAAGACGAAACAACATTGTAATTGATACCGTCATTCATATAGGCTTCGTAGGATGTTATTGTGGTATTCACATTATCAGCTACCGTTTCGTCCACATCGTCGTTATAATCGCCCAGCACAAAAAGATTGGCATCTGCATACATGGCGTCCAGGCTATCTTTGAGCACTTCCACATCATATTTCCGCATATCGTACCTGGACTGGGGGTCATTGCTGCTGTTTGCCCTGGCGTGAAGGGCAATAAAGCTGATTTGTTCCGTACTTCCGTCTATGGTTACATCGGCCGTCATCAAAAAAGGCAGGCGGCCACTGGCAAAAAAACGGGTGGGGTCGTTGGGGTAATCGGTAAGGGCGCTGTCATCCCCGCCGTTATAATAAGGATGGATACTGGCCAGCAAAGGTTTGGTAGCTACAGGAACCACCGTTGATGTCTTATAGATAAAACCTACTTTTTGTTTTACCCCGGGGCTATTGGGATAAGAGGTATGATCGGACAATACATAATCATACCCATCCATTTCACTTACCATCTGCGCAAACAGGGCATCATCCGATATCTCTTCCACCGCAATGACATCGGCATCCATGGCGGCAATGATCGTTTTTACGCTATCTTTCTGGATCATATCCGAATCCGGATCACCTGCCGCAGGTGAATTGGACTCGTCGCCAAACCATTCAATATTCCAGGTAGCTACATCCAGTGTCTGGTCTCTGGGAATATTCAGGTCGTCTCCTTCGGGGATATATGCTTCAGCACAGGGCAGGTCGGTTTTCATCCTGGGCAACAGCTGGTATATTTCCTGGTATTTGCCCACTACCCCTGTAATTGTTGTACAGGTGTCGGGTTGAGCCAACCCTACAATATCTTCCGCATCGTTGTCAATGCGCAATTCCCCTGTGCCACCGTCACCGGACAACACATAATTGGAATTACCGAACAGCATATCCCCCGGACGCGGAAAGGTTGCATCGGAGATACTGACCAGCTCTGCGGGATGCTCGCCCATTTCGGCAAGGGTTATTTCCACAGGCATTACGGGAACATTGGGCGTACCGTTATCGGTAACCGATGATACGGGGCTTATCTGTAGCTGGTTATTATAGGAACTCCGCGTTCCGGTAAGGGTAATGGAATCTCCTACAGTAAATACCCCATCGCCGTGAACGGACTGGTCGAACACGGCAATTGCCCCGGTACTGTCCTGAATATATGCGGAACCCGCAAACTGGTCAGTAACGGTCAATATGCCGGAAATTGTTACGGTAGTCCCGTTCGGAAGGCTCCTTGCTTCGGCGATGGTAACCGGCTCTGTAGGTTCCGTAGTACCACCGTTAGACGCTCCCGGCGTCGGTATGGCCGGACTGTAGGAAGAAGTGTTCCTGGCCCCGCCTTCCCCGTTGGGCATCCGTTGCAGGGAATGGTTGTCTTTATCGCCTTCCCCGCCTTCGTTGACCTGGGGTTCTCCTGCATTTAACAACGTAAGAATCTCGGCATCATCGTCATCATTGGTATCGTAGGCTATGGCGTCCAGCAGGTTTTCCGTGGTAATGGCCGAGCCGTTCGGGAAATCGGCCGCACTGCCGGAATACAGGGCTACCGCATCGGCACCGTTCTGTAAGGTATTCCCCGGAAATATCAAAGAAACGTTGGCTACTGCTTCGTTACCCAATACAAAATAACCATTGGCATCCGTAGTGTAACCACTCAGGTCGAATGTAGCATAACTTTCATCAATAGAACCGTTGTACAATACCAATACCAGTCCGTCCAGCGAAGTATTTCCCGTACCGCCGTCGTATAATTCTACAAATTCAAGAGCATCACTGCCGGGCGTATCGGCATCAATCTCGTTGATCAGTACATTTTCTGCTCCGGGTCCCCCGTTGCCATTGGCGGTTCCCGGTGTAGGTATGGCGGGGGTATAGGAAGAGGTATTTCTTGTTCCGCCTTCACCATTGGGCATCCGTTGCAGGGAGTGGTTGTCCTTATCGCCCAGTTCGCCCTCGTTGACCTGGGATTCCCCGGCATTTAACAGCGTGAGGATTTCGGCATCATCACTATCGTTCGTATCATAGGCTATGGCGTCCAGCAGGTTTTCCGTGGTAATGGCCGAACCGTTCGGGAAATCGGCCGCACTGCCGGAATACAGGGCTACTGCATCGGCACCGTTCTGTAAGGTGTTACCGGGAAAAATAAGTGATACATTGGCCACACCTTCATTACCAAGTACAAAATAACCATCGGCATCGGTGGAATATCCGCTGAGGTCAATGGTCCGGTAACTTTCGTCAATAGAACCGTTGTATAAAACCAGTACCAGTCCGTCCAGCGAAGTATTTCCCGTACCGCCGTCGTACAATTCTATAAATTCAAGAGCATCACTGCCGGGCGTATCGGCATCGATCTCGTTGATCAGCACCCCGGTTTTATCGTCCCCGCCGTTAGTATTGGCTATTCCGGGGGTAGGAACAGCCGGTGAATAGGTCGATGTATTCCTGGCCCCGCCACCACCATTGGGCATTCGTTGCAGGGAGTGGTTGTCCTTATCGCCCAGTTCACCTTCATTGACCTGGGGTTCCCCGGCATTTAACAGCGTGAGGATCTCGGCATCATCACTATCGTTCGTATCATAGGCTATGGCATCCAGCAGGTTTTCCGTAGTGACGGAAGAACCGTTCGGGAAATCGGCCACACTACCGGAATACAGGGCTACCGCATCGGCACCGTTCTGTAAGGTATTTCCCGGAAACGTCAATGATACATTGGCCACACCCTCATTACCGAGTACAAAATAACCATCGGCATCGGTGGAATATCCGCTAAGGTCAATGGTCCTGTAACTCTCGTCAATGGAACCGTTGTACAATACCAGTACCATACCGTTCAGCGAAGTATTTCCCGCACCGCCGTCGTACAGTTCTATGAATTCCATCGCGTCACTGCCGGGCGTATCGGCATCGATCTCGTTGATCAGTACTTCGGCAACGGGAGCCGGTGTGCTGTCTCCGAAACGGTCTTCGGCCTGTGGCCCTCCCCAGATGGAAGTAGCAAAGACCGGATTGTCAATAAAAGGGTTACGGTTGCCCTGAATATTTTCGAGTATATTGTTACGGTTACGTTCGTATTGCGACACCGGGTCTTCGGCATTCCATTCCAGGAACACATCCATCATGTCGCTGCTGTAAGTCTGAGCCCCCACACCTACGGCAGACGGCAGGCAGCGGTCGCCGTACCGGAGGTACATATACATGATCATCCGGGCCACATCGCCTTTCCATTCATCGCCGGGATACCAGGAGTTGTTTATCCTCCGGGCATTTCCGCTGGCATCTTCGAAAGGGAGATTTCCCCTGCTGGAATTCATGCTCACATCGGAGGCACGGAGATGATGGGCATCAGCCCCGGGACCGGAAGTCCCCAGATTGGGATTTCCCAATGATTTTGCAAATACATGCTCACGGTTCCAGTCGCCTGTACTTCCGCCGTTACTATCCTTGTCGCGGGTACGGTCGGTTTGCAGGTTGCCGTCATTATCGTTATAACCGTAGATCAGAAGTACGTTTTCCGGGTTGCCCGGATCGAGGTCGGTCTGTTTCAGTGCTTCCCATACGCCCGGAGTATAACTCAGGTTGGTGGTATGCGTCTGAGTAATGAGCGCAGCAAGCTCGTTTTTAAGGTTATTACCTGTCTGGGAAATGTCCGTTCCGTTGTAATAAGCCGGCACCTGGGCCAACAACAAAAAACTGTTGAACAGCAGGGCTACGGAAAGGGTACATAATTTGGCAGCGTAGTGTTTCATCATATATTAGTGTTTTTTTAACGTTATCAAAACTACTAATAATATCCCAAAACCCTTTATAACAGGGTCAGGTTTATCCTTAAAATAACATTCACTTTACACTGTCTTTTCAAAATTATTTTTGTTTTCTTTCAGAAGTGTTAAATGCAAAAATTTTAAGTCAGATAGCCTTCTTTTCAGGTAGAATGAAATAGTGTTTAGGTAAAATAATGTCCCGTTCAGGTAAAAAAAGGTTCCGTTTAGCAAAGACGGTGTTCTTTTCAGGTGAAAAACCTAAAATTTTAGTCAGTTATCCTAAAAATTACTTCATTTTGGCTAAAACTTCCGGTTCAGGAGCCCAAACTTTTGTTACATCAGCCAAAAACAACTTCACTTTAGCTAAAAACAGCTGTTTTTTATCACAATATATCTTTATTTTATCGCAGAACTTCACAAAGCAATCCGCCATTCTGCCCGGCACAACACCACACAATTATCACATTGGCACATTATCAAATCAACACATCACATTTTACGCATTCAGTACCACCCCTTTAAACTTTTCCCTATAGGCCACGGGTGTGGTGCCCGTATTCTTTTTAAACAGCTTCCGGAACGATTTTTCATCCCGGTACCCCACTTCAAGCATCACCTCCATAATGCTTTTATTGGTCTGTTCCAGCATTTTCTTGGCGGCTTCCATACGTATCTTCTGAAGGTAGACAATGGGCGTAACTCCCGTGGCCTTTTTAAACCGCCGTACCATGTTTCGCCGGCTGGAGGGTACTTCGTTTACAATTTCCTCTATAGTGTGTATTTCCGGGTACATTTCATGGATATACTGTTCAATGCCCTTTACCAGTTCATCGCCGTGGTTACGGTTGGGCGTAAACGTCCCGTAGCAGGCCTGTTGTTCGCGGTCCATATCAATAGCGAACATTTTGGAAATGTAAATGGCCGCTTCCACCCCGCAGTATTTTTTGATGAGGTGCAGCATCAGGTGAAAACTGTTGGTGGCGCCACCGCTGGTATACACCCCGCCGTCTTCGGTAAGGATTTCCCTGGCCTGTAACAACACATTCGGAAAGCTGTTGGCAAAGGCCGTCGTGGCATTGATGTGCGTAGTGGCTTTCCGGCCGTTAAGCAATCCGGATGCCCCCAATAAAAAGGCCCCGGTACAGAAGCTGGCTATTTCCACCCCCTGCTTATATTGTGTGTTCAGCCAAAAGATAATATCCTTGTTCCCGGCAATAAGAGTTCTGATATCTTCCGAGGCAAAAGCCGGAATAAGGACCAGGTCCGTACGGCTGACCCCGTTTATGGGTTTCGTGTTAAATCCGTTATACCGGTCCTTATAGTCTTCGCTTGCCCCGTAAAGCAGTTGAATGTCAAAGAAAGGCGCTTTTCCCGCTTCGGTAAAATAGCGGTTAACAGATTGAAAAACATCCAGCATGGCCGCCACACTGAGCAGGCGGTGGTGGGATGTCAGTAAAATAGATAGTTCCATTGGGTATATTGCGTTTTTTAAACAGATCGTATAAAATAAAGCTGCGGGTGCTTTCCCCTTTTTTGACGTTTCCCGAAAATGGCCGGTCTTTAATTGTAGCTTAAACAATTAAATAACAACCACTTATTTACGGAAAAAACCGTCCAAAGGAGCCTCTAAAGATACAATTTTGTCCCGAATCCCCCTATAAAATGGCGGAATAACCTCCTTGAATGCCAAAATTACGCTTTACTTTAGCATATTGTAATAACAAAACCAAATAAACACAATATTATGAAACTCATGCCTTACCTCCGATTTCAGGATAATTGTGAGGAAGCCCTCCAATGGTACCAATCCGTTTTCGGCGGGGAGACCAGCTTTCGCCGTTTTACCGAGGCCCCCATGGATGTGCCGGAAAGCCACAAAAACAAAATAATGCATGCCGAGCTTACCTTTAACGACAACACCATACTGGCCTGCGACAGCTTTCCCGGACAGCCCGTAGCCCACAATACCAACAGTATATCACTCACCGTGGAAATTCCCGACGGGAAACAGGCAGAAAGGATTTTCGGCCAACTGGCAGAAGGCGGCAAGGTCGACATGCCTTTTGAAAAGCAGTTCTGGAATGCCTATTTCGGTCAGCTTACCGACAAATTCGGCAAACAGTGGATGATCAATGCGCCTGCCGAATACTAAAAATTGTTTTGACCGGGATTAAAGAAAAATCGGTTTTACCCCGACCCTATAAGGGAGCCTGATTTTCCTCGATTTGCTCCCTTTAGGGCCGGGGTAACAAATCGAGAAATTATCGAAATTCAATTTTTGTCATCTACTGAAAAAATTCTCTAATAAACAACCACTAAAAATAACTTCCCCCATGGCAAACATCGAACATATAAACTATATAAAAGTCCCCGCCTCTGAAGTATATAAAGCGCTGACTACGGAAAAAGGTCTTTCTGAAGTGTGGACCAGAGAACTGAAGGTACGTCCCGAAGAAGGTTTTATCAACGAATTTGATTTTGACGACGGCTACGCAACCAAAATGAAAATAGATCATCTTGACGAAAACAGGAAGATCGTGTGGAATTGCGTGGCATCCGATCCGGAATGGATAGGCACCTCGGTAATTTTCAACCTCACCGAAAAAGACGGGGTGACCACAGTGACCCTGAACCACGCCAACTGGAAGGAAGTGACCGAATTCTACCGCTGGTGTAACTATAACTGGGGAATGTTCCTCCTGAGCCTGAAAACCTATTGCGAAGACGGAAAAGGCCTGCCTTTCCAGGAACGCAAGTTTTAAAATACCGCCCATGCCCATTGCCAACTGTTTTGTAAAACGAAAGGATATCCCGGAAACCCTGCTGGACACCATGGTCAGGGAATGGGGCATGCGTATTGGTGTGGCGGAAAAGGACATCTGCCTTAACCTCATCAGCGGTTTCGTACAGGCCGGGAGATCCTATGAGGTAATTGTAAACCTCTTCCTTCCCAACCTATGGGCCGAACAGGACATACGGAACATACAGCAAAGTCTCCTGGATATCCTTTCCGGAAGCCTGCACCTGAAAGAAGAAGACATTTTTATCATGACCTCTGTGATAGCACCGGGCCACGTGATGGAAAACGGACAAATTATAACATGGTAAACTGTAACATTTTTCTTAAAACAAGAACTAATAGGCACATCCCAAAAAAAATTATTATGCCTGTCTACAATTTTAAATCTACCGTGGAAATTTTCCGGACCGATGTACCGGACACGGCCGTTGCCGGTAAGGTCGTCTCGGTATTGAACGATCATTTTCCTGAAGCACATATAAATTTCGACCTGGAAGATTGTGACAAGATATTGCGGGTAGAGGGACCGTATGTTAGCATCAAAAAGGTAGAAGATATTTTATATTCCCTTCACATCCATGCAGAGGTTTTGTTTTAGGGCCGAA
The DNA here is from genome assembly GCF_021183825.1 of Sinomicrobium kalidii. GTDB lineage: Bacteria > Bacteroidota > Bacteroidia > Flavobacteriales > Flavobacteriaceae > Sinomicrobium > Sinomicrobium kalidii. The sequence goes on along the minus strand of NZ_CP089211.1, from coordinate 3,644,689 downwards.
CATACTACAATACCTCCTTTCCCGTTGTTAAGTTACATTCCTTCATCAAATGAAATATGTTGAATACAAACCACATCCGGTACTTTCGGAATACGTGGAGTGTTTTTGGAGTACAGATGTCACCAGTGCCGTATCTGCCCGGGAAATGGAATCGTTTCTTCCTGACGGCAATATTGAACTCGTCTTCAATTTCGGAGACGGTCATACCGAAGTGAAAAACGGAAAAAAAGAAGTTGTCGAGGGTTCCCATATCTCCGGTATTCAAAACAGGTCTTCGCACGTTATCCTTCCCGGAAGGCTGAAACATTTCTGCGTAAGGTTCAGGCCCGGCGGGTCCTTTCCCTTTTTCGGGATTCCGGCCCGTTTGTTTGCCAACCGCAACTATGCCCTGGATATTTTTTTCGGCCGGGAATACGTTTTGCTGGAAGAACAGGTACACGAAGCCCCGGATGATGCCGCCAGAATTGAACTGGTTGAAGCCTTCTTGCTCAAAAAACTGCAAAATTCGAACGCTTCGGATGATTATAATTTTGTGAAATCGTGCACCAATACCCTGTTGCTGGGAAATGCTCCGCTGAAAATAAGTGAACTCGGAAAACTGTACCGTACCGGCTATAAAACCATCGAACGAAAGTTTAATAAAATTACAGGGCTGAGCCCTTCTGAACTCGTAAAGATCAAACGCGTTAACAACGCAGCGCGTTTCATGCACACTTCCGATACGGTTTCGCTCACGGAAACGGCATATGCCTGCGGGTATTACGACCAATCGCACTTTATCCGGGAATTCAAGCAGGTTACCACCCTTACACCGAAACAATTCCGGGAAAAAAATTTCGCCATGGTACAATCTACTGATAACATTGCTTTTTCCTGCCGTACTGTTGTCGAAATCGTACAATTTCTACAGTCTACCGATGCCTATGTTTGCCTGAAAAACTGATAAAACAGGCAAATTCATGAAAAAACTCATTGCAGTAGCCGTATTAGCAGGCTTTAATACCGGCTACGCCCAGATGGGAGACGGTCTTTCCGTATCTTCTTCCCTGCTTTCCAAAAATGACAGAGCGGGTATCCACCGGTCTGAATTTTCATTTCAGAAGACCATTCCCGTCAATGAAAAAGGCAATTCCCTGATATTAGGTGCCCGCTACATTCATTCTTCATTTGATTTTGAAGACAGGCGTCAATCTTTCCCTACTTCAGAATTAGAAAGGTTTCACGCCGCCTCTGTAAAGGCCGGGTATCTCAGGATACTCAATTCCAAATGGAGTCTCAGGGCCGTCGCAGAACCCGGGGTCTCCTCAAATTTTGACGGCGCGGTGAAGTTCAGGGATTTTACCCTTACCGCCTATGTTGTGGCCACCATGTCCAATAAAGAGCACACCGCATTTTTTTCCTTCGGCATGGCTTACGACCTGCAACTCGGTTTTCCCGTCGGGGTAGTCTCTTACTATCGTATCGTTAATGAAAAACTGTCCTATCACCTGGGCGTGCCCAGCTTTTACCTCAACTATAACTTCAGCAAACGCAGTGCCATACAACCCTTTGCCAAACTGGACTGGACGCTGGCCAATATCGGCAAACCCGTACTTCCCGACCAGGAAAAGGAAAAGAGCAGACTGTCACACCTGGCTGTAATAGGCGGACTGGGATACCATTACAAGATCGGGAAATCATTTTCCCTCTTTGCCGAGGGCGGATATTCCATATTCAACGAACTGCAGATCCAAACCTATAAACTGGACGATAACGTCCTTTACGATTTTGACCTTAAAAATTCGCTCTACCTGAACGCCGGTATCCGCTATACTTTAGACTGAACCACATCACCGAAAACAGGTATGATGAGAACTGCCCGCACCACCGTAGAAATATTTAAAACCGATGTTACCGACGCCACTACGGCAGACAGTTGCATCCTCGTATTGTCACATCATTTTCCCAACACGCATATCAATTTCGACCTGGAAGATTGCGACAGGATACTCCGTGTAGAAGGGTATCATATCAATATCCGAAAGATCATTGACCTCCTTGCAGCCATGGAAGTGTGTTGTTCCTTGTATACAGATTGACAGTCCCGTTACTCACAAAAAGTTAATTGGGTTAACGTGAACAATGGATAAGAAATAAGGGATGTCCTGCTGTGCAGGACGGGGAGTTTGACCAGCCCAAGCCCTGGGAATTGCACCCAAACACTTTGTTTATCCAATGGTTTGGGATTTCAAACCCTCCGTCACGACTAAAGTCGTGCCACCTCCCTTCTCCCGATCCCGATGGATATCGGGACAATCGGGATGAAGGGAGGAGCTTTTAAAAACTCAGAGAGCCGTGATCTGTTATGTCATGGGCTTTATTTTACCACAGAGATTTATATATAAATTTAAAATAGCCCCAGAAAAGTTAAAAAGGATATCGTAACCGGATAATACCCAAATAATGAATACATTAGCATAGAAATAACAAAAAAGCACTGATGAAACCATTAGCTACCCTACTTCTGTTCCTCTCGATGTGTATCCTTTTTACGGAAAAGGTAGCCGGACAGGAATATGTGCAAACCCCGGATGTACGCATAGGGCACCTGCCGGAAATTGTTACCATAGATGGAAAACCCACGATTTATTACGAACTGCACCTCACCAATTTCTCCGATAGCCCCGTAAAGTTCACCCGACTGGAAGTCCGGGGACAAGCAGACAGCATTCCTGTTTTCTCGATCACAGGCGACCAATGGCAGTTTCGGCATAAAACAACAGACACGGCAAAGCAACTCCCGGACAATGTATTACCTCCGGGAGGAGCGAGTGTCATATTTATGGAGTTTACCCTGCCGGCCGGAGTAAAAAATAAGACACTTGTACACAACTTTCAGTTTATACATCCGGACAGAGCCAACAAACCGGTTTCATTTACGGGGCCGGCATTTGACCTCCGGGAAACAACAATTGTTCTCGGTCCTCCGTTACGCGGCGGCCCCTGGGTAGCGATCTACAGCCCGGACTGGGAACGCGGGCACCGCAGGGTATTCTATACCGTGGAGGGAAAAGCACGGATACCCGGGCGTTTTGCCATTGACTTTATGCAAACGGATAGTGAAGGCAAACTGGTAAAAGGCGATAAAGACCTGGTTAAAAACTGGTACGGATACGGCGTTGATGTACTTGCCGTTGCAGACGGTACGGTAGCATCGGCCAGGGATGATTTTACGGAAAGTGCCACCATTTCCGGTCACCCGAAATACCCGGCGGGCAAAGCCACCGGAAATTACGTATCCCTGAACATCGGTAACGATCGTTACGTATTTTACGAACACCTTAAACCGGGAAGCATCCGGGTAAGACCGGGACAGAAAGTCAAAAAAGGTGAAGTTATCGCTTCTCTCGGTTTTACCGGGCAGTCCACAGGGCCTCACCTGCACCTGCACGTAGCCGATACCGATTCACCTCTGGGCGCGGAAGGCCTTCCCTTTTTGTTTGAACGTTTCACCCTTCTCGGCTATTATAAAGATTTTTCCCGCTTCGGAAAAATACCATGGACACCGGCAAAAAAGGATTCCGGGCAGGAAAAATACCGGGAAAGGCCGTCTCCCAACACTGTTATCAGGTTTTGAAAAATGGAAAATCCCCTGATATAAAACGAATTTATTAACTTTACGGGCATTAAACCAACCATTATCACCCTTCCATGGATCAATTCATCTACTTGTTCATTTCCGTGTTTTTATGTGTGCCCTGGCTTATTTTCTTTCGCTCCAGGCCCGATTTAAGAAGAAAAATGTTAAAAGCAAGTGTAATGGGCGGTCTTGCGGGATTGATCGCGGAATTCTGGTATTTCCGCGATTACTGGCGTCCTCCTTCTTCAGTAGGTCTGGCCACCGTTTCCCCGGAAGATTTTTTGTTCGGTTTTTTCATTACGGGCCTGGCCGTCTCGGTATATGACGTGGTTTTCCGGAGAACCTTTTCCAACGGGGAACAACGCAGGAAAAAACACTTTGCCTTTCTTTTTCTGACGGGGATCGGGGCGCTTTTTCTTTTTAACAACTGGCTGGGGTTCAATTCCATTTTTGTCAGTTCCATCGCCTTTATCATCTTTTCAGTCATAATGGCTTCTATCCGGAAAGACCTGTGGATACCTTTACTGGTCTCCGGAATACTTACCCTGCTGATCATCATTCCGGTTTATGCGATTATTTTTAACCTCATATCGCCTACCTACTGGGATTCATACGGATTGCTTTCCGGAACACCGTACGGGGCTACCGTCCTGGGAAACGTCCCCTTAACCGAACTGCTCTGGTATTTTTCCTGGGGATGTATGGCAGGCATAGCTTACGATTTTGCTTCGGGGAAAAAGAAAGCAACCGGATTCAGGTCGGGAAAATAAGATTATATTTTTTTTATATACGCCTTTTATACAAATTAAAAACACCTGAAGAACACGCGGGTTACGGATTTATTTTCTAATTTTAGCTTATCCGATCGATAACCTTTAAAAATCTGAAAATGAACCCGGAACATTCTGTTTACAGAACAATAACAACCATTTTCCTGCTGCTCGCCACAATAGTCAACGGCCAGGTAAAACAGGCAGGTAGCGAAGAAATCTATCTTAAAATCGACTCCCTGATCAACGCGAAAGATTATTTCCGCGCCCGGAAAATATATAAGGAAAACCTCAACCATCTTTCCGAACTCCACAGGCTCAAAACCGGTGTTTTTTTGAATAATGTCTTTAACCGTCCGGACTCGTCCATCCACAAAATGAACCTCCTCCTGAACGAGCACGGTTCTGAAATATCGGACAGTCTGAAATTCAGGATACTTTCCATTGGACATGTTAATTATTCCAAGCTATGTGAATACGAAAAAGCCAGGGATGCTCTGGCACGTCTCATTTCCGAATATCCGGACTGGCTCACCGATGAAGAAGAAAAAGACCACAAAAACACCCTGGTCATATGGTCTGCCCTGAAAGATCAGCCCAAGCAACAGATAGCGATCAACAATACCGTAAACCTGAAAATCACAAGGGACAAAGCACAACTCCAGAATCTTCTGGTTTCCCGCGATACGGTGCAGCAACAATTTGTTCTTGATACCGGGGCCAACCTGTCTACAATCACGGAGACCGCCGCACAACGTTTCGGCCTCATTCTCCTGGACGGTACGGTTAACGTAGACGGCATAGCCGGTCATGAAATAAAATCCCGGATAGCCATAGCTCCCGAACTTTTCCTTGACAGTCTTATCATTCGTAATGCGGTTTTTCTGGTTTTCCCCGATGAGGCGCTTGCCTTTCCGCAAATAGACTACCAGATTCACGGTATTATCGGTTTTCCCGTTATCGAAGCCATGAAGGAAATACAGATCACCAGGGACAACAGGTTCATAGTACCGAGACAACAAACAACTTCAGCAGAAAAAAACATGGCCATTGATTTCCTCACCCCCTTAATATACCTGAAAGACAAAAGCGGCTGGGGTACCTACACCATGGATACCGGGGCTATGGGCAGCATGTTATACGATACGTACTACGAGAAAAACAAAAAAGTGCTGGATAGCGTTTATGAAGAAACCGAGGTGGGCATCGGCGGTGCGGGCGGAAATATCACCAAAAGGGGCATGTACATCACCTTTACACCGGAGATCGGCAACCGGGAGATCAGGATGGATTCCATTATGGTATTAAAAGAACCCCTGAAGCCGGACAATCACTACCTCGGCAACCTGGGCCAGGACCTTATGAAAAAATTTAACAGGGTAACTTTTAACTTTAAGGATATGTTTATAAGATTTGACTAACGAAAAGTATTGCCGAAAAGACGATTATTATTCCAGTCTTTTAAGCAATTTTTGCGCCCTTTTGTACCGATCTGCACTTTCGGGTATTCTTTCCAGGATATCCGCACTGGCCGAAAAGTCCTTTTGTTTCAGTTTACTCAGGGCCGCATACCACATGGCATCATACCGGATTACGGAACCGGAATCCATAAGTCTGTCCAATACGGCATCTGCCTCCCCGAACCGGTTGAGCTCTACCAGTGAAATAGCGCGATACAGTTGTATTTCCGGATTGGTATTGCCTCCTTTCACTATTTCTCCGAGCAGTGTGGCCGCTTCCCCGTAATCCCCGTTGTTAAAGGCGGTCTCTGCCTGCAGTAAAACGGTATTGCTTTCCCCGCGTACGGCCAGGCTAATTTCCGGGTAACCGGCATAGTCGTCATAAGAGGGAACACTCATCCTGCGCGATAAGAAAATACCGAGGATCACCAGCACACCGGCCGCCGCGACCATCTGCCACGGGCGCAATTTGCGGAACCCTTTTTTCCTGCCCGGCGCATCACGAAAATACACTTCTGAAATACCGGACACCTTTTCCCGGAAAGCTATAGTATCTTTTTCCTTTCCGAACCTGTTTTCCAGGTGGGCGGAAGTCTCTTTGTAGAGCTCGAAGGACGCTTTCAGTTCCCCGTCCTTTTCCAGCCTCATTTTAAGCTTCTCTTTTTCCTCCGGGGAAATTACCCCCGAAAGATAGGCTTCAAACAATATATAATCACGCTCTTCCATCATCAGGAGGATTTTATTTTTTTATATCCGGGCGATTGGCGTATCATTTCCGTAAGCTTTCCGATACACAGTGATTTCTTCTTGCGTGCATAGGCATAGGATATGTTCAGCTTTTCGGCAACCTCTTCCATGGATTTTAACCGGAATGACGTTTGCAGCAGTTCCTTGCAGGCTTTTCCCAGCCGGTCGAACATCGCGGTAAAAAGTTTCTCTTTTTCATTGAAAATATCCGTCTCCATGACCAGTGCTTCCGCCCCTTCGTCCTTATATACGTTTTCACCTTCTCTTGTTACCTCTTTCCGGGAAGATTTTTTCAGTTCGTTGAACCATTGCCTTTTACAGAGCAGAAAAAAGTAAGCGTCAAAAGGACAGCTAAGTTGCAGTCCCTTGTCCCTGGCCTGTTTATATATAATAACGAGGACTTCCTGGATAATATCTTCCGCATCGCCCGTATCCCCGCTATTGTTTCGGATATAACGTACCACTTTCGGTGCAAACCTTTCGTATATGGACCGTATGACTATCGAATTGTTCTTCAGCAGGCCATCTATATATTTCTGGTCCTCATGTACCTTCTTTTCTGCCATGCAAACAGTATTACCGGACTAAAATAAAAAAGTTTTTGCAGAGGGGTAACAAAATAAGCCGCTATTTGATATAGGGATATAACTGCCATCCATGCTCCCCGCACAAAAGGCCGGAGATACACAAAGGAAAGAAAATAAATCCGGGCAAGGGGGTAACAAATAACAGGATGGGCGGATATAGGATAAAACGAGATATTAATTAAAAAGTAGAAATCATGAAAAATGTAAAAACACCATTGGCGATCTTAGTTTTGACAACACTTCTGTTCACTGCCTGTTCCCTGAGCGATGACGAAGGGATCGTACCTATAGAAGAACCTCCGTTCGAAGCCCCCACAGCCGAAGCGTTTAATGCACTGAGAGATGCTGCTCTGGAAGACCGGGTACAAACCGCCCAGTTCAATGCGGAGGACGGCATCAGTTTTACTTCGGATAACGGGGTAGTCCTGAACATTTCCGGAGAATGTCTATCCCTGAACGGCGATCCGGTAACCGGAGAAGTGGACCTGGAGTATGTCGAACTTTTTGAAAAGGGAAATATGCTTCCTGCCAACAGACCTACTGTGGGGCTCACTACGGAAGGTGACAAAGCGCTTCTGATATCCGGGGGAGAATTCTATGTAAATGTCACCCAAAACGGTGAAGCGCTGGAGTCCGGTTGCAACATGCAGATGATGATCCCGGCAGACCTGACCGGAGGGCCCGACCAGGATATGACGCTTTGGGCAGGGACCATAGACGATGACGGCAACCTGGTATGGGATGAAAGGGAGGAAGGTGCCATCGGACAGGAAGAGGGTGTATTTGCAGAAGGTGACCAGTATTTCGCATTCTTTGGGGAATTCGGCTGGACCAACGTAGATCGCTTTTACAACGACCCGAGGCCGAAAACCACCTTGCAGGTGCAGGTACCGGAAGGTTTCACCAATGAAAATTGTGCCGTGTATCTTTCCTACGACGGTGAGGAAAATGCCCTGGCCCAGCTGGACACCTTTGATGCCAACACCGGTACCTTTTCCGAACACTACGGGCAAATTCCGGTAGGACTGGAAATGCACGTCATCTTCGTCACCGAAGAAGACGACCAGTGGCGCTATGCCATCCAGGGGGTAACCGTAGCCGAGAACGACATTTACATCTTTGCACTCGAAGACACGACCACGGGAAGCGAAGAAGATCTTGTAAACGCCATAAACATGTTGCCGTAAAAATATATCCGGCTCTTTAGGTTTGTTAGTGCAGAAAACCCCGCTCCGTTCGATCACAGCTTGCGGGGTTTTCTTTTTTATAACGGCGTATCATATCCCTGTCACCTCTATTTTTCACTGCCCGCTTATCCCTTTTGTCTCATTCGGGATAAAACTTTTTTGTTACATTTGGGAAGCCGGCCAAACCCGTACTGTTATGAAACCTGCCTCCTTTCCGTTCCTTTTCCTCTCCCTGCTCATGCTCTCCGGCTGTGACCGGGATACCTGCTGTGACGACCCGGCAGAAGAAACAAGCTTTGAAGCGCCCGCGCCCCTGGAGTTCACGGATATACAGGAAAATGCCCGAAATACTTCCCGGCAGGAAATACAGTTTAATGCAGAAGAAGGTATAACATTTACATCAGACAACGGAACTGTGCTGCAGATCGCCCCGGGCTGCCTCTCTGTTGGAGCAGGAGAACCGGTATCCGGAAACGTCACCCTGCAATTCACGGAACTGTACAACCATGGTGATATGCTTGCTTCCGGCAAGCCCACAACAGGACTGACCGCAACAGAAGAAAGGGCATTTCTGGTATCGGGCGGGATTTTTTACATAAACATTATACAAAACGAACAACAAATCACCAACAACTGCGGTACACAATTACAGGTCCCCGTTTCCCTCACAGGAGGCCCGGATCAGGACATGATCCTGTGGAACGGCATGGAAGACGACAACGGAATTTTTATCTGGCAACCCGACCCCCAGGGTGAACTCTTTGTGGAAAACGACCGTTACGTCACCTTTTTTTCCGGTGGTCCCGGCTGGGTTGGTATTGCCCGGCCCCGTGACTTTGCAGAACCCAAAACGGGTTTACGGGTATTGGTAACCGAAGGCTATAACGCGGAAAACGCATCGGTATATATCGCCTATTCCGGTGAAAAACACGGATTGGCTCAACTTCCGGCCTTTGATGCGGAAACAAATGTGTTTTCAGACCCGTTCAGGCAAATTCCCCGTGACCGGGAAGTACACCTCATATTTGTCTCTGCAGATAGCGGGCTGTGGCGCTACGCCATAAAAAATGTCACCACAGGAAAAAACCAGGTCTATACCATTGCTTACAGCGAAACGACGACTGCTACCCTGGAAGAACTTCTATCCGTGATCGGGGAACTGCCATAGACTTCAACTTCCTGAATAACACCTGCTTTTTTCAACTTCCAGAAAAAAATAAAAAAAGGGGTAACAATCAAAACTCCCTGTTGATATAAAGTTACAATTCCAATACATGGCAAACCCCGTATTTATAAAAACCATACAAAACCAGAAAAGTACCATGAACATGTTTAGTAATAACTATTCGTTAAGTCCTACCGGGAACACACGGAAGCAACCAATGCAGAAAGGGCTCATTTCCATTAGCAACGATCTTCCGGAACAGGAAGTATCCCGAAAAGCGGCGATACTGAAATGTCATCACTTTTCGTACCTTTATTTTAATTAAACAACCAACCACATGCGAATTCCGGGTTCCTTACTTTTTATACTCACCTCCTGCTGCATCTTTGCACAGGAAGAACAATCTGCCGACAGCGTACAACGTACGGCTACTTTTGATTACAACATATCCGGGAACGCTGTGGAACTCATCCCCCAACCTCCCCCGCTCATACAGATCGCGGGAGCACCGAAAGCCTATTACTCCTATTTCTGGGAATTCGGGGATGGCAATTTCAGCAGGAAAGAACACCCCCGGCACGTGTATAAAAAAGAAGGCGAATACGAAGTGAACCTATGGGCCACCAATCACTACGACAACGGCAAAACACCCGCCACCCGTCCGCAAAAGGTAAAGGTGGACAAAGTAACGGAAACTTATGAAGCCCGGGCTTCACTTGAAGACGACCTGAGCCTGCAGCGCAACCGGGAACCTGTTCCTGAAGAAGATATCGCAGTTGTCCTGAGCTACAAAAATCCCAAAGCATACGTAACCGGCGGAAAGATCTACCTCTTTTACAACGAACAGCAATACAAGGACAAAAACTTTGAGCTCACCGATACGCGAACCTATCACGGAGAGAAGTCCGTCCGTGAAGACGGTTTTGCATACACCGGGGACATCTCCCGGGAAACTGCCTTACTGGCCTCTGCGGAAAAAGGCACCTTATTCCTCACCCAAAAATGGCAGGACTCCACCGAAAGGGTAAACCTGCCTCTTACCCTGGAAGAGGCCAAAGCCCGTTACAAGGACCGGAGCATTCTTGAGTTCGACCACATGTCGCCCGGAGAGGAACGCAACGTTTTCTTCACCCTGCGCACTACGCCGGAAATGCTCAAGGATACCAGCGCTATTGTCTCCGTAAGAAGCATCTATGTCCCGGATGAAAACTACGACAACCACAAGGTCAGGGAAATGGAAATGGAGATCGTCACTTCACACGATCCCAATAAAATGTCATCCAACGCCACGGTGATGAACTATCGGCTGGTACGGTTCAAGACCTTCCGCTTTAAGATCAGGTTTCAGAACAACGGCGAAGGTCCTGCCAATACCATACGCCTGGAAACCGATATTCCCGATATGTTCGACAAAAACACCCTGGAGATCGAAGACCTCTATCCCGAATGTCCCGTTTGCCCGAAAGAAGAGAATATTACATATAGCTGTATCGACACTACCTTTACCGACAAAAAGGCCATTTTCACCTTTAAGAACATCTATCTTCCGGGCAGTGAACAAAAAAATATCAAGGAATACGACTCCACAAAAGGTTTTGTAAAATACCGCATAAAACTGGCAAAGGATTTTCACAAAAAGAAAACCAAAAGCCGTACAGCCATTTATTTCGACAAGAACGAACCTGTCATTACCAATTACGCCACCACCCGTTTTCTCCCCGGTATCTCCATTGGCGCCAAGGCGGGTTACATGATAAGCCCGGATCTCGACAACCATCGCGAATATTTTGCCGGTATTACCATTTCACCCTACAAGTCTTATCGCGGCTACCTCCAGGCCGAACTCATGGTCTCTGCGGGTTCTTTTGACAAGCTCCGGCAATTCACGGAAGAGACCGTCAATGAAAATGGTTTTGTCGATTCCTACGCTATTGATGCCCTGAACGAATACCGGAATCTTTCACTTTACCTCGTTCCCGCTTCCTACAGGTACAATCTCAACAATTTTCTTGCCGTAGGCACGGGTCTGCAACTCAAGGCGGACCTCAGCAGCAAACATTGCATAACCTCAACAGGGGAATACACACTGCTTATCCCCTCCGAAGGCGTAAATTTTCGCGACGATACCAGGGATTTTGTCACACAAACCGAATCCACAACGGCCTTTGCCAATTTCCAGACCGGTATCTTTGCGGGCTTCAATGTCGGTTTTGCCCGTATAGGCCCCAGCATCGGCGCACGTTATGTCTATAATTTCAACAGTCCCCACAGCCAGGTACAGCTCTATGCCATATGGAAATTTTAGCCCTCGGAATGTTCCGGGTGCGGGGAAAGTTAACAGGTATGATGAAAAAAACACTCCTTTTATACGCTTTTCTTTTACTGAGCCTTACTGTCAGGGCCCAGCTTACGGATAGTATTTACCGGGCGGTAGATAAACTGGTCGAAAATCCCTCCGCAGGTTTCCTCGGGGAACTGGAAAGGAAAGTCCCTGTTTTTACAGGCCGTGCCGACTCTCCGGACGAGCAAATGGCCTTACTGATCCTCCGTTGCAATATGGGTTATTATTACCGTAAATCCGGAATGCCTCGAAAAGCAATATCTTCTTATGAAAAAGCATGGCAAAACTACCAAAACCATCAGCGCCCCGGTTATGACATTATTGAGTTCTGCCTGAAACCGCTCGGCAACCTCTATACGGTTTCGGGAGATTTCGCCCAGGCCGAAAACACTATAAAATCATACCTGTTCCTGGCCCGGGAACAGGGAAACGGGGCGCAGGAAACCGCGGGGGTGCTCAATCTGTCGGTAGTATATCACAATACGGGAAATTTCCGGACTGCCGTCCGGCTTATCGAAGAACATTTACAACGACCAGGCCTTAAAGCCGGGCAAAAAGCCGAATTACTAAACAACCTGGCCAGTAACTATTTTGCCCTGGGAGCGTATGACAAAGCAGAAACCTTTTTGCAAAGAGCCGTACAAAACCATCCGCAAACAAGTCCGCAGATGTACCGGAACATGGCGCAGCTGGCCAAAAGCCGGGGCCATATCACCAAGGCAAAAGAATACCTCAACCTTGCGGAACCGGCGTTGAAACAGCAGGGTTTTACTGCCAGGGACCTCGCCAAACTCTATGTGGAAAAAGCCGAACTCTCCATACGGGAACAGAACAAGCCCGAAGCGGAAAAACTACTGTTCCGGGCGCTTGGCTTTTTACTCCCCGATAAGGAAGGCAACAAACACCCCTCCCCGGAAATCCTTTATCCCGAAAATACGTTTATTGCCATTTTCGATGCCCTGGCGACACTTCAGACCGATGTGGAGAAAGCCCTGCACTACTACGACCTCGCCTTCTTTGTCACCGATCTGCTGGGAGACCGGATCGTCTCTCCGGAAGCAAAGATCATACACCGGGCAGACAACCGTTCGCGAAGCGAAAGATGCATCGCTTTCCTGTATGACGCCTATCAGAATACCGGTAATATCCGCTATCTGGAACGCGCTTTCGAATACGCCGAACAAAGCAAGGCCTCTGTACTGAAAGACATCCTCGCCCAGAGATCACTGGCGGAAAGATTTCCGGAGGATTCCCTTCTCCGAAAAGAACAGGCGCTCTCCCGGCAACAGGAAACTGTCATCAACAAACTGGTCCGGGCACAGCTCACTGGAAAACAGGATGCTGTACAACACCACATCGAAACCCTCAACACCATTTATCCGGAGTTAAAATCCCTTCGCGAAAAAACGGGCAAAAAATACGGCCACGGGGAATTCAGGGATGTTTCCGTTGTCGGCTTACAGGAAAAGCTCCGGGAGGAAAAAGCTGCCATGATCGTATATTTTTCCGGAAAAAAACACCTCTACGTCTTTCTGTTTTCGGAGGACAGAATTGCCCTGGAACGCATATCCGTCACTTCGGACCATGAGGAAGTTCTGCGAAGGTTTATTTCCTTTTTCGACAGTCCGTCTGCTATCCACAATGCCGTTTCATCCTACACGGAAACTGCTCATCACCTATACAAAAAGCTGATTCCGGGACATTCCCTGTCTGCAGGAAACCTGGTTATTGTTCCTGACGGGCTGCTGCATTTCATCCCGTTTGAAGCCCTTCTTACGGAACCGGCGCCAGGAAGTACTTATACTACCATGCCTTATCTCGTAAAGCAGCAACAAATAGTTTACAATACATCGGCCGCCTTTTACCTCAATACCGGGCAAAACCGGAAAACCGGAAAATTACTCGGGATTTTCCCGATATTTGAGAACAGTCCGTACGAACTCCGTTATTCCAAAGAAGAAGCCGAAAACATCCGAAACCTGACCAATGCCGATTTCCTGACCGGGAAAAATGCTACCAGGGCAAATTTTTTACACCGGGCAGAACAATACGATATTATACACCTTTCCACCCACGCCGGCGGGGGAGATTTTACAGTCCCTGCCAGTGTGGAGTTCTACGACGATACCATGCTTTTACACGAATTATACGCAATGCGGCTAAAACCGGAACTCGTAGTGCTCAGTGCCTGTGAAACGGGTATCGGCAAGCTGCAAAAAGGCGAAGGCGCCATGAGCATTGCCCGGGGCTTCCAGTATGCCGGTGCGGAAAAACTATTGTTTTCCCTCTGGCAGGTCAACGACCGGGCCACGGCGCGGATCATGACGTCCTTTTATAAAAATTACACCAAAAACAATGCTGCTTCGGCCGCCAATCACCAATCCAAAATATCCTACCTGGAAAATGAAAGTATACCCGCCATTCAAAAATCCCCCTATTACTGGAGCGGGTTCGTATACTACGGAAATATACAGCAGGAAAAACTCCCGGCTTCTTCGCAAATTATTGTTTCAGGTACGTTGATAGCACTGCTTTGTACAGCTCTTTTTATCGAATTTTACCGGAGGAAAAAAAGAAAAAAAAATCGCTGAAACCGGGGAATACAGAACCGGGATATGCATATAAAAATCGTGAAATCCTCAACACGGACTTCACAAGTGATGTTATTTTTATAAATTGGCGAAAAATATCGCTTCCGGAACAGGAAATGACAATCCGAGCACAATTTTCGAATCAATGCCAATTTACAGGAAACCCGATATTATCCATTATTACCGCATCCTTGTCTGTTTTCTGCTGGCGGGCATTGTCTTCGCATGCTCGGGTTTAAAGGAGAAAGATGAAATAAAAATCGGTTTCTCCCAGGGCATGACCACAGACGACTGGAGGAAACAGATGAACAAGTCCATGCGACTGGAGGCCTCCCTTCACGATAATGTGGAACTCACCATACTGGATGCCAATGACGATGTGGAAAAACAGGTAAAGGATATCGAAACCCTTATCGGCAACCAATCCGACATCCTTATTATTTCCCCCATACAGTCGCGCCCCGTGACGGCAATTGTGGAAAAATCGATAAAGGCAGGTATCCCCGTCATCGTCATAGACCGGAAAATAGAAAACGAAAGTTACACCGCATACATCGGTGCGGATAATATCGAGGTAGGAAGGAATGCCGGCCGGTATATCGCCTCGAATACCTCCGGCAAAGGAAAAGAGATAAAAATCGTAGAAATAAAAGGATTGAAAGGCTCTTCTCCCGCTTACGAGAGGAGCCTGGGATTTAACCAGATCGTCAACCGGTTCGATCACCTGGAAGTAGTAGCTTCCGTAGACGGGAACTGGGAAAGGGAATCGGTAAAAGCCCCCCTCGAGGAAATACTCGCTCAAAAACCTCAAATCGATTATGTGTTTTGTCATAACGACCGGATGGCCCTGAGCGCCTGGGAAACAGCCCGGGAAAAAGGGGTGGAAAACAGGATCGGGTTTATAGGTGTGGACGGACTCAACACCCTGAACGGTGGCATACAACTCGTACAGGACAAAGTATTGCAGGCCACCATCTTTTACCCCACGGGAGGGAACGAAGCCATTAAACTCGCCCTTAAAATACTAAAGGGTGAACCCGTATCCAAAAACAACATCCTGAGTACCACGGTCATTGATTCGGTCAATGCGGATATAATGAAAAACCAGCTGGACAAGATCGACCGGCAACAGGCCAGTATAGAAAACCAGTTGCAAAAGCTTTCCGAACAGGAAAAAAAATATGCCACACAGACCAACCTTATCAAGATACTCATATTTTTCCTTGTGCTCATACTTTCACTGGCGTTATACAGCATCTATTCCACCTACATCATAGGCAAAAAGAAAAAGCTGCTGGAGCTGCAAAGTGAGAAGATCACCCTGCAACAGAACGAAATAGAAAAGATCACCGGCCAGGAATTCCGTACCCGGCTGGATACCATCATAGAACAACACCTGGACAATCCGCAGTTCACCGTGGAAGAACTTGCCCGGAAACTCAACCTGTCGCGCGTACAACTCTACCGCAAGATCAAGGGAATGTGCGGTATAAGCGTCAATGAATACATAAGCGGTATCAGGCTTGAAAAATCGAGAGAAATGCTCCGTAAAACCTCGTTGAACATTGCCGAAATAGCTTATGCCTGCGGTTTTTCTTCCCCCAACTATTTCTCCACCTCCTTTAAAAACAAATACGGGATCACCCCGAAAGAATACAAGAACAACCCTTAGTCATCACTCGTGATCACCAGTTTTCATTTAAAAAATCTGATTTTAAGTTATTTACATTCAAACTCTTTGAAATTATTGCAGTCCGTAAACCACTTTTTTACAAGTGTTATGGGATCATCCCCAAAATATTAAGGTATGATATCTGGCCCCCTGGGCAACACAACTCCTCGTAATACCTAACGGTTTAAGGTATCGATTTTTAATTCTTACATCCTGTAGTCATAGGTCTTACATCCTATATCTAAAATCCGGCTTTGCGCCACAACCTTTGATCCGGAGCCTGTTTTTGCCATTTAAGGGATTGCGTATACGCCGAACACAATCCCTTACGCAGCGAACACAACCCTTTACGCCGCAAACACAACCCCTTATGCCGCAAACACAACTCCTTACGCAGCGAACACAACCCCTTACGCGGCGAACACAACCTCTTATGCCGCAAACACAATCCCTTACGCGGCGAACACAACCCTTTACGCCGCAAACACAATCCCTTACGCAGCGAACACAACCCCTTACGCGGCGAACACAACCTCTTATGCCGCAAACACAATCCCTTACGCGGCGAACACAACCCTTTACGCCGCAAACACAACCCCTTACGCGGCGAACACAACCCCTTACGCCGCAAACACAATCCCTTACGCAGCGAACACAACCCCTTACGCGGCGAACACAACCCTTTACGCCGCAAACACAACCCCTTATGCCGCAAACACAACCCCTTACATGGCCGTTTTAGCGGGCATTGATAGCGGGTTATACCAAGGTATTACAAGAAATGCATCATATCCGGTTACAGGACATGACCTGTTTACCGCGATAATATTCCCGTACCCGGAACCGGACATAAAATTGAAAACATTGACCTGTCACGATTCTGAATCGTATTTTATGGAGAATCCATATCCTTAACCCGGTATAAAACCATGTAACCTCAGTATAATTTATGTTACCTGAGTGTAACTATATCGTTGTAGTGTATTATTATCGAAAAATAAAACCACTGATTTGCAATAAGTTAAAAAAAACAAAGCCCTAAAAATGCAAAAACGAAATAAATTGCAACATCATTAAACATAAACCCTGTTTTTTAAGAATAATTTAGCATTCATCGTAATTAATTATAAGATGAATAAAATTGTTTTTTGGTCGGTTACGGCCGCACTGGCCGGTTTTTTGTTCGGGTTTGATACCGTGGTAATTTCAGGAGCGGACAGGCAATTACAATTATTATGGAATTCGTCCGATGCCTTTCACGGTTCCGTGGTTATGGCCATGGCCCTGTGGGGTACGGTCATAGGTGCTTTGTTCGGAGGAATCCCCACTAACAGAATAGGAAGGAAAAACACCCTTCTTTTGATCGGGGGACTTTACCTGGTCTCTTCCCTCGGGTCTGCCCTAGCCAATGATCCTTATACTTTTGCCTTTTTCCGGTTTATCGGGGGGCTGGGTGTAGGAGCATCGACCATTGCAGCTCCGGCCTATGTATCGGAAATAGCACCGGCCGGAAAACGGGGAAGACTGGTATCACTGTACCAGTTTAATATCGTGTTGGGAATACTCATCGCTTTCGTATCCAATTATTTACTCAGCGACATCGGTCCCCGTTCCTGGCGATGGATGATGGGCGTGGAAGCCCTCCCCGCCCTGGTATATCTCATTTTCGCATTCAATCTTCCCCAAAGCCCGAGATGGCTCATTTCCAAAAACCGGATCGAAAGCGCCAAAGCAGTATTAAAACTTATCAATCCCGCGAAGAATACGGAACACCTGATAGAAAAAATCCGAACGGGCTCCGGAACAGCGCAGAGCGGGGAAACCATATTCATGAAAAAATACAGGTTCCCCCTGATCCTCGCTTTCCTCATCGCCCTGTTCAACCAGTTGTCGGGCATCAATGCCTTTTTGTATTATGCTCCGCGGATATTCGAAGAAGCCGGACTGGCACAGAATACCGCCCTGTTGAGCAGTGTGGGTATAGGTGTGGTGAACCTGCTGTTTACCCTTCTGGGAGTGATGCTTATAGACAGATTGGGCAGAAAGACCTTAATGTTGTACGGTTCTTTCGGTTATATCCTGTCTCTTTCCATGGTAACCGCCGCTTTTTATTTTGACTGGGGCGGAATTTCCGTACCTCTCTCCCTTTTCGTATTCATCGCGTCGCACGCCGTGGGCCAAGGAGCTGTTATCTGGGTGTACATCTCGGAAATATTTCCCAATCACCTCAGACCGGCAGGGCAAGCGTTCGGTTCTTCCGTACACTGGATACTTGCCGCCGTTATCCCTTCCCTTATCCCCATGCTTTTCGGTGCTGTGGGCGCCTGGCCCGTGTTTTTGTTCTTTACGGTAATGATGGCCCTGCAACTCCTTTTCGTATGGTTTGTTATGCCGGAAACCAAGGGGATTTCACTGGAGGATATACAGGCCCGGTTAAAGATTTCGGGGAGCCGGTCTGAAGTCAAAAGTCAAAAGTCAAAAGTCAGAAGTCTGAAGCCCGAAGTCCGAAGCCGGAAATTTGAGGTGCCGGAGGATCGGGTGATCCGGGAACTGAATGAGTAATACTGGAGGGACACCTCCCTGTGTCCCCCCTCAAGGGGGGAGCAGTAATGCCTATTAAAAAAGATATAACTCCCCCCTTGAGGGGGGCTGGGGGGGGTAAAAACTATAAACCATAAATCAATCAATTCCAATGAAGAATACAGTAATTACCAAAACAGCTGCACTTCCTGTTCTCCTGTTCCTTCTGATCGCCTGCGGTCAGAACAGCGGGAAAAAGGAGGCATCGGCCCCGGACAGCCCGGTCGCCGGGGAGGAAGAACACTACAGGCCGAATTTTCATTTCACTCCCGAAGAAAAGTGGATGAACGACCCGAACGGCATGTTTTACTACAACGGATATTATCACCTGTTCTTTCAGCACTACCCGGACTCCACGGTCTGGGGCCCCATGCATTGGGGACACGCCGTGAGTACCGACCTGCTGAACTGGAAAGAACTCCCCATAGCACTCTATCCAGGGGAAGAAGGATATATCTTTTCGGGAAGTGCGGTGGTAGACCATGACAATACTTCCGGGCTCAGTGACGGCAGAACGCCCCCGGTAGTGGCCATGTACACCATTCACGATCCGAAAAAAAGGGACAACGACCAGATTGATGTGGAAACCCAGGGTATTGCCTACAGCACGGACGAAGGCATGACCTGGACCAAATACGCAAACAACCCGGTAATAGAAAACCCCGGAATACGTGATTTTCGCGACCCGAAGGTGGTACGCGATACCCTTCGCAACCAGTGGGTCATGGTTCTCGCTGCCCAGGACCGGGCCAAATTTTACCGTTCCGATAATCTCAAAGACTGGGAATTCCTCTCGGATTTCGGAACGGATACCGGTGCTCACGGCGGTGTATGGGAATGCCCGGACTTTTTCCCGATGACCGTTGAAGAGACAGGCGAAACCAAATGGGTACTGATCCAGAGCCTGAACCCCGGCGGGCCCAACGGCGGTTCTGCTACCCAGTATTTTGTCGGGGATTTTGACGGCACCACTTTTACCCCCGATCCCGGATTTGAAGCGGAACTCAATAAAAGAAAAGCATTCTGGATAGACTATGGCAGGGACAACTACGCCGGGGTTACCTGGTCCGGAGTACCGGACAGTAACGGCAGAAAGCTTTTTATCGGCTGGATGTCCAACTGGGAATATGCCCAACAGGTGCCTACCACAACCTGGCGGAGCGCCATGACCCTCCCCAGGGAACTGCAACTCATTAAAAGCGGGACTACCTATCAACTGTCCTCACGCCCCATCCGGGAATTGAAAGACTTCCGGACCAAAGCCATTAAAAAACAGGACATCGCCCTGGACAGCCCTTTTGTATATCACACTGAAGACGGTCCGGTGCTTAACAATACCGAGATTGCACTGAACCTCAAAGGAATCGGAAAAAGCACCTGTACGTTCCGGCTGTACAATGCAAAGGGAGATACGCTTTCCTTCGGGCTGAATAATGCCAAAAGGGAATTCTTTATAAACAGGGCAAAAGCCGGGCAAACGGATTTTTCAGAAAAATTTGCCGGAAAAACTGCTGTGGCTCCCCGTTTTTCCACTTCGGATGCCCTTGATATACACATTGTACTGGACAAGACCTCTATCGAAATCTTTTACGATAACGGTACGGTTGTAATGACGGAAATATTCTTTCCCGAAGCTCCTTTTGAAACCCTTAGCCTTACTACCGACACTTCGGGTGTCACAGCGAAAGCAATAGCTATTCACGAACTAAAATTCAATTAACCGGAAAACCAAAACGAATGTAAGACGGTGGGAAGTCGGAAGCGATATTCTGCCTCCTTCGGACCTCCGCCCTCAAAAACAAACAAATGAAAACTATGAAACGATTATTATGTTGCCTTTTGCTGCTGGCACAAGGCTACCTGTTCGCACAGGAAATTAAGGTAAGCGGTACGGTAACCTCTTCGGAGGACGGACTTCCCCTGCCCGGGGCTTCCATCCTGGTACAGGGTACCACCAAAGGGACCGTGACCGATTTTGACGGAAACTACAGCCTGGACAATATCTCTCCGGATGCCGTACTGGTATTCAGTTACGTGGGCTTTGTAGCACAGGAGGTCCCGGTAAACGGGCGAACGCAGGTAAATGTTGCCCTGGACACGGACTCTCAACAGTTGGACGAAGTAATCATTGTAGGCTATACCAAAGAACGAAAAGTGGAGATGACCGGGGCCATTTCCGTGGTGGACCTGGCTCCCCTGGAAGGGCAAAGTATGAGCTCCGGGAACACCATGCAGGCTCTGCAGGGCCGTGTACCCGGCCTGTTCGTGGAAAAAACGGGCGATCCCACCGGAACCAGCAACCGTATCCTTATCCGCGGGGTGAGTACCCTGGGCGACAACAATCCCCTTTATGTCATAGACGGTGTGCCCACGATACGCCCTGAGGTATTTGCCGGGATCAATCCCAGCACCATAGAATCCGTGCAGGTACTCAAGGATGCCTCGGCCTCTTCGGTATACGGGGCACGGGCCGCTAACGGTGTTATCGTGGTCAGTACCAAGAACCGCACGAGGGGCGACGGCGAAAAATTCAGCGTAAGTATCAATTCCAATATTTCGGTACTTTCCGAAAAAAAGCAACGCTATGACATGCTCAACGCACAGCAAAGAGGGGAAGCCCTCTGGCGTGCCTCGGTAAACGACGGTGCCGATCCCAACAATGCCTACGGGGAAATATACGATTTTGACTGGAACGGTAATTTCAGTAACCCGGCACTCAATAATGTTACGGTACAACCCTATGTGGGCGGGGACACGAATGTCCCGGCAGGCGATACGGACTGGCAGAAGGAAACCTATGAAACCGGTTATGTGTATAACAACGACGTCAGCATCTCCGGAGGTACGGACAAATCGTTCATGCTGCTGAACCTCGGGTATCTGAAAAACACCGGAATACTGAAATATACCGGCTACGAACGCTATTCAGCCAGGTTCAACGGGAATGTCAAACTCTTTAATGACAAAGTAAGGGTAGGTATGAACACCCAGTTCTTCACTTCCAATGAAACCCTGGCCTCTCCCGATGTAGGGAGCGCACCCACGCCCGGACTTGCCATTACCCTGGCACCTACCATTCCCGTATTTACCGGTACCGGGGAATATGCGGGACCTCTCGGGTCCGGATACTCCGACAGGAACAACCCTGTATACATGCAGTATATCAACCGGTGGGATAATACCGAAAGAACCACGCTCTTCGGAAACGTATTCGCCGAGATCGATCTTTTAAAGAACCTGACCTTCCGGATGTCCCTGGGAATAGATCACAACCGTTTTCACAGAAAAGACATTGAAACCACGGTAGCGAACGGGTTTATAACCAGGAGCACCAACAAGCTGACCCATGATACCAACGAATACACCAGCCTGACCTTTAGCAATACGCTGAACTACAACCTCGAACTGGGTGACCACAGGATCGGAGTATTGTTGGGTACCGAAGCCATAAAGACCGACCTGAATTCCATTGTTTCCTCTGCCCAGGGCTTCGCCATAGAAACCGAGGATTATTTTACGCTCGGTGCCGCTTCCGGAAGCCGTACCACCGACGGTTCTTCGACGGGAAGCAGGCTGTGGTCAATGTTCGGAAAGGTCAATTATGCCTTTGCCGATAAATACCTGGCCTCCTTTACCCTGCGAAGGGATGGTTCGTCCCGCTTCGGCGAAGACAACAGGTACGGGTACTTTCCTGCCGTAACTGCCGGATGGCGAATCAACCGCGAAAATTTCCTGAAGGAAAGCAATTTGATATCCGACCTTAAAATCCGGGCCGGTTACGGGGAAGTGGGCAACCAGTCGATCGGTGATGTGGCCCGTTTCGGATTGTACGAAGCCCGGTACGGCCCCAATCAAAACGTGTATGTTCCGGACTTTTTCAACATATACTACAACGTGGGAACAGCCTACGACCTCAATGGCAATAACACCGGAAACCTGCCCTCCGGCTTTGTTTCCATCCAGGCGGCCAACAGCGGACTGCGCTGGGAAGAGACCCGGGAAGTAAACGTGGGACTCGATTTCGGGCTGCTCCAAAACAAGATCGCCGGTTCTTTTGACTACTTTGTAAGAAATACGGAAGGGATTTTGATACAACCTCCGGTGGCTTCCGTTCTGGGTGAAGGAAGACAGCGTTTTTTGAACGGGGCTTCCACCCGTACCAAGGGATGGGAATTGTCGCTCGCCTATTCCGATACTTACGAGAATGGCCTGTACTTCGCCGTATCTACCAATTTCGGGGCATTTAAGGACAAAATAACCGAGCTCCCCGAGGAAGTAAGAACAGCCTATCCCGGAACTGCCGATAATTCCATCATCGGGCATTCCCAGTTTTCCATCTTCGGATATAAAACGGACGGCTTGTTCCAAAGCCAGGAGGAAGTGGACGCACATGCCACACAGGTAGGCGCCCGCCCGGGAGGGATCAGGTTTGCGGACCTCAACGAAGACGGTATTATCAATGCCGACGACCGCGATTTCCTCGGCACCACGCTGCCCGACCTGGAATACGGCATCCGTATTGATCTGAAATACAAACACTTTGACTTCTCGGTATTCGGTTCCGGTGTAACGGGGCGTGTTGGCCTCGACCCATATATCTTCTGGAACAATTTTGTTCAGGGCCGGGAAAATGCCGGGCTGGGCGTCCTCAATGCCTGGACCCCCGAAAATACCGATACAGACATCCCTTCCCTGTCGCTCGTAAACAATGACACCCAGGATTCCGATTACCTGTATCGGAATAATTCGTATTTCAAGCTTCGGAATGCGCAATTAGGGTACAATTTCCCAAAAGAACTGATAGAAAAGTGGGGCGGAATGACCAATCTACGGTTTTATGTACAAGGGGAAAACCTGTTCTGGATCACCCCGAACGGTTATATAGGCGCCGATCCGGAAAGAACGGATGTCAATGCCATTCCCGTACCGACAACCCTTTCACTCGGAGTTAACATCGGTTTTTAAAATGTATTCGCCATGTTTCCTCCGTTCATATACATAACTGAAAATCAAATATTATGAAAGCAATTCACACCACATATCTACTCCTGGCAGGCACATTATTACTGTTTGTGTCCTGTGGCAAGGAATTTCTGGAATACGACCCCAAAGGACAGGTATCCGAGGAGGATATTGCTACCGCAGAAAATACCGAAAGCCTGGTAACGGCAGCCTATGCCGGCATTACCAATGATGAGATGATAGGTCCCCTTACCCATATGTGGGTATACGGCAGTGTACGTTCTGACGACGCTTATAAAGGCGGCGGCGGAAGGAGCGATGTTCCCGTAATAGATCATTATGAACAATACAATCTCACCCAGGCCGATGACGGTGACTGGATGGCCCCGCGTACATGGACCAATTTCTACAAAGCCATTTCACGGGCCAATTTTGCCCTGTCGGTGATCGGGGAATTCTCTGAAGACGAGTTTCCGTTAAAAACCACCCGTATGGCCGAACTCCGGTTTTTGAGGGGGCACTCTCATTTTATGCTCAAACTGCTGTTCAAAAAGGTCCCCTACATTACGGAAGGACTCAGCGATGAGGAACTCCTGGAAATTTCCAATGATGTGGAGAACGACGAACTCTGGAACAAAATTGCCGAAGATTTCCTGTTCGCCTACGAAAACCTCCCGGAAGAACAGGACCAGCCCGGACGTGCAGACAAAAGTGCAGCTGCTGCCTATCTTGCCAAGCTGAGGCTCTACCAGGCCTACGAGCAGGATGAAAATCACAGGGTTATCAACATCAACACTTCCCGGCTGGAAGAAGTTATCACCTATGCCGATGCCGTATCGGGCAGCCTCGAACCCGATTTTGCCAACAATTTCCTCGATGGTCACGATAACGGCCCCGAATCCGTATGGGCCGCACAGTTCTCCATCAATGACGGTACCGAAGTGGGCAGGGTAAGTTTTGTTACCGGCTTAAATTCTCCGCACGGGACTTCCCTCTATGGTTGCTGCGGATTTCACCTGCCGAGCCAGAATATGGTCAACGCCTTTAAAACGGATGGGGACGGTCTCCCGCTATTAAATGATTTCAATACTTCGGATATGACAAATACCGAAGATTTTATCAACATAGACCCCCGCCTGGACCATACTATCGGTGTGCCCGGCAGGCCGTTCAAATACAGGAATACCATAAACGAAGACGGTGACATGATCTACAGTGCCAGCTGGGCCAGGGACCCCGGAGTATACGGCTTCTTCGGGAACATGAAAGAGCAACAGGCGCCGGATTGTTCCTGTTATATAAAGGAAGGACCTTTTGTAGGGACTTCCAAGAACGTCGATTTTATACGCTATGCGGACGTATTGCTCTTTAAAGCCGAAGCCCTGATACAGTTGGACAGGTATAACGAGGCCGTTCCCATCATCAACCGGATACGGGAAAGGGCCGCGGCAAGTACTTCCCGTCCGCTGGAGGCCGGGGCCACTGATATCTACAATATAGGCCTGTATACTTCTTTCGCTTCCAAAGCGGAAGCCTTAGAGGCATTGAAGTTCGAAAGAAGGCTGGAATTTGCCATGGAAGGGCACCGTTTCTTTGACCTGGTGCGCTGGGGGGAAGCAGCCGAAGTATTGAATGCCTACCTGGAAGAAGAAAAGACAAAACGGGATTTCCTGGCCAATGCCCGGTTTACCGCCGGCAGGGATGAATATTATCCCATTCCGCAACGGGAAATTGATTTTACAGGCGGATTGTACAAACAAAATCCGGGGTATTGATAAAAGTCTCAGGTCTCAAATGTCATTCTGAGCGAAGCGAAGAATCTCATTTGGGACTTGAATATTGATTCTTTTTCGTAATTTGTAATGGCAAGCTGCCGGAAACAATAAAAAAACAAGCATGAATAAAGAAGAAAAACTCCGGGTCATATCATACGGAGAAGTATTATGGGACTGCTTCCCCGGTCACAAAAATATAGGCGGTGCTCCGCTCAACGTAGCTTTGCGGATGCAATCCCTGGGATGCGATGTCAGTATAATAAGCTGTATCGGAAAGGACGAAGACGGGGAAAAAATAAAAACTTATCTCGAAGAACACGGGGTGAACACTTCCGGTATTGCAGAAAACACACAATATCAAACGGGAACAGTGGACGTAACGCTGAATGACCGCGGGTCTGCCACCTATGAGATCACTTATCCCTCGGCCTGGGACAAGATCCCTTTTACCGAAACTGCCGGACAACTTGTCTCAGCTTCCGACCTGATCGTGTACGGAAGCCTGGCCTGCCGGGATGAAGTGTCTCAAAGCACTTTGCACCGGCTGCTCTCCAACCACAATATACATAAGGTCTTTGATGCCAACCTCCGCTATCCGCATTACACCATTGAAACCGTTAAGCCCCTGATGGAAAAGGCGGATTTTATAAAATTCAACGACGATGAACTTTACGAGATCGCCGAAGCCATCGGATCACCTTATAAGTCCATGGAGCAAAATATGGAATACATTGCCGGAAAAACAGCTACCCCGTCCATATGCGTCACCAAGGGAAGACACGGAGCCGTGTTGCTGCAAAACGGAAAACTGTACTATAACAGCGGGTATAATATCACGGTAAAAGATACGGTAGGTGCGGGCGATTCTTTTCTTGCCGCATTGCTTACCCACCTGTTTCACTTTAAATCATCCCCGCAGAAAGCCGTTAACTTTGCCTGTGCCATGGGTGCCATGGTAGCGGAAAGCAAAGGGGCGAATCCGGTAATAGACCAGACAGCCATCAAAAACCTGATGACGGGGAAAAGCGAGGTAAAAGCTACATAAAAACACATTCCGGGTGTCTGGAAGAAGATATCGGCCCTGATCATACTTCTCAGACATCCGGTTTTATAATTGACTTCCTGTTTTACCCGGAAACATTCTCCACTTCCGCAGGAGAATAAGAAGGCATCTTTTTTTCGAAAATATCTTCGATACATTTTATTTCCTCTGCGTAAATGGTCTTTTTACGCATGGCAAAATAAAGCGTGTTTTCTATACTGACATTTCCCTCCCAAAGCAACTTTATATTCCCCTTTTCAATTTCATCACGGCATAAAAAATCCGGCAATACGGCAAGCCCTTTTGCCCGGCTCAGGCAACGTACAATGGAGGTTTTGTTCGGCACGATATAATTGCACTTAAAATCGGGGTGTTTGTTAAAGTTCGTGTTCCAGAACTTTCGCAGGTTTTCCATATCTCCCGTAGTCCCGTACCAGGTCCGTTGCTTCAACCATTCCCGTATACCATTGAAGTCCTGTGCTTCCAGCAGCTCATCAAAACCGGTTACATCAGTATCCCGGCCCGCAACCAGTACGATCTTCTCTTTGGAAAAGGCCCTGTATTCCACATTCTTGTCCGATCCTTTCCGGGAACTTATCACCAGGTCGAGTATGCCCTTGTCCAGGTCGGTCAGGGCATCCTTGTATTCCACAAATTTTATGATCACATCAAAAGGCAATGTGGAAATATAGGGTTCTACGGTATACTGAAAAGTTTCCATACACATCCCCACACTGATAGTGGGCTTGTCCTTTTCCGTGCTTTTCCGGAAACACTGTTCGGCATCTTCCAGCTTGGCGATGGCTTCCTTGATATGATTGTACAACACTTTTCCCCGTTCCGTGGGTACCATTTTACGCGAAGAACGATCAAACAACTTGTATCCCGTATAGGATTCCAGTGAACTCAGGTGCAGGCTTACTCCCGGCTGGGAAGCATAAAGTGCCTGTGCCGCCCCGGTAAGGGTGCCCGTTTCATAAATTGCCTTGAACGTCCTGTACCATTCCAGATTAACCATTGCTATACTATTATAATTATGATACAAATATATGATTTATATTATTTTAATAATACATGTGGTGCCATTAATTTTGTCCTGTACTTAAAAAAACATACTTATGAAAAAGATATTCATTATTAACGGCGGGCAAAAATTCGCACAATCCGGGGGCCGGTTCAACGAAACCCTCGCCGATATTACCCTTGATTTCTTTCAAAACAAGAAAGGGTTTGAGGTAAAGACCACCAACATTAATGAAAGTTACAGCCCGAAAGAAGAAGCTAAAAAATTTGTTTGGGCCGATGTGATCATCTACCACATGCCCATATGGTGGTTTCAGGTTCCCTTCGGGTTAAAGGAATACATAGACCACGTTTTTATACCGGGAGAGATATACACCGGTGATGGCCGTTCTTCTGTAAATCCGGCTGTCAATTACGGTACGGGAGGGTTGCTTAAAGGAAAAAAATATATGGTGACTACCAGCTGGAACGCTCCCCGGGAAGCTTTTACCCTGCCCGGAGAATTTTTTCAGCAAAAAAGTGTGGATGAAGGTATCCTGTTCGGCTTTCACCGGATGAATGCTTTTATAGGCCTCGAACCGCTGGAAAGCATTCACTTTCACGACATTGTCAAAAACGGCGATGTGGAAAGGGATATGACAACGTACAGGACGCATCTCGATAAAATATTCTCCCCGGTACTGTCCGGACAAAGCGTATAGTAAAATAACATAACCCGCTAACTGGTTGTTCTATGAAAAAAAGTTTGTTATCACTTGCATTGGGGGGCCTCGGCATCGGGGTAACCGAATTCACCATAATGGGGATGCTGCCCGATGTTGCGCGGGACCTCGATATTTCCATTCCCGTAGCCGGCTACCTCATCTCGGCTTATGCGCTCGGGGTAGTTGTGGGTGCTCCGTTATTGGTGATCAGCATGGACCGGTTTTCTCCTACCAAAACCTTAATCCTCCTGATGGTCTTGTTCACCGTATTTAACGGATTGTCTATCATAGCCCCCGACTACGAACTCTTACTGGCATCGCGGTTTGTTTCCGGTTTGCCACACGGTGCCTTTTTCGGGGTGGGTTCTGTCGTAGCCAGCCGGTTGGCCGACAAGGGCAGGGAAGCCCGTGCGGTTGCCATCATGTTTTCGGGACTTACCGTTGCCAATCTGCTCGGTGTTCCGTTGGGAACCTATATCGGGCATCACTTTTCCTGGCGTTATACCTTTTTACTGATTGCACTTATCGGTCTGGTTACCATACTGGCATTAAAGGTGTGGATGCCCAAAATGGAAGCCCGGAAAAATACAGGTAATCCGTGGAAAGACTTTTCCATATTCCGCAACGGCAATGTCTGGTTTATGGTGCTCATATTTTCGGTGGCTCCCGGTGCCCTTTTTGCATGGATAAGCTACATTGCCCCTCTGATGACGGAAGTATCGGGCATCGCCGAAAAACACCTCCCGTACATTATGGTGCTCGCGGGGTTCGGGATGTTTGCGGGCAACCTGATCGGCGGGAAACTCTCGGATGCCTTTTCCCCTTCGGCTACCGTTATCGCCATACTGGGGTTCCAGATCGTGTGTATGGTCCTCATTTATTATACGGCCTTTCATCCGTGGGCCTCACTGACCATGACCTTCCTTACCGGGGTGGCTACCTTTGCCATTGTTCCGCCGCTTACCGTGTTACTGCTCAATTCGGTGAAGAGCGATGCGGAAATGCTGGTCGCGTCCCTTGGCCCGGCCTGTTTTAACATTGCCAATGCTTTAGGGGCTTTCCTGGGTGGGATTCCCATAGACAAGGGCTATGGCTACACTTCACCGGAATGGGTCGGGGTTGCCATGGCTGCTGCCGGTATTGCCATTTCCCTGCTGTACCTCAGACGGAACAAAAAGTTAAAGTATACAGGGGAATAATAACGAATATCGAAAGATGAACGTTGAAGGCAGAAGTTTTAAATATCCCTCTGTTTGTTTATGGTTTCATCACTCCCTGATCCAGCGGTTCAATGTTCAATATACACCATCCGAAAAATACAAATAAAAAATATCCGTTTTAAAAAAACATATTCCCATGAAATACATAGAAGTCTCTCTTTTTAAAGGGCACAAACTGGGGCCTTACAATACCAAAAACAGGATCGTTATGCCCCCCATGACCCGGTCCAGGGCAGCTAAAGGTGAAGTTGCCAC
This sequence comes from Sinomicrobium kalidii, assembly GCF_021183825.1. Classification (GTDB taxonomy): domain Bacteria; phylum Bacteroidota; class Bacteroidia; order Flavobacteriales; family Flavobacteriaceae; genus Sinomicrobium; species Sinomicrobium kalidii. Next base: position 3,614,989 of record NZ_CP089211.1, on the reverse strand, counting down.
CGATCTTATGGCGGAATATTACAGCCAGAGAGCATCAGCAGGACTTATTATCACCGAAGGCACACAAATAAGCAAACAGGGACAGGGCTATGCCTGGACTCCGGGCATATATACCGAAGCGCAGGTTGAAGGCTGGAAAAAGACAACCCGGGCCGTACACCGGGCCAACGGGCTCATTTTCGCACAGTTGTGGCATGTAGGCCGCGTTTCCCATACTTCCCTGCAACCCGGTAATAATGCTCCCGTATCTTCTTCTCCCCTCGTAGCACAAGGTGTTAAGGTATTTATCGATCCTCAGAACAAAGGTGCCGAAAGTGGTATCGGAGAAATGGTTCAGCATTCAATACCGAGAGCCCTCACCATTCCGGAGATCGAGGACATCATACAGGACTATGTAAAGGCTGCCCGAAATGCTGTAAAAGCGGGTTTTGACGGTGTGGAACTCCACGGTGCCAACGGTTACCTTATCAACCAGTTTATCGATTCGCAGGCCAATACGCGGACAGATATTTACGGAGGTTCCCCGGAAAACCGGCTCCGGTTCCTCGACGAAGTTACACAAGCCGTAGCCAGCGCCATAGGAAAAGAAAAAACAGGTGTTCGCCTGGCCCCGCTGACCACCCTTCAGGGTGCAGTGGACGACAAACCGGAAGAAACCTATACCGCCGCGGCAAAAATGCTGAACAAAAGAGGGATTGCCTATATACATATTGCGGAGGCCGACTGGGAGGATGCACCGTTAATGCCGTTGTCTTTCAAGAAAGCACTTCGCAGGGTATTTTCGGGGACAATGATCTATTCCGGGAAGTATACCCGGGAAAAAGCAGATACAGCACTTGCCGAAGGATGGGCGGACATGATCGGTTTCGGCCGGCCGTTTATCGCCAACCCCGACCTCCCCTACCGCCTGGAACACGATATTCCTTTAACCACAGGAGATCCGGAAACCTATTTCGGCGGGAATTCAAAGGGGTATACAGACTATCCTTTTGTAAAAGATCTGTCTGAAAAAACAATACAAACTTCTTAATATTTTGAAATCATGAAAAACACCCGAATAAATACCTTCGGATTTTATATAGCAATTCCCTTTCTTATCCTTTTTTGTACAGTAAATACATCTGTCGCACAGGAAAGAAGCCAGGCTTTTGATACCGAACGCCTGGCACAGATCGATTCTTTTATGAATCGTCATATCATGGACAAACACATTCCGGGAGCGTCGGCCCTTGTTATACGCAATGGCAGGATAGTCTACAATAAGGCTTTCGGTTATGCCGACGTGGAATCCGGAAAGAAAATGCGAACGGACGATATATTCCGGATCGCTTCGCAAAGCAAAGCCATTACCAGTTTGGCCGTAATGATGCTCTGGGAGGAGGGAAAATTTTTGCTGGACGACCCGGTTGCCATGTACATCCCGGCATACGGGAACATGAAAGTCCTGGATATTTATAACGAAAAGGATACGACTTACACTACCGTTCCGGCCAACAGGCAAATTACAATAAGGGACCTCTTACGGCATACTTCCGGGATTGCCTACCCTGCTGTTTTCAGTGATAAACGGATGTGGGCCATTTATGAAAAGGCGGGGATTCCCAGTGGTATCGGGTCGGGCAAAGCCACTTTAAAGGAAAAAATGGAATTGCTGGCCACGCTTCCGTTACAACATCAGCCCGGGGAAGCCTTTACTTACGGGATCAATACCGATCTGCTGGGGTATCTCGTTGAACTGTGGAGCGGACAACCTTTCGACCTGTTCCTGCAAAATAGGGTATTCGATCCGCTGGAAATGACCGACACCTATTTTTACATTCCGAAGGAAAAGCAATCCCGGCTGGTTACTTTATACGAAAGTACGGCTGACGGACTGGAAAAAGTAGATCACCCCATTTACGAAGGTGTCGATCCCCTGTTTCCCAATCGAAAAGGCACTTATTTCTCGGGAGGTGCGGGACTGAGTTCGACAACGGCAGATTATGCCAGATTCCTGTCCCTTTTCCTCAATAAGGGTGTTTACAAGGGCAAAAGGTTGCTTAGCCGGAAAACTGTAGAACTTATGCTCACCAATCAACTGACTGACAAAATGCGTATTTCCCCCTATCCGCCGCAACCGGAAGACTTCCGGTTCGGACTGGGCTTTGCACTGGAAACGGAAAAGAACGATTATCTTTCCCCTTTCAGTATCGGAACCTTCAGCTGGGGCGGTGCTTTTAACACACATTACTGGGCAGATCCTGAAGAAAACCTCATCGGGATTCTTTTCACACAGGAGTACCTCTCGCCCTACTGGCGCATAGGAGATGAATTTGAGACACTCACTTACCAGGCCATAGCGGAGTAAAGCACAAAAAACTGCCTTCGGCCGCCCATAACCGGGTTTTGAAGGCAGTTCAGCATGCATGAAGACTCCGGGTTCAAAGCAGCTTTTAAAGGAATTTCAGCTCCTATTCCTTTATAAAGTGCTTTGTTCTTTCTGTTCCGTTGATGTAATACCGGATAATGTACTGTCCTCTTTTCAGTTTTGAAATATCTAAGGACTCATTTGATCTGACAGTGATTACAGGCATCACCCTGCGTCCTGACATATCATAAATGGTAACTTCAGCTTTCCGGGAATCAAATTGCAAACGCAATTCACCGGAGGAAGGGTTCGGGTATAGCACGGCATTACCTTCGTATTGTGCTGCTTCTTTTGCCCGGACGGTAACGGTTTGTCCGTCGGAATACAGTTGGTTCCGGGGTATGATCTCCTTAGGCTGGGCATCACCGGACCACCGGAGCCTGCAGTTGGCTCCGCCGTAATTTTCAAAATATTCCAGTTTGATGTCATACTGTTGTCCGGCTTTCAGGGTGATGGTTCCCGAATATTCCACATCCCAGTCGTCTATCCAGGCATCGATGACAAGCCTGCCGTCTATCCAGAGCCTTCTGCCGTTATCGCTGGTGATATAGAATGTGTATTCGCCCGAGTACCGCGGTTCTATTTTTCCCGTCCATCGCACGGAATAATCATCCGTATCCACACCTTTACCGGGTGCCCCTTCACCCCAGTCAAAATCGATCTTCGGATCTATCCTGGAAAAGACAAGGGAATCGAATTCCATCCCGTTGAAGTAATTACCTGTGAGCCCGTCGCCGTTACCTACGGGGGGAGCGGAGATCAATTCCCATTTTGCGGAAGCCTGGCCGCTATCGGTATATTGTACCACATTGGCTTCCGGGGCCGTACGCTCTCCTTCTACGGCGATGACCTTACCACTGAGTACGGAAATGAACTTGTAATACTGATCGTTCACGGGAACAGCAATAAACTGCTGGTTCAACGCTTCATAATTCGTCCGTTGCCGGATATTGGCATTATCTTCCGTACTCGACTGTTCCACATCAAGGCATTTGGCACTGTGATACGCGGTTATGGTATATATGCCGTTTCCGAGATGTTTGAGGTTAAATTTCTGGTTGGCCCGGTTGTTCTCGTGCCAGAGCTGTATATTCACCCCATCGGAAACTCCGCCCAGACCTCCCCTTACATCCAGGAATAAGCCACTGTTTATATTCTTCAGGGAATAGGTCCCCTCCAGTTCCGTATCACCATCGGCTACCACTTTAAGGGAGCTTACCTTATCTTTCCAGTTACCGAAACAGCCCCGGTTTGAAGTGATCGTTTTGGAGGTGCCTTCAAAATTGTCGTTTTCATATAGTATGACCTTATAGCCTTTGGCAATTTTAAGGCATGCTATTTCATTATCCCCGAACCCCTTTAACTCCAGGTCGGCAAGCTTATATTCACCTATGGGCAGGCCGGCATGAAAGCCTTTAAAACCGCAATGTTCATAAAATGTTACCGGGCCTTCGGAAACATCCGGTCGGCTATAGAGTTGTCCCCTTGGAACAATTTCCCGCATCTGGGAGCTACTTTCCCATTCCAGGTGGCAAAAGGCATCGCCGTTACCTTCGGCATATTCCAGTGAAATGTTGTATTTCTCCCCGGCATTCAGGGTTACGGTACCGCTCCGGGTATAAGCACCCTGTGTTTCATAGTCGTCGATAAGTACCTGCCCGTTTACCGTGAGTTTCACCCCGTCATCAGAATAGACATAAAAGGTATACTCCTCATTGTAAAGCGGCTGTACCTTCCCCGACCATTTTACCGAAAAGCGATTAGTTCCGAGCCGGGCCTCATCGGGAGAGCCCGTTGCCCAGTCAAAATCGACAGTACCGTCAGTCTTGGTGTATTTGAGCTCATCCCGGTGATATCCGTCATAATATTCACCCCTGAGACCGGTTCCGGTACCAACAGGCAATCCCCCGAGATTCTTTCGTACAAGCCATACAAACTCATCAGGTGCCACTACCCGTACATTGGGGCCCAGGCGTTCAATACAATCCAGCACATCATCCACCCCTCTTGACCATACGTGAACGGGGATCAGGCTGTAACCGTCTTCGGAATAAATATCGGTAGAGGCCTGGTTGAGTTGTGTGGCCAGCGATCGGGGAGAGGACAATGTGCCCCAAAGGGTGTATCTTCCGCCTATGGACGGTTTCCCATTGTACCAGTCTATTTCTCCCTGCCTCCCGGTATAGTTGGCTCCGTAACTGTAATAGAACAGGGCATCTATATTGTCCTGTTTGAGATAAGCGGAAGGATCATTGTCACTGTCGTCCGCATCGATGATGTTTACAATGCGCAGATCCGCCCGCTTCATGTAGTTGTTCAGCAAATTGCATTCTTCCTCGAGATCGGCATCGGGATAACGACCGGGCAGATGATATCCTCTTCCGGAAGGTCCTGCAATAAGGACATTCCTGCCTTCGGGTGTGGTAAGTGCATTGTCTACATATTTCTCATACACTATGGGCGCCAGTTCCGCGAGTGCGGGAGAGATGGTCCATCCCAAATTGACCCGGCCCCGGTTGGGATTATTCCAGCTTGAGGGACTGTCGTGCGAACCGAGAAGCCATTGTACGTTATCGCCATCGGATATGACAAAGCATACCGTATGTACATCCGGCACCACCTCAAAAGCCTTTTCGGGATCTTTTTGCCGGAAAGTCTTCCTGACCGGGGGGATATTGGTCAATGTCGACATGTTCGGGGCCCAGTCTGACGGGTGTATCACCCCGGAATGCAGGGACAGTTGCTCCACGGTCTCGTATTCTCCGGCTCCCCAGCCGAAGTAAGTGGCTCCCTTGTTCATACGCTTGTATACACTGTCGGCCAGTGTTCCCGTGGCCGAATCATCCCAGAACTGGAATGCCCCTGTAAATGTACTGTAGTCCGCCAGATGGTTGACCCGGTCGTCAGAACTCTGCTGATAGGAGGCCATCGTACGGCTGAACAGGTCGCCATAGTTGGCGAGTACCCACGATTCGTCCTTTTCGCGTACATCGAGCAGACGTGTTAATCCCGCGTCTATGGCGGTTTGTTCTATATCTTCGGGAATGGCCACGGCATTCATCACCCCGGCCAGGGAAATGGCCGCATTGGTGGACCTGTCTTTCGGGTGACACAGAATGTAGCCGTCCAGTTTGCCGGAGAAACGGGTCAGTAAACCGGGAAAATCGGTATAGTAGGTATCGTCTATCGTTATCCCCGCCTTTTCCACCAGTTCCCGGTGGCCATGGGTATCCCGCAAAATTTCGGGCTTATCCCTGGCGATGACGCCCATAAGTGTTTGTAAGGCTATCCGTTCAGAGGGGGAATAGTTCTCCGAAGTAAGGAACAAACGGTCGGGTACTGCCGAAAAGGGATAGGGGCTGCCTTCTACACGGGGTATGGTCTGTGCTCCTGCATAAAGGATGGATAAGATCCCGGCAAGGAGGCTGTAAAGCAGTTTTCTTTTCATGCTAAGGTCTTAGTTGGGTTAAACACTAAATTTCAGGGCAAAAAGGTGATAAAAGCTGTCACAAGCCCGGAGACTTGCAACAGTAATACGGATTACTTATTTTTCCATTTTTCTTCCAGCAGTTTTATAAAATAACCACCTACGACACTCCTGGCCTGGAATCCCCTGACGTCGCCGCTGGAGGTGAAATGCCAGTCGCTCATGGGCACCCGGTCTTTTGTTTGGGTGGCAAAATCATAAACCGGATCGGCCAGCGCTTTAAACCCGGCTTCGGAATCAGCCAAAGTAGCGGTCCAGAGTATCCAGTCAGATTTAGTATAGTCCGACCTGTTATCGAGGGGCAGGCCGTATTTGTTCTGTTTTTTCAGGTAGTAGGCTATTTCCTTCCTGTAGACTTCACGGGGGAACAGATCGAGATCGAGTACCTTGTCCCACACCAGGTTGTATTTCTGGCTCCAGGTATTGCTGTCATCAAAGGTCAATGCATAATGATCCCCGGCATCGGCCAGGTCCATCCACTTTTTGGTCATTCCTCTGGCCATTGTGGTATATTTTTCGGCGACGTCCTTATACCCCAACTGATCGGCAAGGTATCCGTAGCATCCGAGGGCCACAATGGCTTTTACGGAAAGGTTGGCATTTCTGGCCAGGTGCCCGGCAAAATCATCCGTACACAACTGGTTACCGGGATCAAATCCTTTATCGGCGAGGTAATTGGCCCAGGTGGTCAGGGTTTTCCAGTGTTTCTTTGCATAACCGGCATTGCCTTCGGCCCTTGCAATGGCAGCTGTGAGTATGATCATGTTCCCGGATTCCTCTACCGGCATGGGTTCGCCGTATACCACCCCGTTCGCCTTCGGATATGTTCCTATATCGTGTGCCGGAAAAGGCTCGTCATACCTGCCGCTTTCCGTATAATAGAAAATCCCGGTGAGCATGCCTTCCATTAGCTTCGGATTGTACATGAGGTAAAGCGGGGCTGACGGGTAGGTTACATCTACAGTATTGATACATCCGTTACTGAAATTCTCCTTGGAGAGGAACAGCAATTCTCCGTCCGGGCTTTCCACCAGTTTATGTGCGGCAATACTCTGACGGTAACCGATCTCACATATTCCGGCATATTTTTCGCCGCCAGCGGCTACGGCCTTTGCATGCAGATCACGGTCAAAATCCCGGCATTTCCCGATTACCTCTTCATATTCCGCATAGGCCTTGTCCAGTTCGCCCCGAATGGTGTTATTACCATCCCTGTTCCACCAGGGGCGCAGGTTTTGTTCGAAGTACTGTATGGAATAGATGTCGTCATACCCCAGCAATATCAGGTGTTCCTTTTCCGAAGTGATCTCTTCCTCCGGGAAAACGGTATTCAACATCAGTTGTTTTCCTTCCTTCACGGAATTTTCGGTCACCTTACCTGATATGAAATGTTCCGTGGCTTCGGTCCCGGATGATACATTCTGTACAGTTCCCGCCGCCTCAGGAGCGGCTACATACATATATCCCCAGTCGATACGAAGGTTGTCTCCCTTTTTCTCCAGGACAGGTTGTTCTACGGTCCCGGCTTTGAGCAGGGATAAGCTTTCCGTAGCGGATTTTTCAGCAGTCATCAACTGCCCCGGTACATTAGATGCCAGAGCGGAAGACGCCCCGAAATAGACCTGTACCTTATGGGATTTACCGTCTTTGGGAGTGGTTTTTACGGAAATATAGGACACAGGACGGGCAAAAAGGTCGAGATCATCCATCAGTAAGGGGGAAGTAAAGGTGAGGTCTACGTCTACCGGTCCGCATTCCAGCGTATAGGTAGTTTGTGTGGCCGAAAGGTTTACGGCCTTCTGTTGCGCCGCAACGGCTTTGTCCTTTGGTTCGATTTTCTCTGCAATTCCGGCATCCAGCCATTGCCCTCCTGCGGTATTCCGCACATGAACGGCCATTACGTTTCCTTTTTTCTTCAGTTTTTTACGAATCCTGTCGGGAATTTCATAGTATTCGGATTCGTTGTTCCAGCATTCACATTCATATACCATGTCGCCATTGATATATACTTTTACATTATCGTCATGATGAAGCTTTAACAGGATCTCACCGGACGGAACCTCAGCCAGGTCAAATGATCGCCTGTACCACAGGTCATTACTTTTCCAGGAGGTCCCGGCCTGATCATTGTCGCCGAAAGGAGCAGGCGCCGAGGTCCAGTCCGAATCGTCATACGTTGTCTTTTCCCAGCCTTTTCCCGGGTCAGTTTCCGTGACTTTGGCTTTATAGCCCTCACTGTCCGAAGCCGGAAGTACATCCCCGTAGTTTATGCCTTCCTTCCCGAGAAAACGATAGGTTTTGCCGTCTACTTTTATAAGTCCGAGCAATGACTGGTCTGTACCTGTCCAGTGTTTTGCGGGCGATGCATTGACCGCATCGGTAAAGGACCAGATGCTGAAATAAGGGTCGTGTGTTACCAGGGGATACGCCGGGGCCTGTCTTTCCTGGCCGTAGCCTGCCTGGCTGATAAGAATTGCGGATATTATTCCGAGTAATTTTTTCATGATGGGTATTGGGTTAATGAGTTAATGAATTATTTGGCGGTTTCGGTTGAAAAACGATAAACGGATACCGTATGATACTTTTCTCCGGGTTGTACTGTTATGGACGGAAATTCCGGTTGGTTCGGCGCATCGGGAAAGTGCTGGGGTTCCAGGGCAAAAGCCGTACGAAAATCATCCTTCACGCCACTTTTGAATGTGTTCTTTCCCTGCATAAAATTACCGCTGTAAAACTGTATGCCGGGTTCTTCGGTATAGACGTTCATTGTAATGCCTGTCTTGTCCCCGATAATGGTCGCAGCGTGGTTCATTCCCCGGGATTCCGTACCGTTCAGTACAAAATTATGATCGTAACCGCCCCCGTGTTTCAGCTGGGTATTATCGGCTTCTATACGCTCCCCAATGGTATGAAAATCCGTAAAATCGAAAGGGGTACCTGCTACCGCCCTGATCTCCCCGGTGGGAATAAGGCCTTTGTCTACCGGGGTAAACGTATCGGCATAAAACTTCACCCGGTGTTGCAGCACGGTCCCACTGCCTTCGCCGTTCAGGTTGAAAAAGGCATGATTGGTAAGGTTCACCGGAGTGGGTTTATCGGTAGTTGCTTCGTATTTCATTTTCAGCCTGTTATCATCGGTAACAGCATAGGTAACCTTTACTTTCAGATTTCCCGGAAAGCCTTCTTCCATATCGGGTGAGGTATAGCGCAATATCAGTGTTTGACCATCGGGTTGTTCGGCACTCCACACTACATCCTGAAATCCTTTTTTACCGCCGTGCAATGCATTCTCCCCGTTATTTACGGGAATATTGTACTTCCTGCCATTCAGGGTAAATTTTCCCTTTGCGATACGGTTGCCCACACGGCCGATGGTAGCCCCGAAATAGGGTTCGGTGGAATGGACATATCCTGCAATATCCTTAAAACCGACCACTACATCGGTCATATTACCGTTCTTATCGGGCACCCAAAGCCCTACTATACGGCCTCCGTAGTTGGTGAAAGCTGCTTTTATACTGTCGGTTTTAATCCAGTACAGGCCTACCTTTTTGTTGTTTATAACAGTATCGAATGTCTTTGTTTCCAACAACGGATGATCAACACCATGACCGGTATCCTTTGTGTTTTCCTTTCCTTTTGTTCCCTGTTTACAGGCTACAAAGCCTATACTGAGAACCAGTAAAATGCATATCCTGATTTTTTTCATTGTCAATTTATTATTTCATTATTGCCGTATCACATGATTCTTTGCCGCCCAGTCCTGCCAGAGACTGTCCAGGCGTTTCACTACTTCCGGATACCGGGCAGCTACATTTTCCGTTTCCGTGCGGTCGGTTTTTATACGGTACAGTTCCCAGGGGCTCTTTGTATCGGGGGCAACGAGTTTCCAACCGGATGTACGGACAAAGCGTCCTCCTTCATGCTCATTGAACAGGACGGGATGTCCTTTTCGTTTTTTTCCTTCAAATACGGGCTTCAGGCTTTTCCCCTGTAAAGGGGTGATCTGATTTCCCTGATAGGTTTCAGGATATTCTGTTCCGGCTATGTCGATAAAAGTGGCCATAACATCCATGACATGGCCCACCTGTTCCGTAACACCTCCTTTATCCGTATTGATCCCTTCAGGCCAAAAGGCAATCACGGGCGTATGCACCCCGCCCTCAAAAGACTCCGACTTCCAGTAATTGAACGGGGTATTGGACACATTGGCCCAGCGGGGGCCTATGGAGCCGAAAGTGGTTTCAGGACCGGGAAGCACATCCTTATTCACGGGATATGCGATCTGTTCCCCACTTCTGGTCCTGCCCGGCCTGTCGAACCCGGGACCGTACTGCATACTGTTCTCGGGGCTGGCGCCGTTGTCACTCAGGAAAACAATAAGCGTATTATCCATTTCGCCGGTTTCCCGGAGTGTTTCCAGGATATGCCCTATGCCCCGGTCCATTCGATCTATCATGGCAGCATGAACGGCCATTGCCCTCGCATCCCATTCGGCATGGGGGTTGTTTTCCCATTTCAGTTCGTCCTTCCACCTGGGCGGAAGGGGATAACGGGTGGAATCCAATATTCCGGAAGCAACCAGTTTTTGGTACCGTTGCTGCCTTATGGTATCCCAACCGACCTTATAGGTGTCCTCGTATTTTGCAATATCCTCGGGCAGGGCGTGTAACGGCCAGTGCGGGGCGGTATGGGCCACGTAGAGGAAAAAAGGTTCCCTGTTCCTACTGAATTCACGAATATATGCGGAAGCGGTGTCGTTAATGGCATCGGTATGGTAATAATTTTCAGGTACTGTCTTCACGGGTTCGGTACCGTTTACCAGGCTGAACGGATCGAAAAAATTCACCACTCCCCAGATGTTCCCGAAATACTTTTCAAAACCCCGGTTAACCGGATATTGCTCCACAGGGGCAAACAGGGGATGTTCTTCTCCGTGGTTCAGCCAGTTCAGCTGTTTTTCCGGGCTTTCCTGCACTACGGTATTGGATACATGCCACTTGCCAGTCATCCCGGTGTGATATCCCGCAGATTTTAATACTTCGGCAAGTGTAACCGAAGTTTTGGTCAGGTGCCCCCGGTAGCCTTCCTTTCCTTCATCGGTAGTCATATGCCCGATACCGGCCTGATGGTTGTACAATCCCGTAAGCAGGGACGCCCTGGTAGGGCAGCACCTGGAAGTATTGTAGAACTGTGTAAACCTCAGCCCGTTCTCTGCCAGCCAGTCAATATTTGGAGTCTGTATTTCCCCTCCGTAACAACCGAGGTCGGAAAAACCGAGGTCATCGGCCATAATAAGGACGATGTTAGGTCGCTTATCTTCCCGGGGTTCCTTTTCTTTTGTCCGGCAACCCGAAATCATAACAACCAAAAAGAGGATAAGGAGCGGTTTGGGATACATCGAAATTATTCTTTTATGTTATTGAGCTTTTTGATCAGTTCAGCTTCATCCTGCCTGTAGGGCGTACCGTCTTTCCGGAATATATCGTGAAACCATTCCACGGGTTCTTCCCCACTCTTTATCGGGGTATTCCAGGCGTAAATGGTATTGGTTTTTCCGTTTACCAATCCCCAGTTTATGGCGCCTATATTCTCTTCTTTGAGCATGGGCATAATATTGGCAAACCGACTGTTGCGGGTTCGCGCCATATATTCGGTACAGATCATCGGCCGGCCGTGGCTTTTCAGCACTTCCAAAACCCTTTTGTGAGCTTCGGGATCGTCGTAACTGTGATAGGTAATAATGTCTGAATGGAGGGCCTGAAATGCGTTGAGGTCCTTCAATCCCCAGGACCATAGTCCGGCTGAAACGGGTTGGGAAGGATTGACCTCCCGCGCCCATTTAAACACATTTTTGAGCAAGGGTAACGATTCATTTCCCTTGCCGTCGTTTCCGGGTTCATTATACAGGTCCCACAGCAGGATGCGGTCATCATCCTTAAAAGTGGTCATAATATCTTTTACATACTTTTCCAGTTCGGGAAAGTTCTTTTCCTCTTTGGATGCGGGATTGCCGGGGTCCTGCATCCAGCCGGAATTATGAGTGCCTGTTTCGGGCTCGGGCTGCCTGCCTATCTTCGGGGTTTTACCCCAGACATCGTCAAAGATCACAAACATGGTTTTTATGCCGTGCTTGTCTGCTATGTCCAGGTATTTTTCCACCCGGTCCCTGAAACCTTCCGGATCGGCCTTGTAGGCCAGACTGTGAAGGTATACCCGCATGGCATTCATGCCTATGCTTTCGGCATATCCCAGTTCGCGGTCTATGATTTCGGGGCTGAAAGTATCTTCCTGCCACATTTCGAGCTGGTTTATGGCGTTGCTGGGTATAAAGTTCGCGCCGTTTATCCAGGCGTGTTGTTCATACCATTCCTGCGCTTTTTGTACAGACCATCTTTCGGCTTGCTGTTGCGCCCCGGCGAAAACTATACTGAAAAAGAGCAATACTGATGTTACGGAATATCTGATTTTCATATTTCAACTATTTATACTGAAGTTAATATCTCTCTGATCTTTAAATATAGGAACCCTCTGCTTCCTTCGGGTGTAAAAAAACAGTACTTTTGTTTTATTTGTAGCAAAATCGTTCAGCGTTCCAGTTTTTCCACCGGGGAAAAGATCATGTCTTCCACTCCGCTTACCTTTACCCCGATCCTGGCAAAGACATAATCCTTTACATTGTCTTCGGGGATGACGGCCGAAACACTTATGGCATCAAGATTGTTTAGGTCTGCATCGGTACCTGTATAATTCTCCTGGTCGTTATCCGACACAAAGCTTGTACCGTTAAGATAAAGTGTTACCCTTTCCACATTCCTGGCGTCTTCTCCCGTAATTATCTGTTCAATACTGCAAGACGCCTCTACCGTATTTCCCGAAAGTGAAAATTCTGCGTTTCGTACCATGTAATAGGGTATCACTTCCACATCCATGGTCATGTCCCCCTCCAGGGTAAAAAAGATGGTATCCTGTTGTTGTTCATTGATAATTTCCGTCCGGAACGGGCCTACATTGTTCGTGAATACAAGTTTGTACTCCCCCTTGAACAGTTTACTGCTGAAAGAGCCGTCCTGCCCTAGCCGGACACCAACAGGACCGGGATTGCCGTACCCGGGTTGCCACAATTGAAAGTCAACTGCATCGTGGCGTACCTGTAAGGGCTCTCCGTTATAAACTACCCGTCCGCTGAAAAATGTGTCCGGTTCGTCAAAATTGTCGATCCCGCACGAGGCCAGGATAGCGGAAACACATAAGCCTGTAAGAACGTGTTTTATTCTGAGTGTTTTCATCTTTGCCGTTTTAGTGATTAGGATTTTTTACGATCTTCGGATTGTTGTTGAGAATATCCTGCCCGATCTCGGAATAGTAGTTACCGAACCGGAAACGGTCGGATGCCGTTACCCGGCTGGGCCTTATGATCTTGTAGATATATTTTTGATGATCGGCATTTCCCGGATCGTGAATTTTATAAGGCCACAATCCGTAAGGCTGGGTCTGCCGTTTGGTAGCGCTGCCTATGTTTTCCATGATTTCGGTTTCGGAAATTTCCGTACCGTCCATTACCGTATGGGCAATTCTCCAGCGTTTGAGATCAAAGAAATACAGTCCTTCAAAGGCGAGTTCTACAAAGCGTTCGTGGGCAATCCTGTCGAATGTAATATCACCCGGAGCGAGCGGAACGGTAATCCCCGCCCTTTCCCTGAGCCTGTTCATGTATTCTGCGGCTACATCGGGTTGCCCCAGTTCGAATGCAGCTTCCGCAGCGTTCAGTAACACTTCTCCGAAACGGTAACGGATAAACCACACATCGCTCTGCACACCACGCTGCCCCGATCCGTCTTTAGGATCCTGGTATTTGCGGACATAAAAACCGCTTTGCGCCACGTGTTCCATACCGTCAATGGGCCCGTCAAAGCCCACTACCTGTACCGAAGTTCCGTCTATGTCTTTGGACTGTCCGCGGGAATCCCCGCTTACTACGGTTCCGTCGGGCAACTGTATGCCTGCAAAAATATCCACTTCCTGCCCTTTAAACGAAGAACCGGGGACTATCACGGTACCTTCGAGACGGGCATCGCGGTTTTCAAAGATGTCCTTTATACCATCGTAAGCAATGTAATTACCGGATGCATCCTTGTTGGGCAAAGGTTCGAATTCCCCGTTGAGGGTTTCAAAAGACTGCACGAGGTTCAGGGCAGGGTTTATACGCCCCCCTTCTTCTTCCTCTGCACCGAAACGGGGCTGATTGGATATTGTAAAACCATGTCTTTTGCCCGTTTGCAGTTTGTAATCTTCTACAAAAATGGCTTCGGGATTGCTGGCCTTGTCGTAAAAGATACCGGCAAAGTTATCGGCCAGGTCCGGTTTTTTCTGATACAGGTCATACGCTCCCGCTTCACCGTTTATAATCTTCCGTGCTGCCTGTAATGCCGTGGTATAATAACCATCGGCCCGATCTGCGGGGATGCCTACTTCTCCGCCCGGCAATGCCACCTGGGGTGTGGTTGCTCCGTATTTGGCAATGGAACCGGCATATAAGGCCGCCCTGCACTGCATGGCAAGTGCAGCACCCATACTGGCCCTCGATTTGGAATTGACATCATTGGGCAGCACATCCCTGATCTCTTCTGCTTCCTGTATGACAAAATCATAAACAGCAGCTTCCGTCTCTCTCGAATGTTGTAAATATGTAGGGTCGCCACTATAGTCGTACTCCAGGGGTTCCAGGATAAGCGGAACTCCTCCCATCCGTTTTACCAGGGTAAAATAATAAGAGGCCCTTAAAAACCTGGCTTCGGCTATAAACCGGGTTTTCAGGGCTTCTTCCAGCCCTTCGGAAGCGGTAACTTCTTCTATGAATATATTCAGATCGCGGATATAGCCGTAATCCCATGTTCCCCAGTCGCCATATCCCCAACCATTATTCTGAAACGCCCCGTAGCTGCCGTTGTCTGACCAGAAGGCCACATTAAAACGCGACAGGGATTGCCAGTTTTCAACGGTACCGAAATCGTGATAACGGTTATAGAGGTCTGCCAGAATGGATAAGGTCAGTTCCGGACTGTTATAGGCTTTGTCCGAAGGTATGATCTGGGTAGGGTCCCTGTCCAGGAATTCGTCGTCATTACAACTTCCCGACAACAGTGCCAGGGCCAGCAGGATATATATATGTTTTTTCATCTCGATGCTTTTACGTTATAAAGAAATATTTACACCCATGTTCACAAACTTGTTCGGAGGGTATTGCAACCCGTTGGTGTCTGCGATCTCGGGGTCCACTCCGAACTTGGATAAATTGTCTATGGAGAAGAGGTTATACCCGTTTATGTAAACCCTCATTTTCTGTATACCGAACCTCTCCAGCAGGTTTTTCGGAAGGGAATAACCGAGTTCCAGGGTCCTTGCCCTGATATAGGTTACATTGTGCAGCCAGAAGGTGGAGTTCCTGTAACTGCTGTGCCCTCCGTGGTTATAGCGTAAGGGCGGATATTTTCCGGATATCCATTCACTGTTGATATCAAAAGGGTCGGCCCTGTGCCATCGGTCCAGGAACAAACTGTTGAGCGCCCCTTCGTTCTGATAGGGTACCCTGGTTTCGTGTTCCTGGTTCCAGGAATATCCGGAAGCTCCCGAGAAATCAGCGGTAAGGTCGAAGCCTTTATAAGCCATCCGCAGGCTGAAACCGAAGTTGATATTAGGGTTGAACGAAGTATAGCCGATAGGCCGTTCATCATGCCCGTCGATATAGCCGTCACCGTTTAAATCCTTGTAAATGATATCTCCGGGCAGGAGCGTGGAATTTCCCTGACCATCAATATTTACCGGGTAATTATCGATCTCTTCCTGGGTCTGGAACTGGCCGGTAGCGGTGAGGCCCCAGAAAATATGTTCATACCTGCCTTCCCGGCGATTGCGGTATTCCTGGAGTGAATTGGCATAACGGGGTTTATAGCTGTCCAGGAACTTGCTCCTGGAAACAGAGGCATTGCCGCTCACCGTAAAGGTAAGTTCCCCGAAATTCCCGGAATA
The DNA here is from genome assembly GCF_021183825.1 of Sinomicrobium kalidii. Classification (GTDB taxonomy): domain Bacteria; phylum Bacteroidota; class Bacteroidia; order Flavobacteriales; family Flavobacteriaceae; genus Sinomicrobium; species Sinomicrobium kalidii. The sequence goes on along the minus strand of NZ_CP089211.1, from coordinate 3,599,066 downwards.
GGCCAGCGCACCTTCTATTCCGTATCTCGCGTCGCTGTTTACGTTTTCATCGGGAAGGGAATAACCGACTTCACTGGGGATCAGTATATCGTATTTTCGCCCCCGGAGCCCGGTACGTTTCCTGTAAAAGTATTCGAACGAACCGCTCAGCTTGCTGTCAAACATGTAAAAATCGGCGCCTATATTGGTCATCTTACTTTTAAACCAGCTGAAATTGGTAATGGGCAACCCCCTGTTCCGGGAACCGACCACTACATCCCCGTCCAGAATGACCTGGGATACATTGTAGTTATAACCACTCAGGTAATCGTAGGCCCCGAGGCCGGTGACATCCCTGTTATCATCACCCAGTACGCCATAGGATGCCCGGAACTTCAGGTCGTTCAGCACGGATTGTTCACCAAGAAGGTTCTGCATGAATTTTTCATCGGTGATCCGCCACCCTCCGGAGATCGAAGGAAAAAAGCCCGTTCTCTTACCCGGGGCAAACATCCAGGAGGCATCGCGTCTTCCGGAAAGTTCCAGATAGTATTTATTCTTGTAATTATAGCTTATCCGGCCTACGTAGCCTATCCTGGCTTCTTCATTGTCGCTGTCGTCAAAAGTGTCCATATCCTTGAAATAGATCAGCGGCAGGTCATTGTTATCCGGTACGGAATGTACCCATTGGCGGATATACCTGTCCTCTTTTCGTTCCATCACAAAAAAGGACTCTATATTGTGATCGCCGAAGGAGTTCTTATAGTGCAACTGGGCCTGGTACAGCTGCCGTATGATCTTTTCATTTTCCCGTTCACGCCAGGGATTGGTGCTTCCGCCGGTAACCTCATAACTATCCGTATCGGGATGATAGGTGTAGGCCTCATAGGTATACTCGTGACCGTCACGTACCTGGTCGGCAAGGTAATACGAATACATCCCCTTCAGGGTAAGCCCTTCAACAAAAGGGATATCGTATTCTCCCGTAAAATTGCTTTGAAGTACCCTCCAGGTATCCAGGGCATATCCGCCTATTTCCTTGTTGTGCAATGCCCAGTTGGTTTCGTTATGCCCTATGTCGTTCAGGTAATCCGGGTTATCATTGGCGTAAGGACGCTCAAAGGGACGATTGCGCAGAATGGCGAAACGGGGCAGCCAGTAATCGTCAGCACCGGGAATACCGGGATTGTCCCGAATCTCTATCCGGCCGTTAATCTGAACACCCACCCGCAGACGGTCGGATATGTCGGCATCAACATTACTCTGGATGTTGGTACGTTCAAAAGTGAATTCATCGCCCAGGACGGACTCCTGTTCCAGTCTTGTGGCGGACAGGTAGTAGTTGATCTTTTCGGACCCTCCGGATGCACTGACATTTATACTTGTCAAAGGCGCATTTTTCTTGATGATAAAATCTTTCCAGTTAAAGGAACGGTACCCGTATTCGGTCCCTTCCCTGTATTTCTCCAGTTCTTCCGGGGTAATGGCTGTTTGTCCGTACTGGTTGACATCCGCTTCGGCTTTCATCAACATCCATTGGTAGGAATCGTTGACCGGATCGGGAAATCTCGACCAGTTTTGCCAGCCCGTATAGGCATTGATATTCACCGTATTCCGCGATCCTTTTCTTCCCTTTTTCGTAGTGACCACCACTACGCCGTTTGCCGCGCGTACCCCGTAAATGGCCGCCGAGGCATCTTTTAATACGGTAAGGCTTTCTATGTCGTTTGGTGCGAGGTTGTTGAACTGTCCTTCATCCTGGGGAACGCCGTCTATGATATACAGGGGCGTACCCATATTCCGGATCTGAACTGCTGCACCCGCACCGGGCCGACCGTCCGCCATCCGGAAGGTTACCCCGGGTATTTTTCCGGCAAGACCCGAACTTACCGTAGCCCCGCCGTGTACATTTTCGAGGTCGTCACTGGTTACCGTGGCAATGGACCCGGTAAGGGACTTTTTCTCCTGCGAGGAATAACCGGTTATAACCACTTCATCGAGTTGCTGGGCATCTTCTTTAAGGACCACATCGATACGGGTTTTACCCTCCACGGGTATTTCCTGTTTTATGAACCCGACATAGGAAAATGTCAAGATATCTCCTTCCTCAACGCTAATGGTATAGTTCCCGTCAAAATCGGTGGTAGTTCCCTTTGCCTTGTCTTTTACCAATATGTTCACCCCGGGCATCGGGGTACCTTTTTCATCAGTTACGGTCCCCTCAACGGCTTGCTGCCGGGGTTTTTCCTCTGGTTTTTTAACGGGCGGGGGCGAAGGGCGGACTTTCTTTACGGCAATGGTATTGTCTTTCTGTAAAAAAGACAGCCGGGCTTTCCGGGATATTTTCCCCAGTATATAAGCCACGCTTTTATTACGGGCATTAATGGTTATTTTTTCGTTGATATGGTTTATAAGCCCTTCCTCATAGAAGAAAACAAAATCGGTCTTGTTCTCTATGGTTTTCAGGGTTTGTACAACGGATGCTTCGTTCACCGTTATGTTTATAAAAACATTCCTGATGTTTTGTGAAGTTGCCCTGGAGGCAAAGGCAGACCCGGAAAATATCCAGATGCCCAGTATGGCGGAACGTATAGTCATGGTAATACACGCCTTGACAAGATTATTTTTCATAATTTTGTTGAAAATTAAATGAAACTTCGGTTTTGTTTGGTTCCGGCCTTCTATCAATTGCGCTAACAGTGGTAAGAGGGCCGTTTTTTTGGTATTTTTTATGTTTTTGTCATACAGGTCGATTTATGGTTTCATACTCGGAAGACGATGTTTTTATCTTTCCCTACAGCTTTTTCCGCTTATAATGACATTGTCTTTTGTAATCTTATAAGTAATTCCCAGTGAGTACTGAAAAGTGTGCAGCACGTTGGCCAGGCTCTCATTTTTGTGCCTGCCCCTTATAACACAATGCTTCAACTCCGGATTTTCGAGTATTACTTTTACACCGTACCAGCGTTCCAGCATTTTGGCCGCTTCGTCAAGCGGTGTTTTATCAAAGGAAAGAATACCGTCTTTCCAGAGGGCTATGCTGTTAATGTCTATTTTTCTTTTCGTAAAACTTTTTTCTTCCGGCCTATAAACGGCCTGCTGACTCGGGCTAAGCAACAGTTGTTGTTTTATGGTCGTACTGTCCTTCGCATCCTTATCCGTTTTACCACTTACCCGTACCAGTCCCGTGGCTACCGAAACCTCCACTTTCCCGTCATTTTCATAAGCCCTGACATTAAAGGATGTTCCCAGCACCCTTGTAGTCAGTTCTCCCGTCCTCACGATAAAAGGGCGCTTTTTATCCTTTACCACGTCAAAAAAAGCTTCTCCCTGAAGGACCACTTCCCGGGTATTTTGGGGAAAACGATCGGGGAATGTCAATTCGCTGCCCGAATTTAGTCTCACCACTGTTCCGTCAGGCAGGGTAACCGTTGCCTTTTTTCCACCGGATATATGCTGGGTAACCATTTCCGGCGGTGGTGGCTGGGTACGGTTAAGGTTCCTGTAATACATTGTTCCCGCAATGGCCAGAAAGAGTACCAGTACCGCCGCGAGTTTATAGTACGCTCCCTTATTTTTATATTCCGGACGGTGTATTTTATGCCTTTTGTCGGCCTTTTCCATCAGCTCCCGGAAACGGGCATCTGAAATTGTATTCCTTTCAGGAAGATCCCCGTTTTTTTTTAGTTCTTCCCAGCGGGCGTCCATCCAGCTCCTTATTCTGCTTTCCGAACCGGATGCCTTTATCCAGTCCATCAACCGGTGGTATTCTTCTTCGGTTATGGTATTCTCCTGAAACTTTTTAAACAATTTTTCTATGTCCTGCTCCCTGTTCATCTTCCTTTTTTAGTTATAACAGGCGTCGGATGGTCTCTTTTTAAACGCCACGTATTTCTCTTCTCCTTTCCAAGCCACATAAACAACACACGTTACCGGGCAAAAAGTCCCAACCGAAAAGCCAATTTTATTTAAAAAAATAATATTCCACCTATTCCCGGACAGTATAAGTGGGAAATTCGGTTATCCTCAGGGTTGTACATCCGTAGGGGATCAGTGTGATCTCTTTAACGTCACCGGGATGTTTGACATTTCTCCAGAACCCGGGCATTACGGGCACCCCGTTCACCGCCTTCCAGTCGGTTGCCTTTACACCTTTCAACCGAAGTTCTGTAGGCGCATTTTCCAGGTTCCAGGGATAGCTCCCGTCCCAGGTATTTTCCACAAACTCTATGTATCGGCCGGGATCGTTTATTTCGGATTCCAGCAATCCGTAGTTCCAATCGTTTACCGGGTAATATTCCGTAAATTCCCTATAGCCGTCCTTGCGGTCTTTTTTCTTTTCTTCGTGGGGGATTTTCAGGGCGTATACCAGCGGGCCCCTTTCCACCGCAGTTGAAAACTCAAACCACTTTGACGTTCGTATGGTCATGGGTAACTTCAATACCACTTCATCCCCCGTCTTCCATTTCCTGTTGACAATGGCCACCCGGTTATGCACGGGAACATCCCTGATTTCCCCGTTTACGGAAATGGCCGCGTTTTCTGCCCAGGACGGAATGCGCAGGTGGAAAGGGAATGAAGCCGGCTCTGATAAAGTAAGTTTAAAACGAACCGTTTCCCGGAACGGAAACCCGGTGGTTTCATGTACTTCCAGATCAACATCACCGGCCACCCGAAGACGAACCCTCCCGGGGGCATACTGTAAAGCGGCCACTCCCCCGTTATGCGTAGCATAGAACATATTCTGCACAAACTTTGGCCAGGACTGGTGCATATTGGTGGTACAGCAGGTATAGCCCGTAACGGTACCAAACACAAAGTCGGTAAAATGATGGTTATGGGTTTCGAATGCGGCATCGGTACGGTCGCTCACCTCGATCTGGTTAGCCGCCTGGAAATACTGCCTGGACATAAAGTCGTCTGATGCCTGTGTGGGGAGGGCGTTATAAGTGATCTTTTCGAGCAGGTCTGCAAATTCCATATCCCCGGTTATGCGGATCATGCTTTCAAGGGAAAACATCATTTCGGATACGGAACAGAACTCAATACCGCGGACGGGGTTATTGCCGTGAAGCGGTTCGTCTCCCCCGTACATGCCCTGCGGCTGACCGTGATATTTTTTGATGTCCCGAAGCGCCTTTTTAACGGCCCTGAAATATTTTTCATCCGTATCTTTCTGGTAATACACAAGGGGTTCTTTTATTCCCTGGGCCAGGTTTACCGTGTGTATCCCTCCTATTTTGGACAGGGAAACTTTACGAATCTCCGTAGCATCGAAAGGGTAACCTTTCATTCCTCCGAAAGACCAGGGATGCCCGGGATCGTCATTATCGCCCTCATCGAGGAAAACGGTGGTCCACGGGAAGGTTTGCTCGTGTATCAGGTCTCCCAGTTCCAGAAGAAATTCATCTCCCGTAATATTGTAAAGCCAATACACCACCTGCAAATTATCCCCACCTCTGCGACTTGCCCAGAATGAAAGGTAATCCAGGGGACGTTCAGGGAGTTCTCTCAACTGGTATTTGAAATACCCGGTCAGGGCTGTTATCACTCTTTCATCACCGGTAGCTTCATAATGCTGTTTCAGTATTTTGAGCATGATCATTTTGGGCCACCAGTCCCTTCGTCTGCCCCGTTGCAGGCCGGGTTCATGTTCGGGATCTTCCTCAAACGGAACGGGGCCGAGGTATCCTTCTTCGGTCTGGTCGTTGAGTGTCCATTCTATCCACGGCCTCACTTTTTCCTTCAGGGCCTCGTCATCCAGAATATAGGCCAGGGGGAGCAAGCCGTCTATCCAGTAGGGGCCTCTTTCCCATCCGTCCCCGTCTCCGCCGAGCCACCCGTTCCTTTTACCCACTACTTCGGGGTAAATGGAATCGAGTTTTCCTGTCATGCCGTCTGCCATTCGCTGTAATTGTTCTTTCAGCCAGCCTTCTGTGCGTATAGCTCCCGGCGGGAGTTCCAGATAAGTTCTAGGCTTCAGCGGGGCCCTGTTTTGCAGGTAATTGGCCCCGGATATCGTATTTTCTTCCCCGGTTGTTGTTTCTTTGCTCCCGTCCGTACAGGACAGTAAGGCCAGGGTCACACCAAAACAGCTAAGTAGTTTTTTCATTTTCTTCTGACAGGTTGATTAATTATACATGGGAAGGATGCCGGACTATGTCACAGTTACCTTCCCGTTACCATATACAACACACGTAACTTCCCCGAAAGTCCCGGTTTGCCAGCCGGTTCAATCTGAATAAATAGTTAAGTAATTGATTTTCAAATAAAAAAACTGAATTTTTTTTCACACTAAAAGAAACGGCACAGGGACAACAGAAAAAGAAGTTTGATAGTGTTTTCCAGGTGGGGACGTAATTGTATTTTTATGGTTTCAAAAGTTTTCCACAAGTGATTTTTTACGGTTTTGGGTGAAATTCCGAGTATATCGGCAATTTCCGCATTGGTCTTGCCTTCTTCCCTGGACATGATATAGATGGACCGCTTTTTCTGCGGAAGATGCTCTACAATATCATCCAGTATTTGTCGGTACTCGGAAAGTATGACCTCGGCCTCCGTATCTTCCTGTAACCGGGAAATGTTTTTCCACAACTCATCCCGGATCGCTGCCCGCTGTGATGCATTGCGCAAGTAATTGAGCGTACGGTTTTTCGCCATGGTATACAAAAGGGAACTGAACGATCCCCTGAGTTTGATCTCCGCCCTGCGCTCCCATATTTTAATGAATACTTCCTGGACGATCTCCTCTGCGATATAATCAGACTTTGTATAGGAAAAAACAAATGCGTGCAGCCTTTGTTCCATAAGCTCAAAAATAGCCCGGAACGCTGCACGATCGCCTTCGCTAAAACCTTTTAGCAATTTCTTGCTTATTATGTCATTTTTGGAACTGTTCACCGAACGGGGTACTTTTCACTATCGGCATAAACTTAGTAAACAATTAAGATTTTAACAAAAATTAATTTATTTTTTCACAAACTTTATTTTATGTGTCGCTTGTTTTTATAAATACCTCAAAATATTTTAGCTTTCACTCCTCTGTCACAATTTTCAGTTCTCCTCCCCGCATCAAAACTTCATGCGGAACAAAATACGACCGGACCGGCGCTGTATTTACACGTATCTCTTTCAACTTTCTTCCCGTGCCCTTTTTTTGCAGGGATACCGGTTTATGTCCGTCAAAAGTCAGTTCTACCGTATCAAATAAAGGAACCGTAACCAGGTATTCCGGATCGGCGGGAGACAGGGGATACAATCCCATTGCGGCAAATACGTACCAGGACGACATTTCCCCGGCATCGTCCATTCCCGCCAGGGCCAGACCCTTTTCACCTATACCGTAATAGTTTTCCAGGATAGTATCGATAACCTGTTGTGACTTGTATGGCTTATCTACAAAATAATAGGCAAACGGCGCCTCGTGATCGGGCTGGTTACCGTGGCTATACTGTCCGATAAAACCCGAAACATTCCTAGCGATATGCGCCGGGTTCCACGGCATGGTAAACAGGGTATCCAGTTTGCTTTCAAATTCCTTTCTTCCGCCGTACAGTTCCACCAGCCCCGGCATGTCATGAGGAACATAAAAAGATACCTGCCGGGCGTTAGCTTCGCGGTACATGTATTCGTAATAGGGATATTCCGGGTTAAACGGGGCTATCCACTTCCCGTTTTCAAGTTTTCCCCGCATAAAGTTTACGGAAGGGTCAAAGACATTGGCATAGTTTTTTGACCTTTTCATAAGGTCTTCATACCGGACGGAATCCTTCATCGCTTTGGCCAGTTGGGCAAGCGCATAATCGTCATAGGCATATTCGAGGGTTTTTGACACCCCCGCCTTTCCCTTGCTTTCCACATCCGGATTGTCTACTTCAGGATCGGAAATGTATCCCTTTTTTATATATTCTGAAATAAAAGGTCTTGTTCCTCCTTCTTTATAGGCATTATTGCACAATAATGCATAGGCATTCTCCACATCAAATCCCCTTATTCCACGCAAATACGAACTGGTAATGAAGGATGCGGCATGATCGCCATGAAAAAAAGTGGGAATAAAACCCCTGATCTTTCCGCGGTTCACCAGGGATTGAATCACATCACCGGTAACATCCGGGGAGAGCAGTCCGAGTAATACCAGTTTATTGCGATACGTGTCCCAAAGTGAAGGAATGGTGTAATAACGAAAATCTTCTTTTCGCCGCTGTCCGGCCTCATCGGTAAACTCCCCGTTAACATCGCTGCGAAGTGCCGGCCAGAGGAAAGCCCGGTACAACGAAGTATAGAACAGTTCCTTTTGCTTTTCGGTCCCTCCGGATACCTTAATAGCGGACAGGAGTTTTTCCCAGGCGGCTTTTCCTTCGGCATGAACCTCATCCAGGGTTTTATGCCCTATTTCCTTTTCCAGGTTTTCCGCGGCATTTTCAACACTCACAAAAGACAGGCCTATTTTCAGGACTACGGGTTGTTCCTTATTTTTCAATTCTATGAGGGCATAGCCTTCGTGCTCTCCTCCATTCTTTTTTTCGATATTGTCTATCTCCCTGTTCACGGTGGCCGAGAAATATATCTTTTCCCGGCCCATCTGCTGAAAACCTTCCAGTCTGCTTTTACCCACAAGCCGGATGTCCCAGTCGGATACACGGTGATTGGCCCTGCCCAGGTCAAAAAGCAGTTTTTGACCGGATGCCGGATTTTTGTAGGTGTATTCATGGATACCACAGCGCAGGGTAGTGCTCAGCCTCACTCCGATATTGTAATCTTTCAGCAATACCTCGTAATAAGCGGGAGAAGCTTTTTCCTCTTCATGACTGAATGTTGACCTGAAGGGGTATTCCGCATTTCCGGAAACGGGGAGTACGGGAATATTGCACAGGTTCCAGTGCCCTTTATTGGTATGGGTAAACCCCAGTATCTCCGTATCTTCATATTCATATCCGGCCCCACTGCCGTATTCGGTAATGGGACTGAGCTGTACCATGGCATTGGGAAGGGAAGCGCCGGGATAAACCAGCCCCGCCCATACCCGCCAGTTCTCCGGAGGCGTATAACCCGTAATCTCCGGGTCGGTAAGTGGTGCCGTGCCGATAAACGGGTTTACGTGTGATGTAAGCGCTACATCATCCGTTTTATTTGCGGGAGTCTGCTTCGCTTTATTTTCCTTTTTGCAGTTCCAGCACAAAAAAGATACGACAAGCAAGACCATCCCGCTTTTTAAAAATGCTTTCATAATTTCGGTTTTAATTGGTTTGTGTGACGGTTACCTCAACAATTCCGGTTGTTTCCGATAGGTTTCCCAAAGCAGTTCCCCGAACAGTGTATTGGCCCAGGCAAACCAGGAGCGCGTGAAATTCTTCGGATCGTCCTTGTGGAAGGATTCGTGCATAAACCCGGTGTCGCCGTGAGTGGATTTGAGCATCTGAATGCATTCCCTGACCTCATCTGGATTTGTACTGGTGAGTCCCCGCATGGTGATGGACATGGGCCACACCATATCGATCCCGACGTGGGGTCCGCCGATACCTTCAGCGGCTTTTCCCTTAAAGAAAAAAGGATTGTCCAGAGACCACACGAATTTTCGCGTATTCTCATACACCGGATCATTCCTGTCTACAGCATCAAGGTAAGGCAGTGCCAGCAGGCTGGGCACATTGGCATCATCCATCAGAAGGTGGTTGCCGTAACCGTCAATCTCGAAGGCGTAGATATCACCGTGTACCGGGTGTTTTACTACCGCATATTCCTTCAGTGCACGGTCCACTTCGGCAGCCAGGGTTTTCAGTTCTCCGGCAAGTGCAGTATCGTCTGCTATGGTTTCCAGCATTTCAGCGGCCTGTTTCAAACTCACCACGGCAAAAAAGTTGGAGGGCACCAGGAAAGAGAACACAGTAGCATCGTCACTTGGCCTGAATGCCGAACATATGAGACCTACGGGTTTTACGGGATATCCGTAACCTTTAAGCGACCTGGTATCGGTGGCATTTGCGGTTTCCCTCTGGAAAGCATAGGGTCCGGGGCCATCTTTTTGCTGTTGTTCCCTGAAGACTTTCAGTATGGCTTTAACAGCTTTTTTCCAGTCTTCATCAAAGGGGGAAGTATCGCCTGTGGTTTTCCAGTAGTTATATCCCAGTCTTATGGGGTAACACAACGAATCTATTTCGTACTTGCGTTCGTGTACTCCGGGTTTCATATCCGTAAAATCACTGGTCCACTCCCCTTTTTTCTGCGGATCATCATAAAAGGCATTGGCATAGGGGTCTTTAAGGATATACTGTGTTTGCCTGTTGATGACCCCCGCAATAAGGTCCTTCAGTCTGACGTCTTTATCTGCAAAAGCCATGTAGGGCCACACTTGTGCCGAACTGTCCCGGAGCCACATGGCGTCGATATCACCTGTAATGACATAGGTATCGGGTTTTCCGTTCTTTTCCGTAAAGGTCACCGTAGTGTCCAGCGTATTGGGAAAGCAGTTATTGAACAACCAGGCCAGTTCTTTATCCCCGACATTCTTCTGAAATTCCTTTATGGCACTTTCGATGGCCCTGCTTTCAAAATTCCTCTTGCCTTTGGGTGTTCTTACTTCCGGAAACTGCTTTTTCAGCGGGCTGGCCGCCAGATGAACGGGGTCTACCAGCGTCAAACCTCCCAAAAGCGCCGTGTTTTGAATAAATTTTCTTCGTTGCATTTTTCTATAGTTGAATTAGAATTAATCTTTTTCACGGGATTACGACAACCGTATCACCATCAAAACCATTAATACCGCAGGGATAGCGTAAATACCCGAATTCGATCGAGCCGTTTTATTCCAGCAATCCTTCTTCATCCAGTTTTGCCGCTGCCTCCATCAACATTACCGCACTTAGCTGCGTGGAAAGGTCCGTACGCTCTCCGGGTTGCTCCCGCCAGTTTGGTCCGCCCAGCATTACGGGACGCTTTATCCCTTGTTGGTAAAACGTTTTAGCATTGTATTTCATGAACTCCGCAAAAGACGTTCTGTCCTGTTCATTCAAATCCGGTTCCTGTATCAGTAATGTAAAATACCTTACGAGGATTCCCTTGAACAACCCGCCGTCGCCCTGGCCTTCGTCCCGGAGCAATCCTTCCGTGGTGAGTTTGGGGCTCGTCATCATAGATGTGGCCGTTCTTACGGCATCCTGCAGGTAGACTTCCTCCCCGGTTTCTTCATATAATTTGAGGCCTGCACCGATATATGTCCCTATATTGTAGGTAAATATCCAGTCTTTATTAATGACCACTTCACCGTTCTCCTCGTTGATGTTATCCCATACCAGTCCGGATGCGGGATCTACCAGGGTATTTTTCTGCCATTCATAAATATCCCTGGCCCATTGCAGGTCTTCGGGATTGCCCCCGGCTTCATAAAGGCGCATGGCCAGTATGGCGGCCGGGGCATTAGATGTAGCATTTTTTCCAAGCGGCCTGTCGGACCTCCAGGTGATCCCGCCCCCGTAGAGGTCGCTCCAGCTCTTTTTGATCTCTTCCCATACAAACCCGGCCACTTCCCTGAATTCCTCGTCCCCGGTAGCGTTGTAGGCCCGCATACAGGCGTTGCCGAGCCACTCCATATCGTCGTTAAATACATTTCTATAGGTTCCTCCATTCCTTGCCCTGATTCCCTGTACAAGGGCTTTCATCCGGGGAACATAGGTTTCATCGCCCGTTCTCAGGTAGCCATCTACCAGAACATCCAGTACGTGGGAATTCCACCAGTAGTGAAACCTGGTATCGCCCAAATTATCCTGGACGTAAGTTCCATCTGCACTCACATAGGTATTGTGGGTAGCCGTCTGTAACGAATCGGCAGTTTCCGGCCAGGTAAAGGTTACTTCTTCCTGCCGGGTATCACCGGGGTCCCGTAATGGTATGGCATTATTATCACAGGAAACAATAAAGATCAGTACAGTCAGGCCAAAGATAACATTTTGTAATGATTCTCGTGTTTTCATGGTAATTCTGTTTTAATCGAGTACGGTTACCACATGGGTATATTCCGGCACCTCGGTGTTAAATATAACTTCTATGTCTACATTACTTTCATCAGCAGCATCGCCGAATTTAAAAGTATTGGTCCAGTCGTCATCCGGGGCAGGTACCATATACCAATAGGAACCGGGCGTATTTTCATCCGGGCGTACATTGTCCGCATTGGCACTACCGTACCATTCTTCCAGGGTATTTCCCCCTTCGGTAAGGGTCATTCTAAACTTGTAGCGCTCATCCCGTCCCCAGGATTCCTGCTTAAACTCTATGTATTCGTTTTCCGCTTTCCAGGTGCCATTGCCTGCATAGGGAAGTTCGAACAGGAATTCCCCGAAAGGCGCGAACCATAACTCCATTTTTTCCACCTGGGCAACGGTTACGGAACCGTCACTGAAATCAATCCTGATCCTGTGTACGGCTTCACCAGCTTCATAAGTAGCCGAACCATCTGCCCGGAGCTTGTTCCCCTCAATAAAATAGGTGTCGGGAGTTCCCGTATTTCTGGTTACGAGCTGGTATTCTCCCGCTTTGAGAGCGGTGTATATTTCAAAGGTAGAGGCACCTGTCTTTGTAAAGGCCGATGCCGCAGAAAGGTCATCTCCGGTTTCCGTAGCCGTCCCGGTCAGGTAAAGCTCATCGGGCGTGGGAAAACCTCCCGGACGTTCCACTTCTATTACCCGGGATACCTCAGACTGCTGTATGTTCAATCCTTTTGAAGCGAATACGGTCCATTTCAGTTTCCCGGTATTTTCAGGTTGTATCCCGGCCATTCCGGCAATACGGCTGAGTTCGGAGAACGGCAGGTTTAACGTTTGCTGAAAACCTTTTCCGTCGGAGGGCATTACGTAAACGGGATCGGAAAAATCACCTTCTTCGGTATCAAAAGCGACATCATAAAGGACTACCCCGTTGTCTTCCGCTTTGGCTGCCTGCCATTCGAAGAGGGCCGAACTTTGCGCCCCCAGGTTCATAAAGGTATTGTCTTCCGGTGCATAAAGTGCATTTACCGGCGACACTTCCGTATGAGACAGGGTATCATCGTCACTACAGCCTATTATGAATGCTGTAATTGACATTAGTATCAGTTTGGTGAATATCGTTTTCATTGGTGAATAGTTTTTGTTGTACGGTTGATCTGTCTTTTATTATACTTCTGAAATAACAGCATTTCAAACCTGTTTTTCAGCTATATCCGGTCTCCTACCACCCGGGATTCTGGGAAAGGTTACCGTTAATAAGGCGTTCGTCTCTCGGTATGGGCCACAGGTAATGTTTGCCGGGGTCAAAATTCCTCTGGTTCGCCCGGATGTAACCGTCGTCCGGGGAGGCGGGATCGAATTTCGCACCGTGTGCCCAGCCGTTCAGTACATCTTCTGCAATGCGCCACCTTCTTATATCGAATATCCGGAGGCCCTCCATTCCCAGTTCCACCCGGCGTTCGTTCCGTATAATCCGGCGCAGTGCTTCCTGTCCCAGCGAACTGTCGAAGGCAAGCGCCTGCGGCTCCTCAAAACCGGCGCGTTCGCGCAATGCCCTGATGGTCATGTCCCAGGTGCCCTGGTCCATCTGTCCCAGTTCATTTTTGGCTTCGGCATACATCAGGAGTACATCGGCATAGCGGATGAGCATAAGGTTCAGGCCAGACGCCAGCGAGGACTGATGGGTGGGATCAAAATACTTTCGTACATAATACCCGGTAGGACTTGCCGAAGAACCCGGCACATATTCATCCGTAGGTTCCCCCGGCGACGATCCGGGTTCTATATATATCGTATGACTGCCCCCGTCCGGGTCCTGCCATTCATATCCGTGATAGACCACGGTATGGGTAAGTCTGGGGTCTCTGTTGGCATACGGGTTTTCTTCATCATAACCGGAACCGGGATCGTCTATGGGCTTGCCGTTGGTCATGGGATAACTGTCTACCAGTTCCTGGGTGGGTGCCAGGGCGTTGAGCCTTGCCCCGGCCGATAAGGGTGCCATGTCAAAAAACTCTCCCCAGGTACGGTCCTCGGGCAGGTATTGCAGGCTGAATATGTCTTCGCTGTTATATTCGTTTTCCGGGAGGAACAGGCCCTCATACGAAGAGAAAAGTGCATAACTGCCATTGGTACTGTTGTTTATAAGCCGTTCACAAGTGGTCGCCACTTCTTCCCATCGGCCTTCATACAGGAGTGCCCGGGCTTTTAGCGCTATTGCCGCACCACGGGTTATCCTTCCGCGATCGGCTTCGGGGTATTCCGTATTAGCCGGTAGAATTGTTGTCACCGTATCCAATTCCTTCAGTATGAAATCCAGTACTTCTTCGTGCGGTGTACGGTTGATGGTCTGGGCTTCTTCCAGTGAAAGATCGGCAGACACCAACGGCACATCGCCGAACCACGTTGTCAACTGAAAATGCTGGAACGCTCTTATGAAACGCGCTTCGGCTTTCATCCTCTCACGCAGGGTTCCGTCCATGTCTTCTATCCGGTCTATGTTTTCGAGCAGGAGGTTACAGGTTTTTATCCCTGCATAACGATCGTTCCATTCACTTTTGAGCCTGCCCAGTGAAGGGTCGTAGGTCCCGGCAGCTATGGAAGCTACTCCCTGGTTGTCGCCTCTGCCGTTAAAGGCATTGTCTGACAAGGCTTCGTTATAGAAAAAACGGGCACTGGTAAACAGCTGGGAGTAAGCCGTGTTCAAAACACTCATGGCCCTGTCCGTACTGGTCCAGTAGTTCTGGTCGGTAAATTCGTTTTCCGGGACCAGGTCCAGGTCTTCACAAGCTGTCGCCAGCACTACCAGAAATACGAGATATTTGATTTTATTTCGAATATGAGTTTTCATCGGTCTGATTTTTTAAAAGCTGATATCTATACCAAATCCGCAGTACACGAGGGTGGGATACGCCCTTCCGCTGTTTGCACCCGAAGAATTAAGGTTACTGTCAAATTCGGAAAGCTCGGGATCGACGAACTTTACTTTGGAGAGGGTGAACAGGTTTTGTCCTGAAAAATAAACCCTGTAACTCTTCATACCCAGTTTTTCCGATACTTCCTGCGGAAGTGTGTATCCTATCTGGAGGTTTTTCAATCGCAAATAAGCGCCGTCATACAGGTACATATCGGACCCTCTTCTGAAATTGTTGGTATTGGACTGGGTTCCGTTATTGGCCAGGCGCGGATAGCGTGCATCGGGGTTTTGCGGGGTCCAGTAGTCCAGTTGGTGGGTGTACATGGTCATCCCGTAGTTATAATGGAAGGGTTCTACCTGTTCCCCGCGTATCATCATGGTCCGTTTTCCCACACCCTGTACAAAAATGCTCAAATCCAGGTTTTTGAAACCGAGATTATAGGTAAACCCATAGGTATATCTGGGAAAAGGGTTTCCGAAAATGAATTTGTCATCATCATTGATCACCCCGTCTTCATTGACATCCACATAGCGGTTATCGCCGGGAACTACCGTGAGACCTTCGGGTACGGCTGCACCTTCAATTTCTTCCATACTCCGGAAATAACCGTCCCTTTTCAACCCTACATACGAGTTAAAAGGCAGGCCTTCACGCAATAACACCTGGAGTTCTTCTACCCCGGTGAGTATTTCGTTCCCCTGAAACTCCAGTACCTTGTTTCTGGAATCGCCTATGTTAAATGTAATACTGTGCCGGAACAGGTCGCCGTAATGCCGGTATGTTGCGCTGACTTCCCAGCCCCGGTTGCCCACTTTCCCTGCATTGAAATCGGGCAGATCGGTACCGTAAACCCCAGGGACTGCAGGGGCGACAAGAATATCGGAAGTTACTTTATCGAAATAATCGAAAGACACGCTGAGTGCCCCATTCAGGAAGTCCATGTCCACACCTGCGTTAAACGTGGCTGCCCTTTCCCATTGTATATCGGAATTGGCAAAATTATAGCCTGCACCGCTCACCCCGGTGTTATTAAACCCATAGGCATTGGGGAAAGTGAAGTATGTGGTCTGGTACTGGAAATTCCCCACATTCTGGTTGCCGAGCACCCCGTATGATGCCCTTAACTTAATATTCCCGAAGGTGTCCCGGTACCCGCTCATAAAATCTTCTTTGGTGATCTGGTAGCCCAGGGACAGGGAAGGGAAAAATCCCCAGCGTTTTTCCTTGCGGAACTTAGAGGAACCATCATAGCGGAAACTGAATTCGGCAAAGTATTTTTCATCAAAATTATACGATGCCCGTCCGAAAAGGGAGTTCAGGCTGTTCTTGGAGGAACTCTGGTTGGAGTTGTACGAATCGTCACTGATCTCCGTATCGGTAATGGGTGTTCCCAGGTCGGGATCAGTATAGCGTTTGTATATTCCCGTGCCGCGATCGGAATGGTTTTCGTTAGACGCTCCCAGAAGGATATTTACATCATGGATATCCCCGAATGTTTTGGTAAATTCAGCCATGAGCTGGGTGTTCAGGTCCAGACTCTTGCGGTTTTCGTCATTTGTATTCCGGTCGGCACCGTACACGCCCTGCGGGTAAAAGTCCACCCTTTTTATCCTGCTGTACAGGTTGTTGGCATACAAGCGCCCTCCAAAAGCCCCGCGGAGTTTCAGGTAATCGGTAAGTTGAAGTTCAGCAGTGATATTCCCGAATACGTCATCATTGTCGTATTTCCGGAACCCTCCTTCTTCGAGTATTCCCAGCGGGTTGAATTCCTGTAAAATGTCATTGGTGAGATACCTCCCTTCTTCATCTTTCTGTTTGTAATAGAGCGGAACCCGGAAGGCATCGACCATAAGGGTATTGGTCCCGAAGGAGTGATCGGTGATTTTCTGTTTGGTATAGGCAAGTGTGGAAGTCAGTTTAAACTTACCGTATTCATTGGTAAGGTTTATCCTGTAATTATACCTTTCCATACCTTTGGAAGGCCCTACAAAATTGCTTCGCTGGTTCAGGTAGCCCAGAGAAACGAGATACGTGGAATTTTCATTGCCCCCGGACACCGAGATATTGTGATTTTGCTGCAGCGCGGGTTTTACGATCTCTTCGGCAAACCATTCTTCATCACCGTTTTCCCTGAATTCCCGTATCTGTTCCGAAGAAAATACCGCCGAGGTTTCCCCGGAATTAAAAGCAGCTTCGTTGCGTAGCATGGCGTTTTCATACCCATGTACGGGTTTGGTGAAAAAATACGGGGAATTGTAACCTACAAGTCCGTTATAGGTCACGGTCATCGGGGATTCCTTGCTTCCCTTTTTGGTGGTGATGAGTACCACTCCGTTACTTGCCCTTGAACCGTAGATGGCAGCACTTCCCGCATCCTTGAGGACGGAAATACTCTCTATATCGGCAGGGTTCAGGGCATTTATATCCCCGCCTACAATACCATCTATGACCACGAGAGGGCTGTTGTCTCCCAGGGTACTGACTCCACGGATATTGATATTAAGTGCTGCACCGGGTTCGGAGTTTCGCTGTTGTATGACCACGCTGGGGGATTTCCCCTGCAGGGCCTGCGTGGTATTCCCGGAGGAACGTCCCTGAAAAGCTTCGTCTGCTACCTGGTCTACGGCCCCTACCACCTGCGACCTGCGCTGTGTTCCGTAGCCAATGACCACCACTTCATCCAGGCTGGTGGTATCTTCACGGAGGGTTACGGAAACAGCGGTCTGTTCGCCCACGGTGACCTCTTGTGCCTGAAAACCAATGTATGATATGACAAGTACCGCGCGCTCATCTTTTACGGTCAGGGAAAAATTGCCGTCAAAATCGGATTGTGTACCGTTAGCCGTGCCTTTTTCGACAATACTGGCGCCCGGCAGCGGATTCCCTTCTTCATCCGTAACAGTTCCGCTGACCTGAACAGGGTCCTGCTCCGGCAGATCGGTTTGTGGCGGGACGGAAACTTTTTTTACAGCCACCCGTTTGAGAATGATATGGGTACCTCTTAGCTTATATCCTATACCGGTATTGGCAAACAGGTGGTCCAGTACGGTTTTTATTTTGCTTTTCCGTTCTTTCAGCGAAACTTTCCGCTCCAGGTTTACATGCCTTGTTTTGTAAATGAACCTGTAATCCGTAGTCGATTCGATATGGTCTATAACATGGCGTACCGTAATCTGGTCGGCATTGAGGGTTATCCTGTTTTTCTGCGAATAGCTGTTATTAGCATGTAATCCGCACAGGACAACCAGTAAAAACAGTACCGTGAGCCTCATCTTTAAGTCAAATTTAAACAAAGGGGGAATCGCCCTCCGTCCATTCGGATGTTTTTTCATAAATTTAAACGTTTGGTTGTGGTTACTCTTTTTTAGTTTAATCACACATCACAGGACCGGGAAATGAGCCACCATTTTCCGGTTTCCTTTTAATGAGGTGTTGTTATTTGACGTGAGTTCGGTTTTTTTTTTACGCTGTGGTTCTTTATAAATATTCCGGGCGATTTTGTGTAATAGCTATTTCGCAGAGACACACGGAGTTTTCGCAGAGTTTCATAAAGATTTACATTAGGTCAGTCAGCTTTATTACCGAACCCAGGTAATTTATTCTACTTCATATCTGCATGTTTTTAATAGGTTATACAATAGATTATTTGGTATTTACCGGATAAAAACCTTATTGTCCTTTATCTCAAAATCGATTTTGTGTACATCACTGAAAAAACTCAGTACACTGTCTATCGGGACCTCGTTAAAACTGGCATTGAACAGTTCTTTCCCCAGTGTTTCGTTGGTGTTCTCTATTTCGATGTTGTAATGGCGTTCCAGCTTTTTCAGGATATCATTGAATGGCATGCTCCGGAATACCAGTTCACCATTCATCCATGCCGTGTAAATATTAGTGCTTACCTGTGTAACACTCATGGTCTTCCCCGTATGGTATAAAGTTCCCTTATCTCCGGGCGAGAGTACGGTAACACCCTCTTTTTCACCCTCGTGCAGGGACAGTGATACGGAACCTTCCACCAGGATAACATCGGTAACCTCATCTTCGGGATAAACGGATACATTGAATTCCGTGCCCAATACTTTTACGTCCAGTTCTTCTGCGCTGACCATAAAGGGATGCTCCTTGTCTTCACTCACATTAAAATAAGCTTCTCCTTTCAGGTGTACTTCCCGGGCTTCATCCGCAGGAAAACGTACAGGATACCTCAGTTCTGTCCCGGCATTGAGATGTACTACCGTCCCATCGGACAATTCCACCTGAAAACGCTTTCCGTAGGGTACTTTCAAGGTATTGTAATCACGTTGTTGCCCGGAAGGAGATGAAGCATAACTCAACCGTCCTTTGTATTGCATAGCTACCGTATTTCCGCCCGAACCCGTCAGTTGTCCGTTACGGGAAGGGTCTATGGTCCGGATTTGCCCGTTACCCAGATCAAGCGTGATCAGTTCGTCTTTGGGGACCAGGGTATCCGGTGCTGTACCGGGTGACAGGTATTGTTTTCCCAGCAGACCTATTCCCAACAATACAATTATCGCCGCTGCATATCTTAACAGCTTCGGGACAAGTTTTTTTACCGGCTTTTTTTCGTGTTCTATTTCACGTAGTACTTTAGCATAAGCGCCTTCGACATCATTTTCCAGCACAGCCAGGTTCAGATCGTGATAATCACGTATGTGTTCTTCCAGCAAAGTCCGGTTGTCCGGATCTTTCAATAATTCGCGCAGCCGTTCTTTTTCCTGTTCGGTTATGGTCCCGGTAAGTAGTTTTGCGATAAGGGTTTTCACTGTTTTTTATTTAATCTTATATTCTATATGCTTGAAATAAGCAAAAAACCCTTAAAAGAATTATTTTTTTTATAATATTTACACCAAATAATTATCAACACGCTGAAAAATTAGCATATACACTCTATGAATGAGTTAGAAGCGGTAAGGGCGTTACAAAGAGACGACAAAGCGGCTTTCGGGTATTTGTTCCGGTGCTATTACGACCGGCTGGTAGCCTATATAACCACCTATACACACAATAAGGTACAATCTGAAGACATTGTGCAACAGGCTTTTATTAATTTATGGGAAGACAGGCATAAACTGGACCCGCACCGGTCTCCCCGGTATTACCTTTACACCATAGCCCATAACCGTTATATAGACAGCGTTAAAAAAGACAGGAAACACAACCGTTTGCTGGATGAACTATGGGAAAAGGCGCTACGCGAACGCATTGCAGAAGACGAAGAACAACTGGAAAAGCGGATTGAACGGATGAAAAGTGTTATCGAATCACTTCCGCCAAAGTGCAGGGAAATCATCCGCCTCAATAAAATGGAAGGAATAAAATACAGGGATATTGCCGTACAACTGGACATTTCTGTAAAAACCGTGGAATCCCAGATGCGGATCGCTTTTCAGAAGATCCGGGAAGCCTTTAAAGACGATCACCTGGTACTGCTTGTCCTGGCCAGGGTATTCCGGAAAAGGAAAAACCTCACCTCAAAAAAGGGGTGATCCTCATTGCCCATATTTCATATCCCAGGTGGGTCATATGTATGCCATCGTCTATAAAAAGTTCTTCGCGGGGCTCCCCGTTTTTCGTGAGCATTGCCGGCCAGACATCCACAAAATGGAATCGTTCTTTCCTGTTGCAATACCTTTCCATCCAGCGGTTCAGGCGAAGGTACCTGCGCTTTCTATCCATCCTTTCCTCCTGTAAAGACGGTTTTACCGAAATCATGTAGACCTGTGTGCCGGGCATCCGTTTTTGAACTTCCCGCAGCACTTTTTTAAAATCCCTTTTTACCTGCCCCACTCTTTTACCCCAGGCTATATCATTATCGCCCTCGTAAAGGAACAGTTTTTCCAAAGGGTGACGGAAGATCAGCTCTTCCGCATAATGGCGTACATCGCTCATCTGCGAACCGCCAAAGCCGCGATTTAAAAATTTATGCCCGGGAAAATACCGGTCGATATCCTGCCACATACGGACGGATGAACTTCCTACGATCAACGCGTCATAATCGGCCAGGTTGATCGTATCCGACTCTTGCCGGAAAGCTTTAATGTCTTCTTTAAAACGTTCGGCATCCTGTGCGAAAGACAAAAAGCAAACACCGTATAAAAAAAGAAATATTAAAATTTGTTTCATCCTTAATCCTGAATATTTTCGATTTTTTCTTAAAAAGAAGGAATTGTGTATCCGTTATGATAGGAGGCCGCTATCAATTTGTCGGCATTGGTATCATTAAAACTCTTTTTTGCATCATCCCAGTATATTTTTTTTCCGGTACGATAGGCAATATTCCCCATCTGGGAGAAAACAGCGATATGCGCCCCCGCTTCTACCGGGCAGTTCAGCAGGGATTTATCTCTTTTTTGAATGGCTTCGATAAAATTAACGGCATGCAGTTCCAGTCCGTCGTCCACTTTCTTCTGAAGCGGTACGGCTTCCATACGACCTTCTTCGGGGATCACTTCCCATCCGTCCCTGTTCAGGACCAATGTGCCTTTATTTCCTATAAAAGCCACCCCGTGATTCCTGCCGTAAGGGCCTCCGTCTATACCGTTGGCATGCTCCCACTGTACATTAAAATCGTCAAACTCAAAAACGGTGGTCAGCGTGTCCGGGGTTTCGGCAGCATCGTCGGGATAAGCAAATTTTCCCCCGGAGGCCATAACCGATTTTGGTGTGGTGGCTTTCATACCTATCAAGGCGTAATCCAGCATATGCACGCCCCAGTCGGTCATCAATCCTCCGGCATAGTCCCAGAACCAGCGAAAATCAAAATGAAAACGGTTGGGGTTAAAAGGCCGTTTTTCAGCAGGGCCCAGCCAGCCTGCATAATCTACCCCCTCCGGGACGGGGCCGTCCGGTTTTACGGGAATGCTCTTCATCCACCCCTGGTAGGCCCAGGCTTTTACAAGCCGTATCTTTCCCAGTTTACCGGAATGTACAAAATCCACGGCATCGCGAAAATGTTTCTGACTGCGCTGCCATTGCCCTACCTGTACAATACGGTCGTATTTTTGAGCGGCATTTACCATAGCTTCACATTCGGCTATGGAATTACCAAGAGGTTTTTCCACATATATATCTTTTCCCGCGGCACAGGCATCGGCCATTTGCAGGCAATGCCAATGATCGGGCGTACCTATGACTACGGCATCTACCTTATTCGAAGCGAGTAAATCTTTATAATTGCCATACCCTTTGACCTTTATTCCCTTGTCTGCCAACTCTTTTATTCTCTTGTCCAGTACGTTCTTATCCACATCACAGAGTGCGGTGCATTCGGCATCCGGATGTTTCAGAATGGCATTGAGGTCGGCCCATCCCATACCTTTAATGCCTATAGCACCGATTCGTATTTTTTTCTTCGGCTGTTCTGCCATCATTGAAAATGCTGAAGGGATTGTGGTGCCTATACCTACCGCCGCCGTGAATGCAGCAGAAGTGCGGATAAAGTCTCGTCTGGTATTTTTCATAATAAATTTATACAAGGGACTGTTTTGAAAGTCCCCGATTTTGGTTTTAGGATTTTAAACATGAAAACTAAATATAAAATGTAATAACCACAAATAAAATTTACAGAATTAACAAATAATGAGGAGAAGGCTTGGAAAATCGGTGGTTTCGGCACAACGGCCTGACGGCCGTTACTCAACCACCTATAGGTTAGCCTGATATTAGCGATGAAACTCTAAATTCATAAAGACCAATAAATGTTCAAACTATAGGTGGTTGAGTGTTATTATTATAGTGGTGATATCTCCAAATATACACAAAGGCCAATAAAAGCTACTCCGAAAAAAATTGCTGAAATGTGGAATATTTTTATTGCCTTGCACAAATCATTTCCGGAAACCAGAGATATACAATCGGTTAATTCGTTTGTTTCATATTTTAAACTCACCATTGAATTAAATGCCATGAATTCAAATAATGGAATTCCGATCATTAATAAAACCAGGACGTTATGTAAGTTGTTTTCCTCAATTATTCTCGGTTTTCAGCTTGCAGGCCGTTGGCAGTTAGTTGATTTTATTTTAATAAGTGGCCTTTGAAATTTTCTCTTCTATCAAACTGACTGAAATCTGTAATGCTTTAATACGTCTTTTCAATAGTGTTTCCTGAGCAGAATTGTTTTTCACTTTAGCTTTTTCACATTTATTGATTAAAGAAGTTATTGCCGTACAGGCTTCTTCCAATTCCATTTTGCTAAAGGCTATCCTTTCACCGGCTGTGTTGTTTTTCATTTCTTCACTTTTCGGGTCAATAGTTTTATTAACAATACTATAGAAGGTTTACAAACAGGGAAAATAATTTATTCATCTCCATCCGTGATTTGTGCAACTAGATCTACTTCTAACTTGGCATCGGGTTCATACAACCTGCTTACCTGTACCCAACTGGCTGCCGGGAAGTCGCCCTGATAAAATTCTTTTCTTGCATCATTGTATTTTTTCATGGTTTCAATATCAGTAGTATAGAGTGTTTCTTTCACTACATTTTTCGAAGATGCTCCAAAAGCATTCAAACATTCTTCTAATGTTTTGTATACTCCGGCTATACCCTCCGGGCTTAAATCGTCTGTAGGAACGCCGGAAACATAGATTGTGTTGCCCGCCTTTACAACTTGTGCATATCCTGCACTTTCACTTTGTTTAGCGGGATTGCCCCAATGCCATTTTTCTTTAACAACGGGGGCCTTTTTATCTTCGGTTTTCTCTGTTTGTATTTTTGAGCCGGCATTGTTATTGCAGCCGGTATTAATAAATACAAATAAGATAAGACAAAATATTGCTACCCTTTTATCCATACGGAAATTATTTAAGTTAATAGAGGTCTTATGTTAATGTAATTCAATGCTGTGGATAGTTGTTCCTGACACACAAATGTACGCAATTAACCATTTTAGTTAGTAAAAGGCCTGAACCTTAGAGAAAAACAATTATATCTAAGCTACAGGATTAGGCTTATTTTTACGGACGTTATAAACGTCCTGTAGCAACGGACTCCCTACCATTGCATTCAAACGAATACCCGGGCGGAAGGAAAGCAGACTTATTGGCGAAGCCAATTCTTTTCTTTGAAGGGCTGCCTCCTAATTTGGGATAATCATTATTGTGAACCGGGAAAAAATCCAAATTATTATTTCAGGTATTCTTTAATTTTTCTTTCTAATTCCTTTCCTCTAAGGTTTCTTGCTACAATTATTCCTTCTTCATCGATTAGAAAATTAGAAGGAGTGAAACGGATGCCATACGCACTGAAAACTTCTCCATTCCAACCTTGCAAATTGCTTAATTGCGACCAATTTGCTTTATCCTCTTTTATGGCGTTAAGCCAGTCTTCCTTATTTGTATCTCCGGAAACACTTATAATTTCTAAACCTTTAGAGTGATAATTACGATAAATACCGGTTAGTATGCTATTCATTTCTCTACTGAAATCACAAGAAGAAGACCAGAATTGTAATAAAGTAAGTTTTCCTGTTGAGTCAGATAAATTTTCGGGTTTACCATTAGGGTCAGTCAGATTGAAGTCTGTATATTTTTCACCAATTGTCGGAATATCTTTTTCTAAATCTTTTGCAATCTTCTTTCCAAGTGAAGAGGTTTGGACTTCTCCGGATAGTTTTGAATAAAATTCACCAATTTCATTTTGAGTCCATCGGTGATTACCATATAGAATATATGCACTTAGTAAAGCATCAGAATGATCGTTGATGAAATCTTTTTCTTTTTGTTTTAAAGTATCATCCGGAATGCTCCCGACATTAGCATAAACTGTCTCATTCAATTTTGTTGCTATGGTTTGATTTTTTGAACCTGTAACTTTTGCGTTTTTAAAATCACATTCAGTAGCATCAAATGTCATTGTACTTTCTTCAAGCCATAATTCTTTAAATTTTGATCGGTCTTTTGTAAACAACATCACAAACAAGGTAGGTTCCGGAAGGTCTGTATTGAATCTGAATGTGTTCTTCCGAACAAGGGCAGAATCAATATTCCCTCCGTTTACCAGATCTCTTAAATATAGGTAAGTCCCATCTGTAATATCCGAAGTTTTTCCACTTAGTGAAAAATCGGGCTTTTGAGCCGTAATTATATTAAATGCGATTAAAGAGAGAATAACTAATTTTTCTGAGATCATATAAACTATGAATTAGACGTTTAAGCCAAAAATTATTTTGAGCCTTGTGCACAACGTTTGACACTGTGGGCATGTGGGTTTCGGAACTTCTCTCTATCAAGTTGCACAAACCTCAACGCCCCACTACAACCCGTATTAGCTATAGCGTGTATTAACCGTTCGTTGTTTTATCCGGAGTAAATAGCTTCCACTGTCCCTCGGAGATAACTTCGATGTTTCCGTCAGTCACTTTGATAGCGGTATTATCGTCAATCGCATAAGACGGCACGGGTATCGTAGTAGCCAGCTTTTCTAAATTTGCCAAAGAATTTTCCGGAAACCATTCGTGGTCCAGATGAGGGTGCAGGGCAAAATCAACAATTCCCAGAGATTTATCACTTTCCCCTGGCAGTGTATGGTTGCCATAGGTCGTTCCAAAGCGGGTCATAATCATGCTCCCGGCACTCAGCCCCACGTAGACCGTATTGAGGAGCAGCGATGGCAAGAGTTCTGCCAATCCGGACTGCTGCATCCAGTAGCACAGATATTGGCAGTCACCGCCTCCAACCAGTAAAGCATCGGTTTTCCGGAGTGTCGGGATCCAGAGTTCTTTTTTAATGCTGGGCAGCGCAGTCAGTTCCAGCACTCCCAACGATTTCCAGCCCAACTCGCAGAAAGGGTCCCCCAGTGTTCCGCAAATCACCTTTCTTGCTATGTCAGTACCTCCGGCTATTGCGTGTATTGCGGTGGGTATAAAAAGAGCATTTGCCTCAGTAATCGGTTTATTTAAGAGGTCAACGAGCGCATTGCGTATGCTCGTATTGCTTATGCCTGCCGAAGTGAGAAGAAGTTTCATTTTATTTTAATATCATTGTCCTGATTGATAAATTTATCTCTAAGTTGCCCACAACCAGATAGGCTCATGTGAGTATACCGGTTCTTTTTGCATCCGAAGTTATTATCTCGCATCAAAAACTATTCACGGCTTAGTTTGCTTATTGTTTGTTCGCATTCGTTTTTAGTTTTTCCAAGTGATTCAGGTATTGTTCCGAACCCGGCAATTTCAGCTGACAAGAAAGCTCATATGCCTTTGACAACGTCACAATAGCTTTTTCAATCCGATTACTGTTCTCGTATGCTTTTGCAAGTTCATTAAGTGCAAGGGGCGAGTTGGGCCGTAGTTCGACCCATCTTTCTATAATTTCTATACCTTCAGCTACCCTTCCTTGTCTTATTAGGTAAGGACCAATCCAGCTTAGCCTATTTACACTATTCCATCGTTCTGCTCTTGGTAAAATCCGGAAGCCGTATTTTTTTGATAACCGTTCATAGTATTTATCAATATTATCAATTGCATTTCCGGGTTTATTTACCATGTCTCGATACCTGGCAAACCATTCCTCTTTTGGGAAAATCATACCCAGAGCCTCAATCAACGCCGGAAGTGCTACATCGTAGTGCCCCTCGTTAGGGAATAGTTTTGAGACATATTGAAAATTTTCCGATTCAAGGGGTGAAAGAATTCTATCCAGTTCGACAAGGTGCTCTCCAATTTCCGGGGAATTTCCTCCGCCATCACCATCTGATGACGTTATATACAGGTAGTTTTTTCTGCCCGGATGATTCTTCACTTCACCGGCAATCAAATCAATAAAACGTTCACCTGCATCATATCCCATACCTAAAATATCTCCCGCAGCAACAGCAATATGGGCATCAAACAATCCCGGTTCTTTTACAAAAGTGTGAAGGGCGTAGACGGATGTCCATGATAATCCTATGATCATTCTAAAATCGTTTGCACGATAATTCGATTCAAGATACGGGAAAAGTTCTTCCTTTAGATGTTTGGTAAAAGGACCCGGGTTTTCGTCCGATAATTTCTCTGCTGGCCAAAAGGTGCTTCCATTTGTATAGACAGTAGGAATATAAGACATATCCAAGATACTGACGACAATAGTTTCGGGCATTCGTTCTACCGAACTCAAATGTTTTACCACACCAGAGGTCATGTAAAAGAATTCATCTTCAAGTAGCACAAGCACCGGATATTGATGCTCTTCCGAGGCTTCATGGAAACTTTCAGGCAGATATATATTGATTTTTCGGCTTTCGTCTAAAATCTCTGAATAAATACTATCCTGTTGTGCATAACTCAAGGGAATTGATGCTCTTAGTTGCTGCAATGAATTTTGTTCCTGACCTGACAAACTAAGACAGTGTGTTAATATCAGAATCAGAAAAATGTATTTGAATTTCATTATTATTCTATTTGAATGCCAAGGTTTTGTGTAAGTGTCAGTAACGGGGAAATACTCGCGTATTTTCCGCTAACACAACCAAGTTAATAAAAAGGCGTGAATTTTCTACCGAAAATTCCGCCGTTATTGCGTTTACTTAGTGTGGCCTGCCATCTACATCATTAACAGCGATTATCGGGGCAATCTAAACCATGTGATTTATTGTATTTCAATTACGTAGGAGGTTATTGACTTTAATTTTGCGCCTTTTGCACTATTAAATTCGTAAAAGTCCGAAAACGCATATTTTTTTCCATTCTGCATTTTCATTACTCCGTTTGCGGCGCCTTCTTTTCCGTGCGATAAGATTTGGTCGAGTATTAATTCTGCCGCCTTTTCGGTTTTCATTTTCTCCAATTCATCTGTAAAATTCTTCTTCCCCGCAATTTTTTTGTCGCCAACAATGTTCCAAACGATATCATCTGTTACACTTTCGGTCAAAAATCCTATATTCTCCTTAGCAAATGCTATGTTAAACTCTTTTAAAAATTCTCTTTTCGGAGCATTTCCACAATCAGTTTTTACGGTGATTTTAGTCATATTAAATTCAGTTTGTGTTGTTTTTCTCAGCTTGTTGCCAACGATTCCCGGCTATAGCAAGTGCGGGAATTCAGGACACTTTTCTTTCCGATCAGCGATTAGTTCATTTAATGTAATTACATTAATAACAGCACTCTATCCCCAATTTATTATAGCCGACGTTTGTTTCTGTATCAACTGTATCCAGCCTTGATTTACTGCCTTGTCTACAGGAAAAGAGTCCTGTAGTAGCCATAATCAGTATTATTGTAATCTTTTTTATTTTGTTTCAGGCTTGCGCACAACACACAAATATACATAATTACCCTTTTTTGTTAATTAAAGACCTGAATCTCAAAGAAAACCAATATTTAACAAGATTGAGATCATTTTTAAAAATTCATTATTTTATATATCATCCATTATTCTGTATATCAAAATTTGGTGTTTTTGAGTACGTATAACCTTATATTTGGTTTTGGATGGGAGGAGGTTAATCTTTTAAAAGACGAATATGGTATATTCCGCCGGCTACTGAATTTTTACGGGCAACAAATTTTACCGTTATATAATTGCCTTTTGTTTTTTCCAGCATCTCATCCGTAAGCTTGTAATCCACATCATATAATTTATTGCCTTTTGTGCCGTCCGGTTTTACTTCAGCCAACAGGACATCGTTGACCAGAATATCAAAGCTACGGTCTTTATCTTCTCCGGAATAGGTAATGCGTAACACTTTCCCCTCCCCTTTTGCATTGTTGAGCTCATAACTGAACCATGCCCTCGAATCTCTCCAGAAATGGCCCTTGTTTATGCCCGTATTGGTCTTTTCACCTTTAAAATTGTGTTCCGTTTCGGGCTGTTGTTCTCCGGTAGCTACCTGGTCGACAGTCCGGGTTTTCAGTGCAAGGCGTTTTTTCTCTTTTTTGCGGATGGTATCCAGTTTTTGGTTCAGATTGTCTTTTTCCACCAAAGGCCAGTAGATCATGTAACGGGCGTTATGCACCGTAAAAAAGGGAACGAGTTTAAGGTTTTTGTATTTGTCCGGATAGATCAGATTCGGAGCAGTAAAAGTCATAGGGTTTTCTTTAAGAGGATTCACTTTTACGGCAGGGTCTTCCTTCTTTTCCGAGACCACCAGTGGCGCTTCATCTATGGGATAAAGTTCACCGTTGGCCACGTGCCCCATCCTGCTGTCGTCGGCAAACAACCCATCCAGGTCGGTAGTATCGGTAATTGCAGCGAGAACTATGGGCCCGTGTACAAAAGAAACCCAGCGTGAGGTACCGGTTTTTTCAGCTTCCAGGTATTCCGCAACAGTGTGCATGGGCAGTTTTACAGCTATGTTGTCCCCATCCTGCCAGGTTCGGTCTATTGCCATATAACCAGAAGGACCGGAAAGTAAATGCTGTTCTTTACCGTTTACTTCTATTTTAAAATCGTTCTGCTTTACCCAGGCGGGGCGACGAACATACAATTTAAAACGGGAAGGTTTTTCTGTATTTAGTTTGATCCGGGATTCTTCTTCATACGGGAATCCGGTCTCCTGGGTGAGGACAATCCCTTTTTTTTCCCAGTTCAGGGAAGAAGCTATAAAGAGGTTTACATAGATGTCCGTATCGTTATGGGCGTAGATCAGCTCGCCGTATTTTCCGTGGTTTTCGAGGCCCGACCCCACACAGCACCAAAATCCTTGTTCCGGTTGCGAATACACCCGGTAATGCCTGGGACGCATGGGCGTAAAATATACAAAACCGCCTTCGGGGTTCTGGGAGGAAAGAATGTGATTGTACAGTGCTCTTTCAAAATAATCCATGTACTTACCCTCCGGACTGGCTAAAAACAACATTTTGGTGAGCCGAAGCATATTGTAGGTATTGCAGGTTTCAGGTCCCTGGACCGATTCTATCATGGATGAAAAATCACCTGTGGGATGGAAATGCTCCCTCACGCTATTACCCCCGACGGAAACCGTACGGTTTTCCACTACGGTGTTCCAGAAAAAACCGGATGCTTTGGCCCACCGGTCGTTATTGTCCAGTTCGGCAATGCGTTCAAAACCTATGACCTTGGGGATTTGTGTATTGGCATGCAACCCGGTAAGCTGATCTTTTTGATGCAGCAAGGGGTCCAGTATTTTCCGGTGTGAAAATTTTTCAGCGAGGGTGAGATACTTTTTATCCCCGGTGATGGCTGCTACATCTGCCAGGACTTCGTTCATCCCCCCGTGTTCACTGACCAACAGCTCCTGTATTTGTTCGTCGGAAAGTTTTGACGTGGTGTTTACCAGCCAATCGGAAAGTTTTACCAATAATTCCCGTGCTTTTTTATTACCGGCAATGGTATAAGCATCCCGAAGGCCTGCAAAAAGTTTATGAATATTATATAACGGCACCCATTTACCGTTCAATGAAAAATTTCCCGCTTCGATCTTGCCTTTGGCTATTTCCTTCCACATTTCCTGTCCGCCGGGAATACCGCCAATATACCCGTTGCCATTGGCCTGCTGGCATTCATCCAGGACATCTGTCATATAATTCAGCCTGTCCCGCAATTCACTATTCCCTGTAGCTGCATACATCATGGCCAGGGCAGACAGGTAATGTCCGCCTATATGACCGTCCAGGCCGGTATTTTCCCAGTTCCCGTACCGTTTTGCCTCGGGCTCCAGCCCTGCATCAATTACAAACGGCGCCAGTAGCCTGTCGGGCTCCAGTTCGAGGATGTACTTCATATCCGTTTGCTGTGCCCGGTAGAACGGACTTTCCGACAGTTTGACCGCGGAAAGAGGGAAACTTTCTAAAGACTGACCTTGTCCCGGCCGAAAAAAGAGTAAAACCAGGAACAAAAAACCGTATTTTAATTTCTTCATGAATTTGTTTTTTGTAATATGACAACATAAAAATTCTTCAGACATATTGCTTCTATAAGACCACTTTGTTGTGCTGCATCGCCACATTAATACCCGGAATTCTGTTCCAGATTGCCGTTTTTATTGATCTCGACCTGCGGAATGGGAAACAGTGTCCTGTAGCTATCGCTTGCATCATGTGAAAACCAGGATTTTGTAGTGAACACTCCAAAACGTATCATGTCCTGACGGCGGCGGGCTTCTTCAAAAAACTCATAGCCCAGTTCGTCAAGAAAGCGTCCGTATTGGATATCTGCTCCTCCCTCACTGGTGGATTGATGCACATCTCTGTGTCCGTAATCATATGAACTGCCCTGCATGAGTTCAGCTGCGGTAACTTCAGCTTTTTCGGGATTATCCCTGAAGCTCCGTGCCCTGACCCTCGTAACCAATGCTGCGGCTTCATCGGCACGACCTGTACGGAGCAGGCATTCGGCCTTCATCATCAATACATCGGCATAGCGGAAGAACGGAAATGCATTGTTCAGAATGGAAGCAGCTCCCATGGCATATTCGAATTTACCGAGCCGCAAACCGTGATTCGCTTCCGTAGTGTCTATCGCCGGAAGTTCATTGACCAGATTGAGCACTTGTCCCTTTTGTTCCCCGTTCTGTACAATTAACGTATCCCCGTTGGCAGCAAACTGCATCCCTTTTATCCAGTTCTCCCTGTACCGGACATCATCAGGGTCATATGTGTCAATATATTGAGGTATGGCACATATACCGCCCCAGGGGGAATTCTGTAAATTATAGGTTCTCTGCATTTCCTGGGGTAAGGTTTGCATATGATGGTCAAAGGCATTCCAATCATCCCAGTACTGGACAAGGAAATTATCATCATAAATAAAAGCCCAGATAATTTCCGTGGACTGCCAGTTATCTGTAATAAATACACTCTTCTGTGACACTTCAAGACTGTAAAGACCGGATTCCATAATAGCATTGCATTGTTCTATACATTCGTTCCACATGGGAGTTCCTGTATAGACTTCAGCATTCAGGTACATTTTGGCCAAAAGTGTACGCGCCACCCATCGGTGTACCCTGGTGGAGGGAAGCTGGATATTGTCTTCTCTTATCATCCCCACATTATCCTCAAGTTCCTGAACTATGAAATCAAAAACTTCTTTCCGGGTATTCTGTTCCGGCAAAAAGTCGTCCGGAACGTCAAAATCGGTTACTATGGGAACATTGCCGTACATATCGCATAACACCCAGTAATAGGTAGCCCTGAGCACTCGGAGCTCTGCAAGGGCACTTTCCTTGAATTCCCCGATAGGCACAAGGTCGTTCTCTATCTGGTATATGACCCTGTTGCAAGTGGTTATTCCTTTATAGGCCCTCTGCCAGCAGGAGGCTATAATGGCATCTTCCGGCGTCCAGCGATGGGTGTGGAACCTCCGGTATCCCCCGTCATCAACCCACCCCCAGGGACGTTTCGGGATAACGAGTTGATCTGCACAGATTTCCTGGGCCCAGAAATAACTCTGCCATTTGTTGAACAATTCTCTCCAAGGGATGTAGGCAGAAGCAATGAGGGAGTTTACATCGTCTTCGGATGCATTAAATTCGTCACTTATTACGGTGTCGAAATTATCGTCTTTAAGCTCGGTACATCCTGCCAGTGCAACGAGCAATAACAGGACAAGTATATATAGTTTTGCAGTTTTCATTGGTTTATTTTTTTAGACGGAAACCTTTGATTCTTTCCTTCATCAGGTTTTTCGGTTTCCTGTCCTGGTGTAACTTTTATTGAAAAACTATTCTTTCCACAGGTTAAAAGCTTACATTAATACCCAGGGTAAATGTCCGGGTGGTCGGATATTTATCCCTGTTGTCAATACCCGGAGACAGGCCGGACCAATCTACTTCGGGGTCTATACCTTTATAACTTGTGATAACAAAAGTGTTTAAGGTAGATAGATATACCCTTGCGGACCGAACAATGTCTCCGGCTATATCTTTAAAATTATATCCAAGGGTAATATTGTCTATTTTCCAGAAATCCCCGTCTTCCACATAATGGCTATTGAATTCCAGGGGGACATTCTTGTTCAGAATAGTCTTGCCATTGATATTGTCATATGCAGACCGGAGCCTGTTATACCGATCGTCCCCGGTATTCTCATAATACATCCGTTGAAAATTGATGATCTGGAAATCAAAAGACCCCCGCATAGTAATGCCAAGGTCCCAGTTTTTGTACCGGAAGGTATTGTTCCAGCCTCCGTGATATTTAGGAATTCCGTTACCGATGATCTTTTTGTCTTCAAAACCCCGGTTAAATTCGTCATACCCTACCCTGTCACCATTGCCATCTTCATATATCCAGTAACCGTCATCCGATATGTCCACAACTTTATACCCGTGAAAATCTCCTAATTGCTTTCCGATCTCCACAATATGTGTGTGGGTCTGGATGGGGACTCCCGTACTTCCCGCCGTAAAATAATTGGATTCGAGTTGATACAGGTCATTGGAAAGACTTACCAGTTTGTTGGAATTTGTAGAGAACAACAACTGGGTGGTCCAGGTAAAATCGGTAGTCTTGACCGGGATAGCAGATATTTCCAATTCCAGCCCTTTATTTTCCATAATGCCCACATTGGCCCTGGTAACCGTATGGATATTGGGGGGACTGGGCACCTGGTAATCGTATAACAAGCCGTCTATTTTTCGGTTGTAGTAATCCACGGCACCGGATATGCGACCATTAAAGAAACTATAGTCCAGCCCGATATTGTATTCCTTTTTCTCTTCCCAGCGCAAATAGGGATTGGGATTTTGATTGGGAGAAAGTGAGCGGATCCAGTCGCCATTAATATAAAAGTAATCGGCATAATCCAGGGTTGCCGGTCCCAGAAAAAGATCTTCCGGTTGATTTCCCGTAACTCCGTATCCTGCTCTTATCTTCAGATTGTCAATAAAATCCATATCCTTCATGAAGGACTCCTCATTGATCCTCCATCCGAGAGATACTGCAGGAAAAGTACCCCAGGGGTCCTCCGTACCATAGAGCTGGCTTGCCGCCTCGTAGCGAATACTTGCCATAAGCAGGTATTTATCTTTATAGTTATAGGTCCCTCTTCCAAAGAAACTGATAAGATTGGTTTCTGATCTGTCACTACCTTGTACGGCGCTGCCTTCGGCAAGGGCTTTCCCCTGTTCTATATTGGCGTATCCGAAAATATCTGTCGGAAAATCCCAGTTTTGCATCCAGGATTCAAAAAATTCATTTTCCTGGTAGCCATAGCCTCCAAGTACGGAAAGCTTATGGTTGCCTATACTCTTCCTGTACTCCCCCGTCAATTCTATAAACCGATAGATATTTTCCTGATTACCGATAGAGGCATATCCGTTTCTCCCGTCCCTCGTGGTACTGATATGCTGTTTGGTTTCTGCATAACCACGGGATTGGTTATATTTATCATAGGTCATATTGGCCTGCAGGCGTACCTCTTCCACAGGCATAAAAGTGACACGGCCATTATATCTTGTATACTGACTTTTGTTCCGGCCGTCGCTCTCGTATATCCTGGCCAGGGGGTTATCGTAATCAAAAATACCCTCCTGAAACCAATTCCCGTTCTCATCTTTAGGGGAAGAAGTCGGGTTTTGTATAGTAATCTGCCTGTAGGTCCAATTGTCAAAGCTTACACCATCGCCGGTAGTTGTGTAGGAGTTTTGCCTTCCAATGATCCCCAGGTTGAATTTTAACTTACCGTCAAACATGTTGTGTTCCACATCTACCCTGCCGTTGAATGTTTCATTGTCAGATTTGAGCATGATCCCGTTAAATCCCCTGTAATTCAGATTAAACAGGTAGTTGGTTTCCGAACTTCCACCACGGAAGGTAAGATTATGAACTTGTGAGAACGGGGTCTGGGTAGCTTCCTTGAACCAATCAGTAGAATGGCCATTGTCCCAGGATGCCGCACGAATCCCTTCATCTATCTGTCTCCTGTAATCCTCAGCGGTAAGCATGTCCGGTTTGCGGGTAATTTGCTGTGTACTTAGCTGTACACTATAGTCGAGTGTATTTACTTGTCCATCCTTGAACCCTTTTGTGGTTATGATAACAACACCGTTGCTCCCCCGAACACCGTAAATGGCCGCGGCAGAACCATCTTTCAATACATCAACGGAGGCTATGTCTTCCGGGGCAACCGTATTCAGATCTCCCGGTATACCATCTATCAATACAAGAGGAGCTTCGTTAGCTCCCAGAATAGTCGTATTTCCCCGGAGGGATATCTTCACGCCCTGAGTAGGGTCTCCGCTGGGAGAGGCCACGCTTAGCCCGGCAACTTTACCCTGTAACAACTGTCCTGCATCTTTTACCGGCGCCTGAACAAAGTTTTCCGATTTTACCGAGGCCACGGCACTGGTTACATCAGCTTTTCGTTGCGTACCGTACCCCACTACAACCACTTCATCCAGTTGTGCAAGATCTTCCTCTAGTTTCGCATTTATGACATCCCGGTTGTTTACGGGAATTTCAACAGTTTTAAACCCTACAAAAGAAACCATCAACACAGCACTCCCCGGATCGTCAACATCCAGTTCATAATTTCCGTCAAAATCGGTTACTGTGCCTATGGTTGTGCCCTTTATCATTACGGTTGCTCCCGGTAAAGGCTGACCATCCGATGCCGAAATAACCGTTCCCGTCACTTTCATAAAAGCCTTGTACGATTCCACACTGCCCCGGTTTGTTGCAAACAAACCGGAGGTGAACATACAGCCATACATCAGAACACAGATAACTTTCCAGAAGTGCATCCTGCTCTTTTTAGTGCTTGATTTTTTCATACATTAAAGTTTTTGGTGGTTAAAAAAACTATCAGGCATAGTAAGCCTTGCCTTAAATCCAAATTTTTTCTGAGAAAGATTGCGGCTAATCGATTATAAATGTATATAAAACATTTATTAAAACAAAATTAAATGTAAAAACAACACCAAATAAAAATCAAAACGCCATTTATACTGTCCTGAAAATCCTAATTATTTAATTACCATGTATTAAAAGAAAACGGATACGAAATAAAAATGCAAATCTGTGGACAAACCATTCATCGCACCAATACAATTTCTCCTTCAAATGCAGGTACGACAATTTTACCTTAAAACTCTTTATGACATATCTTAATAATGGAGAAAGTAAAAATATCTGATAATGAGATACCGGTTCACAATATCCCAATTATCTCGATTTTAAAAATAATTGAACTTCATCATAGAGTGCAAAACGATTCTTTTCCAAATGCAAAACATGAGTTCCTCTATCTATAACCACATATCTTTTTGAAGGTGTATTTTGTAATTGTTCGAATAGTTTTTCCGCATCGTCAAAACTAAATGTTGTATCCCATTCCCCCCTGATCAGTAAAGTTGAATTCCTGATTTTACCGGGTTCAAAAAAACAATTTCCATTCCAGCAGTCGAATAGATCAATTTGCCAGGCAGACGGGAATCTAACCGAAAAAGGACTTCGGTTTTTTGAAGTCGGGTCGCTTTCCAGCCATTTGTTTTTCCATTTCTCAAGTACTTCATCTTCTAAGGTCATATCCCGTCCCCCGGGTATGCTGCTTATAAATTGTTTTACCCTTTGTGCAGGTGTTAGATCCTTATACAACGCTTTTGTTTTATCCCAATCCGTTGTTCCGTTTCTTTGTATGAAAGGAGCAAACAAAACAAGTTTATTGATCTTTTCAGGGAATAATGTGGCATAATGCCCTGACACCGTTGCTCCCCAGGAATGTCCGATAAGATGGATTCCTGAAATATTTAATTCTGTTAAAATATAATTGACAGCCTTATCCATGTCTTCTACGACTTCTTTTCCCCTGCCCGTATTCCCGGTTTCCGCACTGTTGCCCAGCATATAGTCGTATCGGTCAGATTTCCCGTAGCCCAGGAAATCCAGAGCATATACATTATAACCTGCATCGGCCAAATTGTCCATCCATGAAATCCCATTCATACGAAATCCGGAAGCCAGTTCAGAGGGGAAAGACGCTCCGTGAACGAACAGAATAGCTTCTCCCCGATTTTCACGTTCCGGTTTCAAATGCATTAAATTGATTTTCTTTCCCTTTACCCTGCTCTCTATTTTAATATCAACAGGGTTGGTATTTTTCATGGGGTTACAGGATAACACTGCCAGTAAACCAAATAAGTATGCTGCTCTCTTCATGTAAACTAAATTTTTCCGGCAAAGATATGCCGGCAAAAAGGGGGATAATTCATTACAAATTGAAATATAGCGGTCTATTATTTTACCAGGTCACATTTATTGAAAACAACTTCGGCAACTTTACCGGGAGACGGCTTTTTACAAAGACCGAAAAGCCTATAACAGAAAAAATGAAGTTTATTGATGAACTGGTTCGGATACCGGATAAAAGAAGAGAAGGATAAAGAGGCTTTTCTAAAGTTTATGATGAGACTTTGACCCTATCTGATCGAAATGTTAGTCTGTTCATCCGTATTAAATGTTGTGAAAGTGCATAGTACAAAAAGAAAAACCATTGAAATTCAATGGTTTTTCTTTTTTGCATCTGGTGACCCCGGAGGGATTCGAACCCCCAACCCTCAGAGCCGAAATCTGATATTCTATCCAGTTGAACTACGGAGCCATTCCTGGACTGTAACAGTCCGGGATATTTTATGTCAGTTTTTGCTTTACAATAGTAGAAATGACTTTACCGTTTGCTTTTCCGGCAAGTTGTTTTGTGGCCATTCCCATTACTTTTCCCATATCCTGCATTCCCTGGGCACCGGTCTCGGTAATAATCTTTTCTACTACTTCTGCAATTTTTTCTTCGCTGAGTTGTTCCGGCAAAAACTTTTCAATAACCGCTGCCTGCTCCATTTCCGGTGTTGCAAGATCTTCACGTCCCTGCTCTTTATAAATGGCTGCACTGTCTTTTCGCTGTTTTACCAGTTTTTGTAACAGTTTCAGTTCTTCTGCTTCGGTTAATTCTTTGGAACTTCCTTCGGTTTGAGCCAGCAGTAATGCAGATTTCACTGCCCTTAAAGCCTCCAGCGTTACTGTATCTTTGGCTCTCATGGCGGTTTTCATTTCCTCCATTACCTTGCTTTGCAAACTCATAAGTTTCAGCTTTTATTTCCGGAGTGCGAATATAAGAAAGAATTACGTATGTACACTGAAAAATTGCAAGATTTTTGTCTTCCGCCCAAAAACGGTTAAACGTCATGGATTTTCAGAAAAACACATAACGTTTAACCTTTTTAAAAGCATAACTTAACCCTACA
Organism: Sinomicrobium kalidii; assembly: GCF_021183825.1. Taxonomy (GTDB): domain Bacteria; phylum Bacteroidota; class Bacteroidia; order Flavobacteriales; family Flavobacteriaceae; genus Sinomicrobium; species Sinomicrobium kalidii. The sequence continues at coordinate 3,561,046 of NZ_CP089211.1, read as the reverse complement.
TTCGCTATTCCGGGACCACCGGCCGCTCGGAACAGTGACTTTTAATCAGTCCACATTATCGTGCAGGAAAGAATTGTTGGAACGCAACTGAACGTCATCGTTATCATCCTTTCCTACCGAGATTCTGGAAGTACCGTCTTCAGACGTCCTTTCGTGAAACTCTACTCCCATTCTCTTGTATGCGGGCTGCTTTTCTATTTCTTCAATTTTAGAGGCGTTGTTGTTAAACTTATAATTGAATTCTTTCAACTTTTTCCGGCGTTCTTCGGCCCTTAATTTTAGGCTTTCTTCTATGGAAGAGTTAAAAGGGTCTATTTCTTTTTTTTCACTTTCTTCATCGGGCTTGTTTACCACTTTTTTTTCAATGGCCAGTTCCTTGTCTGCAGCTTCAGGTTTTTTCTGATCGGGTTTGGCATTGGAAAGCTTGTTTTCCATCTCCATATAGTCATCAAGGCTGTAACGCCTTACCCCTTCTTCCGAGACTTCGGTCACAGGCACTACCTCAACATGGTCTTTCACATCGTAATCCCTTGTTTCCCTGTCCATATCAAAGGTAATCACATTCGCCTTTTCGTCCTCATTTCCCAGTTTTCCAGGCTTTTCGGTATCCGGATTGTCTTTTTTCCGGCTGAGGGGCATATCGAATGAAAGCATAGTCTGCTGTTCCTTTGTTTTTACTTCTTCCGCCTCGACCTCTATATTCTTGATCTTTTCCGTAGTATCTATGATCACGAAGTCTTCCTCCTTGGCACAAACTTCATCATATACCACATTTATATTCCTGATAAGATCTGTGGTAGGGACGAGTCCCGGCCCTTCTTCCTCTTCGGTAAGCGTATGTTTTATGGGTTTTTCTTTTTCTTCCTGTGGCGGCCCGGCTGTTTCCGGAAAATTCATCGCGGAAGACGTTTTATTCGGAGAAAGGTCTTGTGTCGCCTTTTGTTCGTCCTCCAGGGTATGAATGATCTTCTTCGCCTCGGTATTCACTATTTCGTGTTGTTGTTCTATATTAAAACCTGTAGCAATAACTGTAACGGAAATAGCGTCTCCGAGCGATTCGTCTTCTCCCACACCCATAATGATATTGGCACCATGACCGGCTTCATTCTGGATATGATCGTTGATCTCCCCTATTTCGTCTATGGTGATCTCCTCTCCGCCCGAAACGATAAGTAGCAGTACGTTTTTGGCGCCGGTGATCTTGTTGTCGTTCAGTAAGGGGGAGTCCAGTGCCTTGACAATGGCATCCTGTGCGCGGTTCCCTCCGGATGCAGAAGAAGAGCCCATAATGGCCGTACCACTGTTGGACAGCACGGTCTTGGCATCCCTAAGGTCAATATTCTGCGTATAGTGATGGGTGATTACCTCGGCGATCCCCCTGGAAGCAGTAGCCAGCACTTCGTCTGCTTTGGAAAAACCTGCCTTGAAACCGAGATTACCGTACACCTCCCGAAGTTTGTTGTTGTTTATCACGATAAGTGAATCGACGTGACTACGGAGGTTTTCCACTCCTCTCCGGGCCTGTTCGTTTCGTGTTTTCCCTTCAAACTGAAAGGGTATGGTTACAATGCCCACGGTGAGAATGTCCATTTCCTTTGCCATTTTGGCCAGAATGGGAGCAGCCCCTGTCCCGGTACCTCCACCCATACCTGCAGTTATAAAAAGCATCTTGGTATTGCTATCCAGCATACTTTTTATCTCTTCGAAACTTTCTATGGCGGCCTTTTCTCCTATTTCCGGGTTGGCTCCGGCTCCCAGTCCTTCGGTCAGAGACACCCCGAGCTGTATCTTGTTGGGCACCGGACTGTTATCCAAAGCCTGTGAGTCGGTGTTACACACCACAAAATCAACGCCTTTGATACCCAGCTGGAACATGTGGTTTATGGCATTACTGCCTCCGCCTCCAACACCGATAACCTTAATCACATTGCTCTGGTTTTTAGGCATGTCGAATGAGATGTTTCCTAAATCTGTGTTGCTACTCATAATTCTTGTTTACAGGTTTTAAAAATTTGTTTCTTTAGGCAATGCCGTCGTTTATTCTGCATTGTCTAAAAAGTCTTTTACTCTATCCGACCATTTTTCCAGAAAGGACTTTCGTTCCTTTCTCGGCCTGGATACAGTTTCGGGCTCATTGGTTGGTTCCTGGGGTTGTATGTCTTCTTGTTCGGAATATTGTTCTTCCTCAATGCTTCGTTCTTTCCGGTCCAGAGCGTTCATTACCAGGCCTGCCGCCGTAGCATAAACGGGACTGGCCACTTCGGGGTCTGAATCTCCGGCGAGGTGTTCGTTGGGATAACCTATCCGGGTATCCATTCCCGTAATGTACTCCACCAGTTGCTTCAGATGTTTTAGCTGACTTCCGCCCCCCGTGAGCACGATACCGGCTATCAGTTTCTTTTTCTGCTCTTCATGCCCGTAGTTCTTGATTTCCATATACACCTGCTCTATGATCTCCACCGCTCTGGCATGGATGATCTTGGAGAGGTTTTTCAGGGTGATCTCCTTGGGCTCCCTGCCTCTGAGTCCGGGGATAGATACTATTTCGTTGTCTTTATTCTCCCCGGGCCATGCGGAACCGAATTTGATCTTCAGGAGTTCGGCCTGCTTTTCTATAATGGAACATCCTTCCTTTATATCTTCGGTAATCACATTTCCACCGAAAGGTATTACGGCGGTGTGACGGATGATCCCGTCCTTGAATATGGCCAGGTCGGTCGTTCCGCCCCCTATATCGATGAGCGCTACTCCCGCTTCTTTCTCTTCCTGACTCAACACGGCATTGGCCGAGGCAAGAGGCTCCAGGGTAATCCCTGCCAGTTCCAGTCCGGAACTTTTTACACACCTTCCGATATTCCGTATGGAAGATACCTGCCCTACCACTACATGAAAATTGGCTTCCAGCCTTCCGCCGTACATCCCAATGGGTTCCTTGATCTCGGATTGTCCGTCGAGTTTATATTCCTGCGGCAATACGTGTATAATCTCTTCGCCCGGCAGCATCACCAGTTTATACACCTGGTTGCACAGTCTGTCCACATCAACTTCATCGATCACTTCATCCGAATGCGGCCTGGTAATGTAATCGCTGTGCTGCAAACTCCGTATATGTTGCCCGGCGATCCCTACAACCACTTCGGCGATCTTTTTTCCGGAATCGTTTTCAGCTTCCTGTACAGCCTGCTGGATAGACTGAATGGTCTGGGTGATATTGTTCACTACTCCACGGTGCACCCCCAGGCTCTTGGCTTTTCCAATACCCAATATCTCTATCTTGCCGTATTCGTTCCTCCGGCCGATCATTACCACGATTTTCGTGGTTCCTATATCCAATCCTATTGCATATCTCTCCTGTTCCATAACTTATTTTTTGGTACACACTACCTGTTGGTCGAATCGCAGATCGACTTTCTTATAATCCTTCAACGCATCGTCTTTTAAAGCCTTTTGATAGAACGCCTTAAAATTAACGACCTTCTGTTCCAGGTTTTCCGTATTCCCTAAGGTTACAGTAAAGTCGTCTGTTCGCATTTTCAATTCGTAATCCGATCCTGTTTTGTGTACGCCTACAATATTCCTGTTCAAAAATCTGTCATCATTTATATACTTTACCAGCGTGTAGATTTCATGCAGGGCGTTTTCATCCACTTTTCCCGTTACCAGCGGTACACGAGCAGTATGTACCGGGGACAGGGGCATTCGATCCCCTTTTCTGTCTATGTAATAAGAAACCCGCCCCTGAATACGGGCTATGGGCTCCCTTTGTTTCACCTTGGCTCCAAGTTGCCCGTTTACAGTGAGATAAACCTGGGCGTCCTGTATCATTTCATTAGAGCTTAGAGTATTCTCCAACTTATTCAAAACTAATTTTTCTTTAGGTATGTTCGTGGCCGAGTCTGCATTTTGTATTAACAATTTATTAACCATGGGATAGGTTACAAACAGGTTGTCGCCATCCAGAAATTCGACATTAACACTACTTATCGTTTTTTTGCCATGTCGTTGATTGGCAAACGAATACAGAAATACCAGTACTATAAGTACGAAAAATAACTTTATGATATATATGACTTTTCGCATTTTACAGATATTTACGTATTTATTTTCTTATTATTTTCTTTCTGTTTCTTTCTTCCCGATCCCTACTTTCCGGAATCATTATTATCCTCTATCCTTTCGGAGAGCACTTTCCGGATCTTATCTACTTCTTCTCCTATATCCCCGGCCCCCAGGGTCAATACCACTTGTGCGTCGGTGGTTTCCATAAGGGGCTGCAATTCTTTCTTACTGACCAGTTGTTTGTTTTTATGATCTATCTTATCCAGCAAATGCCGGGAGGTTATCCCATCAATGGGCTTTTCCCGGGCGGGGTAGATATCCAGCAAAACTACCTGGTCAAATCCCGACAAACTCTTACCGAATTCATCCATGAAATCCCGGGTCCTGCTAAAGAGGTGGGGCTGAAAAACGGCCAGTACTTTTTTCCCGGGGTACATTTCCCGTACAGCCTGGCAAACCGCATCAATTTCGGTTGGATGATGGGCATAGTCGTCGACATAAACCATGGTATCGGTCTTCAACTGATAGGAAAACCTCCGTTTCACCCCTTTGAACCCGGCCAGTGCATCGGCTGCCTCCCGGGGCGAAGTACCTCCCTCAACTGCCATTGCAAATGCCGCCAGGGCATTCAGCAGGTTATGTTTTCCGGGCTTACCAAACCGGACGCCTGCAACCAGCTCTTCCCGCATACGGATACTGAAAACATATCCTCCATCGGCTACCTCCACATCTTCCAGCACATAATCCGCTCCTGCTTCCACACCGTAAGTAATCCCCTGTAGCGGCAAACCGTACCTTACAATGAGTTTTCCTCCCGGTTTTACCTTTCCGGCAAAAGCCCCGAACGTCTTTTCCATTTCGGTTTTGTCGCCGTATATGTCCAAATGGTCCGCGTCGATGGAAGTAATACAGGCTATATCCGGTGAGAGGTGCAGGAATGAACGGTCGAACTCATCGGCTTCCGTTACGGTAATCTTATCTCCTTCCAACAGGAAATTGCTATCCAGGTTTTCCGATATGCCGCCCAGAAATGCGGTATGCGGCGTCCCGGTTTCCCGCAACAGATGCGTTAAAATCGCAGAAGTGGTGGTTTTACCATGTGTTCCGGCCACAGCGTAGCAGAACGTACTTGCCGTAATCTCTCCCAAAACCTCTGCCCGTTTACGAAGCCTGAATTCTTTCTCTTTAAAATAGTTATACAACACATTGTCATCAGGAATGGCAGGTGTATATACAACAAGCGTATTAACAGTATCCAGGAATTCGCCGGGCACTTTTTTCACATCATCTTTAAAGATTACATTCACTCCGGCCTCTTCCAACCCATCGGTGATCTTGGTAGCAACCCGGTCATATCCGCCAACATTCTTACCGATAAACTTAAAATATCTTGCGAGGGCAGACATCCCTATGCCTCCGACCCCGATAAAATAGATATTATGTATGGTTTTTATGTTCATTCAGTTATGTGTTGTTCCTGTTCTGTTTTTCGTGCTTCCGGTTAAAATTCAATATAACTCTACCTTTTTTTCTTTATACATTTTTCAATCTCATCCACAATATCTGCGGTAGCATTGGGCAAGGCCAGTTTTTTTATGTTTTCTCCCAGTGTCTTTTGTTTTTCTTCCGAAGCCATCAGGCCGGAAAATTCATCTTCAAACTTTTCATCCAATTCCTTTTCACGAATAAGAATGGCTGCATTTTTAGCGGCAACGGCCGCTGCATTTTTGGTTTGGTGGTCTTCGGCAACATGGGGAGAAGGAATAAAAATCACCGGTTTCCCCACTATGCCCAGTTCAGACACCGATCCTGCCCCGGCCCTGGAGATCACTACATCTGCAGCTGCATAAGCCAGGTCCATCTCGTTTATAAACGCATGTACCTTAACGGTATTATCCTTGTATTTTTTAAATTCTTTATAATACAATTTGCCACATTGCCACAGCACCTGCACCTCCTTCTCACGGAAAAATGACAATTCTTTTTTAACAAGTTCGTTTATGGCCCTGGCCCCGAGGCTCCCCCCCAGAACCAACAGGACTTTTTTCCCGGGTTGCAGTTTAAAAAAGGTTTGTGCTTCTTCCCTTTTTTCACCTACCCTGAGAAGGTCCTGCCGTACGGGATTCCCTGTTTTAACGATCTTTTCTGCGGGAAAAAAACGTTCCAGCCCGTCATAGGCCACACATATTTTTTTCGCCTTTTTGGCGAGCAGTTTATTGGTAATGCCCGGATAGGAATTCTGTTCCTGCAATACACATGGTATTCCTTTGCGGGAAGCCATCTGCAACAGGGGGCCGCTGGCAAATCCACCTGTCCCGATAACTACATCGGGCCCGAATCTGTTCACTATTTTTCCGGCTTTCCACAAACTACTTATCAGTTTTAACGGGAACGACAAATTTCTCAGTGTCAGCTTTCGCTGTATTCCCGATATCCATAATCCTTCTATTTTATATCCCGCTCGGGGTACTTTTTCCATTTCCATCCGGTCCTTTGCACCTACAAACAGGAATTCTGCCTGCGGGTAACGGGCCTTCAGCTCGTCTGCAATGGCAATGGCGGGGTATATATGCCCCCCGGTGCCTCCTCCCGATATGATGAATTTATAACTGCTCACTTAATATCTCTAATGGGTTTTGTTCTTCCGCTTCATTATTCACTTCGGCATTTGCAATGGCTTCCTGTCGTTTGGCACTTACGCTGAGTATAATGCCTATAGCCAGACAGGACATCCATATGGACGTACCTCCGGTGCTTATCAAGGGCAGGTTCTGCCCGGTAACCGGGAATAACTCTACGGCAACTGCCATGTTGATAAGCGCCTGGAACACTATGGGCAATCCTACACCGACAACCATGAGCTTTCCGAAGACCGAATCGGCCTTATAGGCCACAATAACGATCCGGAACAACAACAGCATATAGAGAAACAACAATAACAATCCTCCCGCCAGCCCGTATTCCTCCACTATAATGGCATAAATAAAGTCTGACGAACTCTGGGGTAAAAAATTCTTCATAACGCTTTTTCCCGCTCCTACACCAACAACGCCCCCGGTGGCTATGGCAATCTTTGCTTTTTCTATCTGATAATCATCTTCGGTATCCTCTCCGTTGGCAAAATTTTCTATCCGGCTTATCCAGGTGTCGATACGGTTGGGCAACAGGTCGGGAAACGCCTTGTTGACCAGGATAAACATGGTAAAACAAAGCAACCCTACCCCTATTATGGCACCGATGTATTTTATGGGATACCCTCCCAAAAAACACAACACCAACACCATAAAGAACAAAATGGCTGTTGTTGAAAAATTTGCGGGGAGTATCAAAGCCATAACCAGGAACACAGGCACCCACAACGGAAGCAGGGTTTCGTTAAAACGCACTTCCCGGTCCTTGATCTTAGACAGGTACCTGGCCACATAAATCAGCAATACTACCGTAGCCAGTATAGAGGTCTGAAAACTCACGCCAACAAAAGGTATCTGTACCCAACGACTGGCATTCGCACCTCCGATAGTGGTTCCCTGGGCAAGGGTATATACCAGCAATAAAAACACTACCGGCATGGCGATTATGGACAAGCCCTTAAAATACCTGTACGGAATACGGTGCACACCGAAAATGATACCGAACCCTAACAACAGCAGCAATCCGTGTTTCAACAGGTGCCCTACCGTAGTTCCGTTACCTACCACATACACCAGGTTGGAACTGGCACTGTATACCGGCAAGAAAGAAAGTACGGCCAGCAGGGCTACTACTGCCCAAATGGCCCGGTCTCCTTTTATGTTCCTGAATATGCTTTGCATGGTTTTATGATTCAAGGTTCAAGGTTCAAGGTTTAAGGTTTCAACTTCTTTTGTATTTGCTGCCTTTGTATTCACTCCGGTTTAAATAACCCATAAAAGCGGTTATTTTTTTGCTTAAAGTAATTGTTTGCCCTTTTAGCTGTTCGAATTCAACTTTATCAATATATTTTCTGTCAAATACCCTGTAAAGCTGAGATCGTGTTTCGCCGCAAGATGATTTTGCATAGATAAAAATTGAATAAATTCCCTATTTCCATTTCGTTCAAATCCTTCTGCTATATTATCCATAGCAGAACCTGAAGATCCATCTATTTGCGAATAAAGTTTATAATCCGTTCTAAGGTCACTGTTTAACGCTACGATATGAATATCACTACAAAGAACTCTTGCCAATTGCCAAATTTCCAAATCTTCGAATCGTTCTACGCTTGCCATGACTCACAGTTTTAATCTTTAAACTTTGAACCTTGAATTTTGAACCTCCTCCTTTACAGCCGCTTTACCGCTTCCTTGAACTGATTCCCTCTGTCTTCATAATTTTTAAACAGGTCAAAGCTGGCGCATGCAGGTGAAAGCAAAACATTATCGCCTTTCTCTGCGATCTTGTACGCTATTTTCACCGCCTCTTCCATAGCCTGGGTTTCCACCATAAGATCTACCACTTTACCAAAAGCATCTATAATCTTGGTGTTGTCCAGCCCCAGGCAGATTATGGCTTTCACCTTTTCTCTTACGAGGGGCATCAACACGGCATAGTCATTTCCTTTGTCCTCACCTCCCACGATCCATACGGTAGGGGCCGTCATACTGTCCAAAGCGTAAAGCACTGCGTTTACATTAGTGGCCTTGGAATCGTTAATGTACTGCACATTCTGTATTTTCAGCACCTTTTCGAGGCGGTGCTCCACTCCCTGGAAGTTTTCCAGACTTTCCCGGATGGTTTTTTTCCTCACTTTTACCAGCTGGGCAACGAGGGAAGCTGCCATGGTATTCTTCATGTTGTGCTTCCCTTCCAATGTTAATGTGTCTGTGGACATAGTTATCTGATCGTTATCTATTGTTATTATTATTTTATCTTCTTTTAAATACGCTCCGTTGGCCACCTGCTTCTCTACGGAAAAAGGCAACAGCTTTGACGGAACGGGATGCCTGGCAAGCCAATCGGTTATCACTTCATCATCCGCGTCATAAATAAGGTAATCTTCCGCGGTCTGGTTCATCGCTATCCGGAACTTGGAGGCTATATAATTTTCGAATTTATAGTCATACCTGTCCAGATGATCGGGAGTGATGTTGGTGATCACCGCTATTTCCGGCCGGAATGTCACAATCCCGTCCAACTGAAAGCTGCTTATTTCCAGTACGAAATATTCCTTGTCATCCCCGGCTACCATCTGCGCAAAACTGTCTCCGATGTTTCCTGCCATCCCCACATCAAGTCCGCCATTCTTCAGCAGGTGGTAGGCCAGCATGGTAGTGGTTGTTTTGCCGTTACTTCCCGTAATTCCGATCAAACGTGCACCAGTATATCCGGCTGCAAACTCTATTTCGGAAATTACCGGGACCTTTCGTTCCTTCAATTCTTTTACTACGGACACCGTATCGGGTATTCCCGGACTTTTCATAACCACATCGGCATCGTAAATTCTTTCCGTACTATGCCTTCCTTCTTCCCATGCTATTCCGTATTGTATAAGAACATTCCTGTATTTTTCCTTAATTGCTCCTTTATCAGTCACAAAGACATCAAAGCCTTCTTTTTTGCCCAGTATTGCTGTGCCTATTCCGCTTTCTCCTCCTCCCAGTACCACCAGCCTGGATTTTTTTCTTCCGCTGTCCCCGGCTCCCTGTCCTTGTGCATCTGTCATCGTACCTATCTTACTTTTAACGTTACGATAGAGATAATGGCAAGCATAATACCGATAATCAAAAACCGGGTTACTATCTTGCTTTCGTGATATCCTTTCTTCTGATAGTGGTGATGCAGCGGCGACATCAAAAAGATACGCCGGCCTTCTCCGTATTTTTTCCTGGTATATTTAAAATATCCTACCTGCAATACTACCGACAGGTTCTCTGCCAGGAATATGCCGCACAATACGGGAATGAGCAACTCTTTTCGTACTGCCACAGCTATAACCGCTATTACTCCTCCTATGGTGAGGCTGCCCGTATCGCCCATAAAAACCTGTGCGGGATATGTATTGTACCACAGGAATCCCACCAGCCCCCCGGCAAAAGCAGCTATATACACGGATATCTCCCCTACCCGGGGGATATACATAATGTTCAGGTAATCAGAAAAAATGATATTACCGGACACCCAGGCGAAAATCCCCAGTGCTATAACTATTATGGCCGAAGAACCTGCTGCCAGGCCGTCTATACCATCCGTAAGGTTGGCACCGTTGGAAACCGCCGTAACGATAAATATCACTATGGGAATAAATATCAGCCACGCGTAATCCCGGTAGTTTTCCCCGGTCCATGCTATGATCCTCGAATAATCCAGTTCGTTGTTTTTGACGAACGGAATCGTGGTTTTGGTGGATTTTTCTTCGTTGTTCTTCATTTCCCCGGTTATTGCAACCACTTCGGTGCCGGCACCTTTTGCCACTTCCTTGACAGTAACTTCGGGATGAAAGTAGAGCGTGGCCCCTACGATAATCCCCAGTCCTACCTGGCCGAGCACCTTGAACCGGCCCTTTAACCCTTCCTTGTCTTTTTTGAAGATTTTAATATAATCGTCTATAAACCCTATGGCTCCCATCCAAACCGTGGTAATGAGGAGTAATATGATGTATATATTGTCGAGCTTGGCAAACAACAGTACGGGGACCAGCGTGGAAAGTATGATTATAATCCCTCCCATGGTGGGTGTACCTGCTTTTTCGGTCTGTCCGCTCAGCCCAAGATCCCTTACGGTCTCCCCCACCTGTTGTTTCCGCAGGAAATTAATGATGTGCTTACCGTAAATAGTAGATATAAGTAATGAGCATATAATGGCCATTGCCGCACGGAACGAGAGGAACTGAAAAAGTCCCGATCCGGGGATCTGGTAGTGTTTGCTCAGGTATTCGAATAAATGGTACAGCATTTAAATTCCGTGTCTTTAATTTTTACAATTTTCTTTTTATTCTCTGTTTCTATTTACGGAGTTCCTTCATCATTTCTCCGGCGATCTTAAAGTCGTCAAAATCCTTTCTTTCGCCCTTTATTTCCTGATAGGTCTCATGCCCCTTTCCCGCAATGAGGATGATATCGTTTTCCCCGGCCATCTGACATGCCGCCTTTATGGCCTGTCTGCGGTCGGTAATGGACAACATTTTCTTGAAATTCTGCGGTTCCACCCCTTTTTCCATATCCTTAATTATTTCGTCCGGGTCTTCGCTCCTGGGGTTATCGGAGGTAAATATGGCCCTTGTACTGAGTTCCGATGCCACTGCGGCCATTACGGGCCTTTTTCCTTTATCCCGGTCGCCTCCGCACCCTACTACCGTAATCAGTGCTTCATTTCCCGTACGTATACTGTTTATCGTTTCCAATACGTTTTTCAGGGAGTCCGGGGTATGGGAATAATCTACAATAGTGGTGATCTTCCCTTCGGAAATAAAATACTGAAACCGTCCTTCAACACTTTCCAGTTCGCTCAACAGGCGGAGTATTTCCAGCTCTTCCAGTCCGAGCAATTCCGCCGTAGCATATATGGCCAGCATATTATAGGCATTGAAACGGCCTATGAGCTTCACCCATACTTCGGTTTCCCCTATTTTCAGCAGGAGGCCCCTGAACTGGTTTTCCAGTATCTTCGCCTTGTAATCGGCATAGGATTTCAGGGCATACGTATATTTCCTTGCCGCGGTATTCTGTATCATTACAATACCGTTCTTGTCATCGACATTGGTCAGTGCAAAAGCTGCTTTCGGCAAATGGTCGAAAAAGGTTTTTTTGACATCCCTGTATTCGGCAAATGTGTGGTGATAGTCGAGATGATCGTGAGAAAGGTTGGTAAACACACCACCTGCAAACTGCAATCCTTCTGTTCTTTTCTGGGCAATTCCGTGAGAGCTGACCTCCATAAAACAGTATTCCACCCCTGCCCGGCTCATCAGGTCCAGATAATGGTTTATGGTTATGGGGTCGGGCGTGGTATGTGTAGCTTTATATTCTTTGTCGTGCACCAATATTTTCACGGTTGAGATCAAACCGGCTTTATACCCGGCTTTCCGGAACAACTGATACAGTAAAGTGGCAATGGTGGTTTTCCCGTTGGTTCCGGTTATCCCTACCATTCTCAGGTTTTCGGAAGGATTGCTATAGTAATTGGCTGCCATGATCGCCAGGGCCGCATGTGTATCGGCAACCTGCACGTAGGTGATTCCGTTCACAATATCGGACGGCATTTCTTCACAGACTATCGCCAGGGCCCCTTTTTTTACAGCATCTGCAATGTATTCATGCCCATCTGTTTCCGCCCCTCTTATAGCTACAAAAACATCGTTAAGGGACACTTTCCGCGAATCGAAACATATGGCATTTACCGCTACCGAAGTATTTCCGGTAACGGCATCTATGGGCACTCTGTACAATATGTCCTTCAACGTATTCATATAGGCTACGACAATTCTAATACTATGGTTTGATCGGGTATTATTTTCTTTCCTTTGGAAATGGATTGTCTTTTCACTCTTCCATTTCCCGTCACCTTGACCTTCAGTCCAAGGTTTTCCAGCAGCGGAACGGCATCCATCCCACTCATTCCCTTAACATCGGGCACTACCTGCAATCGTTTTTGTGCCCTGGCATAATAAGACTGGTAATCCTTATCCGTTTCACTTTTATCCTTTTCCAGGTCATCTACTTCATCGAGCAAAGGCGAACTGGTATATATCTTGTGTGCAATACTTTTAAACACCGGTCCGGAGACATCTGCCCCGTAGTAACCGACACTCTTGTCGGGCTCATGAATGACCACGATACAGGAATACTTGGGATCGTCAGCGGGAAAATAGCCGACAAATGACGATATATACTGTAATTTTCCTTCTTTTTTCGGACCGTAGTTTTTCTGGGCGGTCCCGGTTTTTCCCGCCATTGAGAAATCGGGAGAATACAACTTTTTCCCGGTCCCCCTCCGTACCACATTTTCCATCATTTCCTGTAATATGGCAACGGTCTCCGGCAAACATACCTGCGGATCGATCACTTCCTTGTCAAATTTCAAAATGGTCTTATCCCATTCTTTCACCTTTTTGATGAGCCTCGGTTTCACCATTTCACCGTTATTGGCGATGGCATTGTAAAAAGTGAGGGTCTGCAACGGGGTTAACGAAACCCCGTACCCGAATGCCATCCACTCCAGGGCAATGCCACTCCATTGTTTTTTATTGTCCGGGTCGGGTATATAAGGGACCCCTTCACCTTTAATAGATAAACCGAGTTGTTTGTCCAGCCCCATATCCCTTAGTTTGTCCACAAACTTTTCAGGCTGCTCATCATAGTGTTTGTGGATGGTTTTTACCACCCCCACGTTGGAAGACACTTCAAATGCCCGGGCAACACTTATTTTTCCGTACCCTCCTCTTTTCGAATCCCTTACTTTTCTGCGGTAGTACGATACCACACCATTTTCCGTATCTACCACATCACTGGTATCCACCACTTTGTCATCAAGAGCAACGGCAAGGGCCATCAGCTTAAAGGTGGAACCGGGTTCATGGGATTCCCCGATGGCATAATTGAGTTTTTCGTAATATTTCCCATCGCTTGTCCTGCCAAGATTGGAGATCGCCTTTACCTCTCCTGTTTTGGTTTCCATAACCACCACAGTACCGTGTTCGGCCTCATACCGTTCCAACTGTGACAACAGGGCATAATGCGCTATGTCCTGTATGTTTATATCGATTGTGGATATCACATCATAACCGTCCTTCGGCTCCACTTCATTGTTATCGCTTATCGGTTTCCATTGTCCTTTGGCAATACGTTGTTTCAGCCGTTTCCCGTCCCTTCCGCTCAGGTACTCGCTGTAGGCGCCTTCCAGCCCTACACGGAGTACATGTCCTTTATCATCAACACGTTCATACCCGATACTCCTTTCGGCAATTTTCCCCAGCGGATGCTCTCTCTCCACATGCTGTTCCACTATAATACCGCCTTTGTACGGACCGAGTTCAAACAGCGGAAAATTCTTGATCCTGATATAATCGGCATACCCGAGGTCACGGGTAACCAGCAAATACCTGTTTTTATTGGCCCTGGCCTTACGGAAAGCTTTCTGATAGTACGAAGAAGGCCTCCCTAACATTTTTGACAATTTATCGGACAGCGGCTTCAGGTATTTTTCAAAGTTTTTGGCAGAAACGGTAAGCGCATCAAACCGGATATCGTATTTCGTTACCGATGTAGCCAGCAGGCTTCCGTCATCCGAATAAAGATTCCCCCTGTTTGACGGGATCGTAAAGTTCTTTACCATCCGTTCCTCCGCCATTTGCCGGTATTCTTCTCCGTCGACCTGAATAAACACCAGTTTGACGGCCACGGCAACAGAAAACAGGAACATGGCCCCGGCCACAAAGTAAAGTCTGTGCAATATTTTCTTTTCTGTTACAGGCATGATTTTCTATTAAAAAATCCGGTCGTAAGTGTTTGTTTTGATCTTTACTGATCTTCTTCTACAATTACTATTTTTTTCGGGGCTTTATCCGATTGCTTCAACCCTTTATCTTTTAAACGGGACATGATCGTGGATTCGAGTTTCATCTGCTGCATCCTGGCCCTGGTGTCTACAAACTCACTGCGCAACTCCTTGACTTCCTCATTGAGCTTCGCGATCTCGTGTACTTTTTTATCGGCATTGTGCGAACTGGCAATCATCAATACCGCAAGGGCGGAAGCAAACAGGATGAACCTCCAGTTCTTCACTGCGTCGTCGCTCACCAGGAATTTCCCTTTCAGTATGTCCATCAACTTATTCTTCACCATCCGCCTTTTTTATTTTTACAATCGTTCTTCTTTCAAATCCGTTCGGCGATACGGAGTTTCGCACTCCTCGCCCTGTTATTCTGCTCTATTTCATCTTTCGCAGGCACTATCAATCCCCCCACTTTTTTAAAAGGAACGCTGACGTTTCCGTAGAAATCCTTTTCCGGTTCACCTTCAAATATCCCGCTGCGTATAAACCGCTTCACCAGCCGGTCTTCCAGGGAATGATAGCTTATCAGACTGATCCGCCCTCCTTTTTTCACCAAACCGGGCATTTGCAGCAAAAACTCCTTCAACACTTCGATCTCCCTGTTCACTTCTATACGAACGGCCTGATACACCTGGGCCAATACCTTATATTCCTTTTGCCGTGGTAAAAACCGGCCTAAGACCTTCTTAAGATCTTCAGTCGTTTTCAAAGGTGACTGCTTCCTGGCGTTTACCACAGCTCCGGCCATAGCCCTCGCGCTCCGCAATTCACCATACAGGCTCAACACTCCACGCAACTGCTCTTCACTGTAATCATTAATCACGTTGTAAGCCGACAGCTCATTCCGTTTACTCATCCGCATATCCAGTCCGGCATCGAACCTTGTGGAAAATCCGCGTTCGGGAATATCGAACTGATGTGAAGACACCCCGAAATCCCCGAGTACTCCATCCACCTGCCTGACACCGTAGAGCCGCAAAAAACGCCTCACATGCCTGAAATTTTCGTGGATCAGCACAAACCTGTCGTCTTCCAGTGTGTTTTCCAGTGCATCTTCATCCTGATCAAAGGCAAACAGTTTCCCGTCAGGCCCCAGTCTTTTCAATATTTCAAGGGAGTGTCCGCCACCCCCGAAAGTCACGTCGACGTAGACCCCGTCTTCCCTGACCTGAAGTCCATCAACAGACTCCTGCAACATTACGGGATTATGATATTCCATCTTCTTCGTCATTTCCCATTACCTCTTCCGCCAGCTCGGCAAAGTCCACAGCAGCGTCGTCAATAGCCTGCTCATACTTATCTTTGTCCCAGATCTCAATAATATTGATGGCCGAAGACAACACAATTTCCTTATGTATCCCCGCAAAAGCCACCAGGTCCTTGGGGATAAGCAGCCGCCCCGTGGCGTCCACCTCCACCATTTTCACCCCGGCGGTAAAACGGCGGATAAAATCATTGTTCTTTTTTTTAAACCTGTTGAGCTTATTCACCTTTTGCATCAATACATTCCATTCCTCCATCGGGTACAGCTCCAGACAGGGCTGAAACACTCCACGTTTCAAAACAAACCCTTGTTGCAGTACCGGCGAAAGCTGATTTTTCAGGGCCACAGGGAGCATTACCCTGCCCTTGGCATCTGCTTTACACTCATATGTTCCGATGAAGTTATTCATTATCAAACAACAAGCTTCCGAGGTTTACTTTTTCAAATATATGGAATTATTTACCACTTTTTACCACTTTTTACCACTTTGTTGATAAGTTTTGCCATTTTCCCGATGAAATGCACAGTTTACCGCTGCTTTCGGCCTTAACAGCGGTGGTAGTCACCTGCTTAACCCGTTAATTTCATGTGTATCTCATGTTGCATATCCCCGGTTTTTGATTGTACCCGGCTGTATATTTTCCACACGCGGAGAACGGCGCCCAAACACATTTTTTATAAAATATAAGGGGACCGGAAGTGTAAAATTTGCCATGAAACATTTTTATGTAAATTTGCTATCTTAGAATATCAACTAACCTATTGATGGTACACGACATAAAGAAAGAAGGAAAATATTCTTATTTGGAAATCGGAGAAGGCACCCCGATAATTATTCTCCACGGGTTGATGGGAGGATTGAGCAACTTCAACGGTGTAGCCGAGCACTTTCCGAAAAAAGGGTACAAGATCATCGTGCCTGAATTACCGATATATACCAAGCCGCTGTTGCGAACCAATGTGAAGAGTTTCGCCAAATACCTGGAGCAATTCATAGAACACAAAAAACTGGACCAGGTGATCCTGCTGGGAAATTCCCTGGGAGGACACATCGGTCTCCTCCATGCCAAGCTATTCCCGCAACGCGTAAAAGGATTGGTAATCACAGGGAGCTCCGGGCTTTATGAAAGTGCCATGGGCGACGGCTACCCGAAACGCGGGAACTACGAATTCATCAAGAAAAAAAGCGAAGATGTCTTTTACGACCCGAAGGTAGCCACCAAGGAAATTGTAGATGAAGTATTTGCTGCGGTAAACGACCGCTCCAAGCTTATAAAAACACTGGCCATTGCCAAAAGTGCCATTCGCCACAACATGGCCAAGGACCTCCCGCATATGCGAACGCCCACCTGCATTATCTGGGGGAAAAACGACACTGTGACTCCACCCAATGTGGCAGAAGAGTTCCACAGCCTCCTGCCGGATTCCGACCTGTTCTGGATAGATGAATGCGGGCACGCCCCCATGATGGAACATCCGGAAGAATTCAACGCCCTGCTGGAGAAATGGTTGAACGACAGAAATTTTTAACAAGAAATGCGTGTACAATCGGCAGAATTTGTCATCAGCAATACGGACGTGAACAAATGTCCGGCAGATCCCATCCCCGAATATGCTTTCATAGGAAGATCCAACGTAGGAAAATCTTCACTGATAAACATGTTAACGGAGCGGAAAAACCTGGCCAAAACTTCCGGAAAACCGGGAAAAACTCAGCTCATCAATCATTTCAGGATCAATAACCGGTGGTTTTTGGTTGACCTTCCGGGATATGGCTATGCCAAGGTTTCCAAAAAGCTGAAAAATACGTTCCAGAAATTCATTACCGACTATTTTGAAAAGCGGGAACAACTGGTCTGTGCCTTCGTCCTCATAGACATACGGCACGAACCGCAAAAGATTGACCTCGAATTCATGCAGTGGATGGGTATCAACCGTATTCCCTTTTCAATAGTCTTCACCAAGGCAGACAAGTTGAAACCAAAAGCCGTAGAACGAAAGGCGGAAGAATATCTGGAAAAGCTGCTTGACGATGCCTGGGAAGAGGCCCCACCGCATTTTGTCACCTCTTCGGCCAACGGTACGGGGAAAGAAGACCTCCTCGCCTATATTGACAACATCAACCAACAGGTGATCGGAAAATAAAATACCGCACCCCTGTTCTATTCCTTCTTCAGTTCCAGCTTCTCTGCAAAATAATCGCAGAAATCCTTCATGGTCGCTGTCATTTTTTCATCCTGTGTAGCCCGGTGAAAAGTATCGCTCATGGCCACCAGGCTCTGATGAAAGAACACTTTCATCTCGTCTACGGGCATATCTTTGGTCCAGAGATCAATACGAAGTGTTTCCTGCTTTTTACTGTCCCAGATGGAAAGCAGCATGGCCCTGGCCTCTTCCTTATTCACACCACCGTCTTCTGCCGACCAGTGCAGTTTTTCGGGAACCCTGTTTTCGTCCAGTTCTACAGAAAGGTTAATATTGGATGTATGTGTCTTTGCCATTGTTCTTTAATTTAATTCAAGATTACATGTTGCAGGTTTCAGGTTATGCCACCATTTCAGTCCTGTTATTTTTCAGGCTTATAGCCCGACTTATTAAAAATATCTCCGGCAGGAGTTCGTAACATTTCCTGCAAAGATACATCATTGTTATGCATATACGCCCTGACAATCCGCCAGCCGATAAACCGCCCCACCCCTCCGGGGGACTCATTGTCCAGCTCCAGGTAAAACTTGGAGAACGGTGCAGGTTCGATAAAACGGTCCTTTAATTTTGAATCGGTAGCAAACAGCAGGTTCCGCGCTACAAAATAGCGCCACATTTCGCTTTCATTTGCTACGACCCAGTTCATTTCCTTATCGGTATATCCTATTCTGGACGCCTCACTTTTGAATGGGATAAGCAGGTCTTTCAGGTACAACTCCTTCCCTGCATGTATCATTGCCGCCAGAAAACTCCGTCCTTTTTCCCGCGGGATTTTTGCCGAAGCATAACCGGAAGCCGCATCGGAAACGATCTGCTCCCTGGAGAAATTCTTTTTCCGGTATTGCGGTATGGCATTGTAAAACCTGTGATCCGGCCCCAAATAGACATCCAGAGACAACAGGAGGAGGCTGTCGGCCCATATTACACGATTCCTGTAATCCACATTTGATGTAAGCGTTATCACCTTGGGTGCCTTAAAATCCGGGAAATAGTATTTTATATGCTGAAAAAGTGATCGCAGTTCTTCCTTTTCCTCCGAAAAACCCGGAAAAGCCCGGACTACTTCTCCTGTAACTTCCTGTTGAATGGTGTCCTTCATTTTCGCTATCCACACACTATCCTTATATTGCGAAGGAAAAAGAAAAGGATAGGCAGATTTCAATTGTGGCAGGGCCTCCGGAGTGGCCCGGGAAAACTCCTTGTCAAAGCGGTCGACCCGTACATCAATTTTGATTTTCCCTATCTCTTCTTCCATACGATCTTTCCGGTTACAGGAAAAGATCACAGACAAAATCATTATAAATATCACATTTTTTCGCATAAGTGTGAAAATACTATTTATAAACCACAAATCTTTTTAATAATTTTATCCGGCCTAACAACCGGCAAAGGTAATACAGAATAAACAACAACCGAATGAAAACGGAAAAAGTAATTGATCATATTGTTCACTGGTTAAAGGATTATGCAACAAACGCAAAAGTCAAAGGGTTTGTTATAGGAGTTTCCGGGGGTATCGACTCGGCGGTAACCTCAACATTATGTGCAAGGACAGGGCTTCCGCTACTGTGCCTGGAAATGCCCATACACCAGTCGGAAAACCAGGTAACGAGGGCCCTGAAACATATAGAATGGCTGAAAAAAAACCACGATAATGTGAATATGGAATCGGTAAACCTCACCCCGGTTTTTGACAGTCTCATTGATACACTTCCCGGAGTGGAGAGAGAAGAAGACCGGTTTATGGCCCTGGCCAATACGCGTGCAAGGTTACGGATGTCCACCCTGTATTATTTTGCGGCGCTTAAAGGCTACCTTGTGGCCGGTACAGGGAACAAGGTTGAGGATTTCGGCGTCGGATTCTATACCAAATATGGTGACGGCGGAGTGGACCTGAGCCCTATAGCCGACCTGCTGAAGACCGAGGTTTATGAGATAGCCGAACACCTGGGCATTATCGAGGAAATACAGGTTGCTCCCCCTACAGACGGCCTCTGGGGAGATAACCGGACCGACGAAGACCAGATCGGAGCCACTTACCCGGAACTGGAGTGGGCCATGAAAATGAACGAAGAAGGAAAATCACCCGAAGATTTCGAAGGTCGCGAAAAGGAGGTGTTCGGGATTTACAGGCGCTTTCATCGGGCCAATAAGCACAAAATGATCCCCATACCTGTTTGTGAAATCCCGGAAGCGTTAAGATCATAAGATAAATTAGGTGTAAAGGCAATCACTCTGGATTGCCTTTCTTTTTACCGGTAACACACTTTTCAAGTATGATCTTTATAAATTGACCTCCTCCCGTTCATAGGTAAAAAGACGCATTTTTCATAGTAATTTACTGCAATGACTATTGAACTTAACTTACATATGTCAGACTTTAATTGTAAAAAAAAACGAAATATTTTTCTTTAATATTGCATAGGATATTTTTTTTAATTATATTTATACCCACTTACCCCAAGTTGTGCTTTTGCACTAATTTCCTACTTACTCGCGATGGTTTGTGATAGAACCTAACTAATCCTAATAAAAACAGATCATCATGATTAAAGTATTAATTGCCGACAACCATCCGGTAGTGCAAGATGGAATTATTGCAGCACTCAGCAATAATAAAGACATTGAAGTAGTAGGAAAAGTGCGTACCACCTCTGAACTTTTCGAGGTGTTACCCAAAAAAAGCCCGGACATTATCCTCCTGGAAATGAACATCCCGGAAGTTAACGGAATCACGGCTTTGAGACAATTAAAAAAAGAATATTCCCAGGCCAAGGTACTTATATTCAGTTCAGAATCTGAAGATGTTTATGCACTGAGTACCCTCCGGGCAGGAGCCTCCGGTTATCTTTCAAAAGATGCCGATACCGCCCTGCTCTCGGAAGCCATCGCCAAAATCGCCAATGGCGGACTGTTCATTACCAATGAACTGGCACAGCGCCTCGCCTTTGACGAAAGTACCAACAAGCCGAGAAAATTCTTCCGGAAACTCTCTACCCGCGAAGTAGAAGTACTGAAACTCCTCGCCGAGGGCAAACGAAACAAGTATGTAGCCGAAGAACTCGGTCTTAACGAAAAAACCGTAAGTACATACAAAGCCCGCCTGATGCGAAAGCTGAATGTAGACAACATGGTAGATATGCTGCAACAGGCCAAGGCCCTGGAACTGTATTAAAAACAACAGCGCAAAAGTCGGACTAAAGTACCCTGTTCAGCTTTTTGGCAAGCAACCGTTTTAACTGATGGTAGTTCATGATCTCCTCCAGGATTTCCGAATTGCCATCTTTTTTTTCAACGGTCTGGTGTTGCAGTTCCGACACCCGTTTGTCAATCAGGTAACACCTGAGGTTCAACACGGTTTCACTCACCAGCTGGGCAATCCCCTGTGATTTGTCTTTGACAAAAATGTCTTTCTCGCCCCACTTGTGCAGTGTATATTTTTCTTCGTCCATAAGAATGGACGTCACCTCTTCGGCCACATCCTCCTCCATGGTATGGACAAATTTTTCTACGGTAAAATCCTCTTCCTCATTAAGTTTCCGGATGAGTTCGGGATAAACCTTGCGGAAGACCGGGTTACCCAGTTCAACTTCATCTTCCTGAAGGTCCAGGAATATTTTTTCAAATACCTTTGTGGTGTTTATCACACGTTCCAGCTGCAATTCCCCGTCATCGTCCTGTTTCAGGATAAAATCTTCAAAATCTTCCGTTTTATTACCGTACAGCAACAGGGCTTCAATTATTTTCCGTTCCAGCAAATACTGCAGGTCTACCTTTTCCACAGTATTATCAGAATCCTTAACCACTTCAAACGCCCTCGCCTGCCGTTCCTGTTTATATTTTTTGTTGGCTTCGGCGAGTTCCCTTTTTCCTATCTGCGCCAGGGTATTGAACAGGACTTCTTCTGATATGTCCATGATCCGGGAACACTCCTGTACATATACCTCACGCTGTATCCTGTCGGGGATTTTGGAAATACTGTTCACGATATCCCGTATGGTATCCGCTTTCTTTACAGGGTCGTTCTGTGCTTCCTCCACAAGCAGGGAAGCCTTGAAACGGATAAAATCCTTACCGTTTTCTTCCAGGTAAAGAACGATGTCTTCTAACGGATTATTACGGGCAAAACTGTCCGGGTCTTCGCCTTCCGGAAAGGCACAGACCTTTACGTTCATTCCCTGTTCAAGGATAAGGTCTACTCCCCGCAGGGAAGCCCTCAATCCGGCGGCATCACCGTCAAAAAGTACCGTAATGTTCTTTGTAAGCCTTTGGATGAGCCTGATCTGTTCCGGCGTCAGGGCGGTTCCGCTGGACGCCACCACATTTTCTATCCCACTCTGGTGAAACTGGATCACATCGGTATATCCTTCTACCAGATAGCAATTGTCTTCTTTGGCTATGGCCTGCTTGGCATGATTGATACCATAAAGTACCTTGCTCTTATGGTAAATCTCGCTCTCCGGGGAATTCAGGTATTTGGCTGCCTTTTTATCGTTGGTCAGTATCCGCCCTCCAAAGCCCAGCACCCTGCCACTCATGGACTGGATAGGAAACATTACCCGGCCCTTGAACCTGTCGAACTGCTTTTTCGCGCCACCGGGAGTTGTACTTTCCTTAACTATGGTAAGTCCGGTTTTTTCGAGGAATTCCAGTTGATATCCACTGGAAAGCGCTTCCTTGGTAAAAGCTTCCCATACGTCCGGCGAATAACCCAGGCCGAACTTTTTTATCGTGTCGTCCGTAAATCCGCGCTCCTTAAAGTAAGTAAGCCCTATGGCCTTTCCCGGTTCCGTATTCCAGAGGACATCTTCAAAATAATCCCTGGCAAATTCGCTCACCAGGTACATGCTTTCCCTTTCGTTGGCCTGTTCCTTTTCCTCGTCGGTGCGCTCGGTCTCCTCGACTTCTATATTGTATTTTTTAGCCAGGTACTTTATGGCCTCCGGGTAGGTAAAGTGCTCGTGTTCCATCAAAAAGGCCACTACATTCCCTCCTTTTCCGGATGAAAAATCCTTCCATATCTGTTTTACCGGGGATACCATAAAGCTCGGGGTGCGTTCATCGGTAAACGGACTCAACCCCTTAAAGTTTGAACCCGACCGTTTTAACTGCACAAAATCACCGATGACCTCCTCTACCCGGGAAGTCTCAAACACTTTGTCTATGGTTTCCTTCGAAATCAATATACCTGTATTTTTGAGCTTTTATAAAATTAAAAGATTCCCGCAAAAAACGGGAATCAAAAGTAAGGAATAATAAAAACTTAAACAGTAACGGCACAGGGCTTTTTCATCCTCCGTCACCATATTACAATTCAAAACGAAGTCCGAGGGAAATATTATTCTGTTCCACATCAGGGGCTTTAAAAATGGGATTTAGGTCGTATTTCAGGTACAGGGCCGTATAGCCTACCCCTACATATGCCGCTACCCCGTAAATAAAGTCGTTAGTGTTATAATCTTCTTTGCGCTTTTCCTTGTTTTTATCCCCGTTACGCGAATATTTCAGTTTTTGTTTTGTAACCAGGTTCACCCCGGCATATCCACCTATACCGAATGTAAATTTTTTGCGTGTGGAATACCGGAAATAGTCATCATGCTCCTTTTTCCGCGAAGGTCCGAATTCCAGGAACACGGGAAGAACAAGATTATCAAACCGGAGTTTGGATTTCTTCAGGTCATAAGGAAATTCCTCGAGGGAGGTTTCTTCTCCATCAGTCACAAAATATTTATCATCTTTGGGTTTTAGACCGTTAGACTGAAAAGACAGCCCATAACTAACACGTATGGCATTGCTGTGTTTCAGTACACGGGTTTTCCACTGCCAACCCAATTCGAAAAAGCGGCTTCCTCCAGCCTTGTAGGGCGTATCGTTCAGGGAGGCTCCGTCGATCAGAGCATTGTTAAAACCAAAGGCCAAAACAACATCAGAATAGGTCCGTTTGTCGTATTTTTTCTTTTTATCCCTGTTCTCAAACCGCACCCCGAACAACCTGCTCCCGTTCCCGTCATAATCATTCCCGATACCTATACCCAGGGTCTTGCTATCCAGGTATTCCCAGCCGTTGTCCTCTCCCCGTTCCACAAGAGCAGTCTTGTTTTCAAGGATAGCGAGTTTATTTTCTATGTTGAGTGCCGTTTTCTTTGCGGCGGCTTCTTTTCGTTGTTTTGCTTCTTCACTGCTGATCTCCCCACCATCTTCCAGCTCCCGGATGCGTTGTACATTTTCTTTAAGTTTGTTTTTTTCTTCTTTCACCACCCTCTCTCTTTCCGACTCCAGGGCTTTCAATACCCGCTCTTGCAAGCGAATGTCTGCACTGTCTTTTTCGGTTTGAGCACTTAAAACCTGCGTAAAAAATAACACCATCACATAGGTGACATAGATAATAATTCGTAACATGATTAATGGATTTTGATTGATGAATGAACTACTGGTTGCGATTGGCCACGGCAGTGCGAACTTTTTTAAACCCATCTTTCAGCGCTTCAAAGACCTTGTCCCGGAACGATTGGTCAAGCTCGGATTCCACCTCTTCCAGCAGGGCGGTGGCATCTATTGTACCGGTCTGTCTTACGAGTATGCGTTGTGCATCTATTTCTTCCCGGGCCTCGGCCAGCAAAAATTCGATTTCCTCGTCCGTAACTTCCCTTTCCTCCTGTATTGCCATGATCCTGGAAACCACTTCTTCCACTTTCTTATCCTCAAAGGCAACCATTTCTTCTGCTTTTTCGGGTGCTTTCACAGGTTCTTTTCTCACTGTATCCGGCAGGGAAATGGTTTTGTTCGTCTCCGGGGTTTTTACCAAAGGAACGGCACCGGATTCAGGTTTGACCTGCGGGGTTTTAATTGTTACGGGGGCTTCCTTACCCTCCCTGACCATCTTCACTTTTTTGCGTTCCTGTTGTTTTGTTTCGATCCGGACATCCGTAACAACCGGGACATTCTCTTTTTCTCCGTCCCTCAAAAACCATATCCCCGCTGTTATTAATACGACTACGGAAGCAGCCACCCCGTAAAGCAGAAAACTTCTCCTGCTGCGTGCCTGTGAAGCACTGTCAAGGTCTTTTCCCAGCCTGTCCCATGCGGCGGAAGAAGGTGTTATGCGGCGTTCTTCCAGTTTCTGTTTCAGTCGGTGTTCGAAATTATCGTGTCCCATTTTCCCGTCTTTCTGATTCTTTTATCTTTTCCTGTAACATTTTGCGTGCCTTGAACAGTTGCGATTTGGAAGTGTTCTCCGAAATACGCAATGCCTCGGCTATTTCCTTATGCGAGTACCCTTCGACGGCAAACATCAGGAATACGGTTTTGTAGCCGTCGGGCAGATTATCTATGAGGAACTGTATCTCTTCGGTTTCCAGTGCTTCGGGCCCTCCCTCCACTGCATATCCGGCAATTTTTCCGGGACTTTCTTCTTCTATGAAATACAGCGATTTTTTACTCCTCAAAAAGGAGATGCATTCCCGCACCATGATCTGCCGTATCCAGCCTTCAAAACTCCCTTCCCGCCTGAACGTGTCCAAATGTTTAAAAACCTTGAAAAAACCACGGATCATCACATCCTCGGCAAACTGTTCGTCTTTGACATAGTAGCGGCAAACACTGAGCATTTTGGGCGCATATTTGGTGTAAAGTCCATACTGAGCTTCCCGATCGTTACCGGATGCTCTTTTTATGAGTTTGTCTTCATCCTTATAAAGCGGTATGATCTTCAAGAGGTGTTTTTTCATCGGGTTTCTATCTATAAAGACGAAACAATCCTTTCAAAGGTTGCCCGGGAAATTATTTTTTTAGATTTTTTTCTGAAGTCAGTATAAAAGTACGCCTTGAGTCTTGAAGTATTGTACCCGCTGTACCCGGTCGTCTGCCCTGAAGAAATTAAACCTTCGGAAAAGTCTATTTTTTCCGGTCAATGACATAATTGACCATGAGTTCCAGTGCTTCCCTGTAATCTGATTGCGGATAATCCGTTAACAACTGTAATGCCTCCTGCTGAAAGGCCTTCATCTTGTGTTCGGCATATTCCAGTCCGCCACTTTCCTTTACAAAGGTTATTACTTCTTTTACCCGGCGGGCATTTTTGTTGTGGTTCTTCACGGAATTTATCAGCCACCGCTTCTCCCGGTCCGAACAGTTGTTCAGCGTATAAATAAGCGGCAGTGTCATTTTCTGTTCCTTAATATCGATCCCCGTGGGCTTGCCGATACGTTCTTCACCATAATCGAACAGGTCGTCCTTGATCTGGAAGGCCATTCCGATGAGTTCTCCGAATTTCCGCATTTTCTCAATCTCTTCGGAACCGGGCTTTACCGAACATGCCCCGAGGGCACAACAGGCGGCAATAAGTGTAGCAGTTTTTTGCCGGATGATCTCATAATACACTTCCTCCGTAATGTCCAGCCGCCTCGCTTTTTCTATTTGCAGTAACTCCCCTTCACTCATTTCCCTTACGGCCACGGAAATGATCTTGAGAAGGTCAAAATCATCATTGTCTATGGAGAGCAACAATCCCTTGGAAAGCAGATAATCCCCTACCAGCACGGCTATTTTATTCTTCCACAGTGCATTGAGCGAAAAAAAGCCGCGGCGGCGGTTGCTGTCGTCCACCACATCATCGTGCACCAACGTGGCGGTATGGATGAGTTCGATCACCGAAGCCCCGCGATAGGTACGTTCGTTGACCTTTCCGTCGGAAACCATCTTCGCCACGAGAAACACGAACATGGGGCGCATTTGCTTCCCTTTCCGGTTAACGATGTAATAGGTGATTCTGTTGAGAAGTGAAACCTTGGAAGACATGGATTCGTGGAACTTCTTCTCAAAGAGTTCCATTTCGGTGTAGATTGGTTGTTTAATTCTGACCACAGGTTTCATCACGGCTCCAAAGATATAAAAAAGCTGTAATTAAAAAGAAGCATCGGTCGCCCGGAATTACAAGATTCCCGGAATCGTTAATTATGTCGTAAAGTTTGTTTGTTTTAGCCAGAATCACTTATTTTAAAAAGCGAAAAAAACAATATCACATGCCCTTCGTATTTAAGCAATGTACTACCGAAGATCTGGATACCCTGCTGGATATATCCAAAGTTACTTTTATCGACACCTATGTCGCACATAACAACCCGGAAGATTTTCAATCCTATATGGAAAAGGCATTTGCCAGGGAAAGGATTACGGAAGAACTTCGCAGTGACACCTCATTGTATTATTTAGCTTGTGCTGATCAAAAACCGGTGGGGTATTTTAAACTGAACCGGGAAGGCGCCCAGACCGATATTAACGACGCCGGTTCCGTAGAACTGGAACGCATCTATTTACTGAAATCCCACCAGGACAAACAACTCGGCAATGCGCTGATACAAAAAGCAATAGAAGTAAGCAGGGAACTGAAGGCCTCTTATTTGTGGCTGGGCGTATGGGACCAGAACGCCAGGGCCATAGCTTTTTATGAAAAGAACGGGTTCGTGAAATTCGGACAACACCCTTTTATGATGGGGGATGACGAACAAACGGACTGGCTGATGAAAATGGAACTTTAACAGGTTGTCCTTTTGTATTTTTTGTTGTGATAAAAATTATTAACCCTTATTCCTATTATAAAAAATGAAAAGAATTACGGTTTACTGCGGTTCCAATGACGGAAAAGACCCGGTTTACAAGGCCCAGGCCCTGTTGCTGGGCAGGACCCTGGCAAAACGAAACATAGAACTCGTTTACGGCGGCGCCCATGTAGGCCTTATGGGGGCCATAGCAGACGGAGCACTTACCGAAGGAGGGAGAGTAACCGGTGTGCTCCCGCATTTTCTACGCGACAAGGAAATTGCACATGAACGGCTCACCGAATTGCTATTGGTAAACACCATGTCTGAGCGAAAGATCAAAATTGAGGAAATGGCCGACGGTATCATTGCCCTGCCCGGAGGCTACGGAACCCTCGATGAACTTTTCGAGACCCTGACCAATGCACAACTGCAATTACACCAAAAACCCGTAGGCCTGCTCAATACGGGAGGTTTTTATGACGGACTGGTACAATTACTGGATACCATGACCACCGGCGGACTGCTCAAAGAGGTCAACCGGAACATGCTCCTTGTGAGTAACGATATCGATGAGCTGCTGGACAAAATGTACAACTATACCCCGCCCACCGAGAGTAAATGGATTCAGGAAAAAACAAATTAACCCGTATACATGTGTTACAACTAAACAAGGTACATCACATTGCCATTATATGCTCCGATTACAAAAGATCGAAAACGTTCTACACGGAAATCCTCGGGTTTACCATAGTGAAAGAAACATATCGGGTAGAAAGAAGATCCTATAAACTGGATCTCGCCCTGAACGGCAGGTATGTGATCGAGCTTTTTTCCTTCCCCGATCCACCTCCCCGTGTCTCCCGGCCCGAAGCTGCCGGGCTTCGCCACCTCGCCTTTGAAGTCGATGACCTCGACATGGCCGTCAGGGGCCTCAGGGAATACGATATTGCTGTAGAAGATATCCGCACCGATGATATTACGGGAAAAAGATTCGCCTTTTTTACAGACCCGGACAACCTACCTCTCGAGTTATATGAGAAATGAACATATGTTAAATTTAAAACAATGCAACAACATTAACAGACAATTATTTGCAGTGAATGTCTTTTTGGTTATTTTTATCACACACTTTGCAACCTTTTGCAAGTCTGAACATCATTAGTATGTAATTTAAATTGATTTATTAACCCCAAATTTTTTCTATCATGAAAAAAGCAGACAAAGGCTTAAAAAAGCCGTTCTTCGCAAATTTTCTGGAACATCAGGTATCCGGAGAGGAAAAAGAAAACGTACAAGGTGGTACTACCCTTAAATTCCCTTCCGACCTGGAAGAGGACGGAA
Organism: Sinomicrobium kalidii; assembly: GCF_021183825.1. Taxonomy (GTDB): domain Bacteria; phylum Bacteroidota; class Bacteroidia; order Flavobacteriales; family Flavobacteriaceae; genus Sinomicrobium; species Sinomicrobium kalidii. The sequence continues at coordinate 3,532,132 of NZ_CP089211.1, read as the reverse complement.
GCGGTATTACCTCCACAGTTTCCAAACCCGTTCTGGACCAGGACGGCGGAGGTGATGTAACGCAGAAATTCCCTTCGGACGATGATGAAGAAGGAGAGATCATGTAATGTACAAAATCATCATTTATGTGATGGAACAATAGCCTCCCGGGGCTATTGTTTTTTTATTTCCAATTTTTCCTGTTGAATTTCCCCCGATGATACTATGCCTTACCCACAGTAATGACCACTATACCATAGACCGTGTCCAGGAAAGATGTAAAGCCCTGGGAAAAGAAACCGTCCGGATGAATACCGACCGTTTTTCCCATGAATCATGTTTTCACTATACCTCAAACGGTCATGTAACCGATCTGTACTGGTCTGACGGCAATACCCGGTTTTCTCCGAAGGATATCGAAGCCGTATGGTACAGGAAGTTGTGGGCGGTTACCCCTCCCGATGACCTGGACCCGGACTTTCTGAAAATATACCTGCAGGAATACAACACGATGCGGAATATCTTTTTCGAATCCCTGCAACACCTGCCGTGGATGAATCCCATGACCACCGACCATACCGTGAGCAGGAACAAGCTGGGGCAATTACAAACCGCTTCACAAAACGGACTTCACATTCCCCAAAGTCTTTTTACCAACAACCCGGAAAAGGCAAGGACTTTTTTTTCCGAAGTGTGCAGGGGAAACATGATTGCCAAATTGCACGGTTCGTTGTCCCGTAGTATGCGCGGTGACGCTCCTTTTTTTCCTACCACGGCCATCACCAAGAGTGACCTGGAACAACTGGATACGCTTCCGCTCTGCCCGATGATCTTCCAGGAACGGGTACCCAGGGCATACGAATTAAGGGTGATCTATGTAGACGGAACCTTCTTTACCGGTAAAATCGACCCGGGAGCTTCCCACCGCGGAAAGACCGACTGGAGGATCGCCACCGATTTACAAACGGAATGGGAACCTTATAAACTGCCCGCAACTATCTGCAAAGCACTGACCCGGACCATGCATCACCTGGGATTGTTTTTCGGGGCCATAGATATAATCCGTCACGAGGACGGACGCTACATTTTCCTGGAGGTCAACCCCCAGGGCGAATGGGGCATGCTGCAACGGGACCTCGAATTTCCCATCGGAGAGACCATTGCGGAAAAATTGATTGCACGAACATAAAAATATTAAATCCCGAATATCATTCCGGCCAAGACCGGGAGTTCAAACCACAACTTATGCAAAAAATACTGATTATTACCCACTCCAAGGACAACGCCTCCATTGATATGGTTTCCGGTTTTCTCCGGGAACGCGGGGCGGAGGTCATTCGTTTTGATGTAGACCGTTATCCACTGCAATGTTGCCTGAGCAGCCGGTATGAAAACGGCAAATGGCAGGTTTTCCTGGATATTGAAGGGCAACGCACGAACATTCACGATATTACCGCCGTATGGTACCGCCGCAGCCATAACCTGGCTTCCGGTCTGGACCAGGTACTGGAAGGCACATACCTCTCCAGTGCACAGAAAGAGATACGCCGCACACTTTTCGGTATGCTGGAAAGCATGCCCTGTTTCCAGATCGATACGTTCAGCAAGTACCGCAGGCTCGACAGCAAGGAAGAACAGATGAAAATAGCATCATCGCTGGGATTGAATGTTCCGGACACCTGCATTACCAACAATCCTGAAGAAGCGCGTGACTTCGTACGTACACATCCCGGGGGCACCATCGTAAAAATGCAGAGTTCCTTTGCCATATACCGGGACGGTAAAGAACATGTGGTGTTTACCAACCTTGTAGCTGAAAAAGACCTCGAAGCGGTGGATGCCCTGCAATACTGCCCCATGCAATTCCAGGAAAAACTTGAAAAGTCCAAAGAACTTCGCATAACCATAGTGGGCAATGCCGTATTTACCTATGCCATTGACTCCCAGAAACTGGAAAATGCCAAAGTGGACTGGCGACGCGAGGGAAACACGCTGCTCGATCATTGGGAACCCTATGAATTGCCCCGGGACATCGAAGAAAAACTATTGCAGCTGATGGATGTATACCAGATCAATTACGGCGCCATAGATATTATTGTCACCCCGGAAGAAAAATACTATTTCCTGGAGGTCAATGCCGCGGGAGAATATCTCTGGCTGGACCGCCTTGCCGACGGAGCCATTTCCGGGCAGATTGCCAAAGTGCTGACGGGGGAAGCCTTTCGGAGATATGCGCCTGTACTGGAGAAAGACAGGTTCCCGGGGTAATAAACAGAAAGTGACTTAACCTGTTGCCTTAAAAATTAATATTTGATCAACCACATAAATTGGGATGACATTTATGTGTCATTGCAAGCCCTTCGATAAACTCAGGGCAGGCTGAAACGCGGCAATCTCCCGGCAGGTTTAGGTTTGCACATACTTGAAGATATGCTCTTGCCTTAAGAAATTGCCACACTCTGCTTAGGGCAGGGTTCGCAAAGACGCTTTCTTTACGGACGATTCTTATTCCCCGAGGTCGAATTTATAGGTTACCCCGCCCAGTATCTGGAAGCCCTGTACCGGGTAGTTCATCCACCTGGCGTATTGATTGTTGGCAATATTATTTACCTTGACAAAAACAGACCATTGCTGATCGATATGGTATCCCAGGTGGGCATTGGCGTCGAAATAGCTGTCCAGTTCCACGATTTCTCCCTGCGGTTCTGAGGTAATATCCATAGTAAACAGGTCTTTTCGTTTTCCTACGTAAAAGATATTGGCCCCGGCAAACCAGTGTTCGCCTATCTGATAGTCTCCGAAGAACGATCCTTTTACAATGGGCAGGTTCCAGGCTTCCGCTTCATTGTCGGTGTCATAACCGAACACTTCCGCGTTAACGCCAAGGGTGAGATTGCCGTCTATGTCGGCATGGATCTCCCCGAAGGCGGAGAATGTGGTCACATCGTCATAAATCACGCCGAATGAATTGCCGTACGCGTAATCCCGGTTTTCACTCCCGTTAATGTTTACGGGATTTGCACGGTAAAGCGGTTTATTGTTCTCTGCCCTGTAGGAGCCCTTCAGGTTATATCCTATATTGGTGTCCAGTTTTCCCTTCATCCCTACATAGGCGTCGTATTGCCTGTCTGTTGGTGTTATACCGAGGGTAGGCGACACAAATACATTTTCCTGTACAAAATCATAATAGGAATTCTGGTCCAGGCTTCCTTCTACCCCACCGTAAACGGTCACGTACTCGTCTACCAGCCTGTACGAAGCGTTTACCCGGGGATAGATATAAAAATCATTGTCGTCGTTTTCGATGTCCATGCCGTAGTAGACGGATGCCCCGACGTTAATTGTATAGTCTTCTCCCCTGATCAACAGGTTCGGGTTTACCCCCAGCAACAGGCTGCTGTACTTCAGTTTTTCATCTGTAAAATAATCGTGTTCGAATTCGCCTCCTACGTAATCGGCAAAGACATTGGCCGTAATCAATTCTTCTCCTACGGGAAACTGGAAGGACGGGTTGAGTACGGCACGGTTCTCCCCGGAATCATGGGCGTCCCAGAAACGTTTTAACGACAATTCGCCTCCTGTAAATACGGCTGCATCGACTGATTCCAGGTTTCCGCCGAGGGATGCGGTGTAATAGGTCTGCCTTTCGTCTATACTGTTGATGAGTGCTTCGTCAAAACCGGCCTGCAGGGGCAATCCGTACCAGTTGTATATCTGGTGCTGCAATCCGCCGTTAATGCCCCAGCGGTAATAACGGCCTTCATTCATATAGGCTGCTTCCAGTTGGGTATCAAAGAACTTGGTATCGAGTTCGGTCTCGTCCAGGTCTCCTTGTGCGGAATGATGATTGAGCCCTATGTCCAGAGATTCCTCCCGGCTCAGCTCCTGACTGGTATAAAAGTCGAGTTTAGCGGTACTGTAGTTCCCCAATCCCAACGAAAGGTAGGAGTTATAGAGCTGTTCCCTTTTTTTCTTTTCAACTCCCGCCACTTTTCCTTTTGCCGGGACAAAGGTAGAGGCCACGGGAACGGAAAAGATACTGTATTCTATTGTTTTCTTTTCCGGAAGTACGGAATCGTTCAGGACAGGGACTTCCTTTATCTTAAAAGCGTCCGAAACACTCGCCTTATATGGTTTTATCACCTCAACGGTTTCCGTTCCGATGTTTTCTTCTTCCTCCTGGGCCACTACTGTCACAGCTGACAACAGTGTAAACAGCAACAGCAGGAAATAACTGCAATTTCGGGGTGTCAATCGCCGGGCTTTGTGTTTTACCACTTTGGTAGTGCTGTGCCCGGGTTTGCCGGTATTACGATATATACTGAACATTATACTGCTATGATATTTTAGTTATTATTAGGATTTACGGAAGAGTTTCGTTTGGCCTCTTCGCCTTTAATGCGGGATAATTCGCTCCGGGCTTCTTCCACAACTTCGGGATAATCTTCAAAACTGCCGATCACATTTTCGAGAATATAGGTAGCCTGGAAAGCATCGTCCAGTTCATAAAAGTTTTTGGCCATTAGTAATAATCCCTTGGCACCAAATTCCTTGTATCCGGCATAATCACCGGCCAGTTTCTGGATGCTTTTGTTGGATGCTTCATAATCTCCTTCCTTGTTCTTAAAGTAGGCATCGTAATAAAGGGCCTCGGCAGCCAGGGCGCCTGTAGCTATCTTCTTCACTTCGGCATAGGCTTCTTTTGCCGTGGCTTCATCTCCCACATCCATGGCGGCACGGGCTATGATAACGTGGGCATCGCTCTTTATCCTGTTGTCCGTATTCTCATTGTCCAGTACCATCTGTGCATAACGGATGGCTTCCGGATAGTCGTTCAGTTCATAACTGGCTTTCATCAGGTTAGAGCGGGCAAAAACGACATTCTGTGACGAACCGGCCACTTTTTCCAGTTGTTTCAACACGGGAACGGCTTTTTTATAATTGTCATTGTCCAGGAAAATCTGTCCCAGGCGGGTAAGGCTTTGTTCAGTGTATTCGTTCCTTCCCCCTTCGGTCACTTTTTCGTAATGCGGTACCGCTTTTTCCTTTTCTCCTTTAATAAAATAGGATTGTGCCGTATAGAAATGGGCTTCCAGCGCATGCAGCCCCCTCGGGAATTTCTCAAGGTAGGTTTCAAAGCCCCTGATGGCAGCATCGGAATTGTTCTGCGCGTATTGTTTTTCGGCCGATTCAAACGAGGCATTGTCCAGCTCGGCATCGGTCACTTCTACAAAGTCAAGTCCTTTTACCCAGCTTGCATATTCATCTACCCGGCCCATATCTACGTATATAAGCTTTGCGGTAGACACTGCCTGGAGGGCTTCGGGCGTATTGGGATAATAATTCACCACGCTTTTGAACTTCTCCAGGGCTTTGTCATTTTCTTCGGCATTATAGTAGACCAGACCTTCCCTGAGCAGTGTTTTCGGTACATAGGGACTTAACGAATATTCGTCTACCAGTTTCTGGTATGTTCTTACCCCGTCTGACACCTTGTTTTGTGCTACATAGGTATTCCCCAGTTCATACATGGCATCATCCCGGTAATCGGAATCGGGATAATTGCTGATGAATCTTTCGAGTTCTTCTATTTTGGTGGCTGTCCTGTCTACAAAACCGTAACTGATGGCCTTGTGGAAATGGGCATAGTCGGTATGGGCTTCCTTCATGGCTATGGACTCGTTATACGATTCCATGGCCGGCCAGTATTTCCCGGTTACAAAGTAGCTGTCGCCCAGTCGCAGCCAGGCATCGTTGAGCCTTTCCCTGTCCCGCTGCACTTCGTTGTTCTTTACATACCTGTCAAAATAGGTGATGGCCTGTTCGTAGTTCTTCTGCTTGAAATAGGTATACCCCAGTTGATAATCGACCCGGTTGTATTCGGGTGTGGTTGCAGCGGCAGAAATGCTTTTAAAATCCTTGAAGTCGACCAGGGCCTCGTCATACCTGTTCAGCAGGTAGGCGGTCTCTCCCCTCCAGTAGGTGGCTCTTGCCAGGAATGCACGGTCCTGCGGCTCTTGTATCGACTTGTCAAAATAGTCCATCGCCGCTGTGTACTCCCCGTTCCTGAAGAGTTCCACACCCCGGTAAAATGCTACCTTCTGATAGGCTTCCTTGCTGCCGTATGCCTTGTTTTTCTGCAATACCTGCAACGCCGCATCGTAGTTTTTTGAGGTGATGTACGAATCAACCAGCAGGCTTTCTACTTCTTCCCTGTAGCCCGAATCCGGGTATTTCTCCAGGAAGGAGAGCAATACCTCCGGTACGCTCTGGTAAGGGTTTCCTATGTCGTAACTCAGCCTTGCATAATTGAGCAGTGCATCTTCCTGTATCTGTTCGTTAAACTCCATTTGCGAAGCATTGCGGAACGCATTCAATGCCTGTTGTTTTTTATCGGTTTTCAGGTAACATTCCGCCAGGTGATAATAGGCATTCTGGGCTACAAAATCATTTCCGCCCACAATCTTGTTAAACTGGCCTATGGCATTTTCATAATCGCCCTGTTTGTAGTAGGCATATCCCAGTTGATAGAAATCGGTGTTGTTCCACCTGCCCTGCTTACCCTTGTATCCTTTAAGGTAAGGCACTGCGGCTTCGTATTCTTTCAGGTTGAAATAGCTTTCGCCTATAATTTTATTGAGTTCAGACACTTCGTCGGGCCCCGACCTGGGCAGTTGCTGCTTGGCCAGGCGGATAGCTTCTTCGAATTTCCCTGCCTTGAAGTTCATGTCGGCCTGGTAATACGAAAGGTTCTCGTTGAGTTCCGATTCTCCGGCTACCTGGTCAAAGTATTGTGTAGCCTCGTTGTAATCGTCGCCTTCATAGGCCATATAGCCCAGGTAATACTTGGCCCTGGCGCCGTATTCGTCTGAATTGGCCACCCGGTTAAAATAGGTTTTCGAATCGTTATAGCGTTTAACGGTAAAAAGGGCATATCCTTTTTTAAAGTTGAATGCATCACGTTCTTTGGCACTCATTCCCTCGCCTTCGGCCTTATTGTACCACTTGAGGGCCTGCGGATACTTGCCGTGCTGAAAATAATAATCGCCCGCATCAATATAAGCGGTGTTCCGCTTGGTTGATGTGGGATACTTGTTTACAAAGTTCTCCATCATCCTGTCCGCCCCCGGTTGTCCCAGGCGGATGGCGCTCCCTGCAATATAATAAGCACTGTTGGCCTCTACTTCTTCGTCTTCGGTACGGTTTTTCACTTTCTCAAACACGCCCTGTGCAGACTTGTACTGTTTGTTGTTGTAAAGTTCCAGTGCCTTTTTATAATCTTTATCACTATAGGTATAAACTTCAGACATTTGCGCCCTTGCCGTTAGCATAAAACAGCAACCCGCAAATAGTGGTATGACCTTTCTGTATTGCATGATGAATAATTTTTCTTCAACCAAAGATAACTGAATATACAACCTATAACGTTGGTTTCTCTTTATAATTATCCACAATGAGATTAACTGTTGGAGTTGGGGAGTTTTAGGGTTTTGGAGTCTTGGAGTTAGGGAGTTTTGGAGTCTTGGAGTTTTTTAGAATTACAAAAATTTCCCGTTATTCATTACATCATTGCCGCACAATTTTCTTCTCAATTATTTTTTAAGTCCGTCTTAAGTACTAAGCCCCACAGTCTTAAATCTCAAATCTAAAAAGGCCCCGCAATCCTCTATAATTTCCCATAAAAATCTAGCCTATCATACCTCTTCAGGGCATGATAGGGCAAAGTCACCTTATTATTATTTTATAACTTAATCCACAGCCCCCGGAATATCCGGCATATCATCTTCGGTTTCGCCGTCCTGCAGGTGGCGTTCGGGGGCGCGGAGTTGTTTAATCAGGGAAGTGAGGGTATAATCCTGTGCCTTGGGATCGTTCTTATACATGATCTTGCCGTCGTAGATCACCGTTTTGATATAATCGAAAAGTGCATCGTATTGTTCGCGGTTCTTACGCGTCAGTTCCTTGCGCTGGGAGAGGATGCGGTGTTGTTTCTGGTTCAGGTTGTTCATGCTATCGCGGTATTTCACCAGCATATCGGCCATATTTTCGTCCATACCCTGTCCTATCAAAGCCTTACGGTTTTTGGCCACATGGTCTTTAAGTGCGGTGAGCAGGTGCATGGCGCCTTCGATGTTCTTGGTATTGAGGTTGCGTTTTAATTCTACCATATTCGGCGCTTGCAGTTCTGCACTCCTGTAATAGGCCGAGAGGAAACTGAGTTCATCCCTGAGCTCCTCGGCCTTCTCATAAAGATCGGTCGTAGCCTGCTTCATATTTTGTGTTATGCCCCCGGGATTTTCCAGTTCCTTCACTTTCTCGTTCAGCCTGCGGAATCGGGCAATATACTGCGGGCTATATTTACTGAACCGTGAGGCCAGTTCTTTTTGATCACGTTCAAGGGTGGCAATTAAAAATTCGGCAATAGTGGTATACTCTTCGAAGCGTGGTCTTGAATAATTCATAATGTGTATTTTGGTTAGTTAATTGCACAAAAATAACAATACGAGAATATAATCAAAATTTTTTAACAAAAATGTGTGCTATAACATGTTAAAAAACAATATACTCTATGTGTTTTATAGGATTTTATAATTCAAAAAGCACTATACCTATAAACTCCATATTGCGATTTATTCTATTGAGTAAATTTATATATCCATTCATGCTAAAAACAGCTATATTGATGTATTGTATTTGTTTATTGACAATATACATTTACACATTGACGTTATGTATCAGTCTATTGATGGACTACATTTATCTATTGATGGATTAATTTTAGTTATTGACGGACTACTTTATGCTATTGATGCTTTGAATATGCATATTTACGGACTGATTTCATCTATTGACAAACTGTATCGTCTTATTGATGCATTATATTGTTATCTTGACGGATTGATTTTGATACATGGCAAAACTTGTTTTATGCATATCTATCGGAAAATCAGTTTGCCCCTAACCATTTCGACCTGGTTCAATACATTGCCCAAAGGAAATCTGATTTTCCTTGATTCATCCTTTAGGGATGGGGCGAAACATCAAGGAAAATCTATCTAAACTAAATTTTATCATGTACTAAACGGATTGATTTGATTTATGGATGAAAATAAACAGGATACTATATTATGTAGTTAAACCATTTATTTATTAAAACTATCTGTTAATGTATTACTTTAGTTATGACACATAAATTTAAAAACAGATGACTGACAACCGCAGACAAAGGCCTATAGCAATCACCCCGCCCCGGTCGCCGGCCATCCGTTCAGACCTCAGCTCCGGGACATTCAGACCCCGGAAACTTTAAACCGGGAACATTGCCCCATTACCCCCAACTTTTATTATTTTTACGCTCAGTAAAACCCGAAGCATGTCAAATACCATCGTAGAACTCAGGGATGTTGCTATTTACCAGAAGGAAAACCTGGTGCTTAGCGAGATCAATCTTTCCGTAAACAAAGGCGAATTTGTTTACCTCATCGGAAAAACCGGAAGCGGCAAGAGCAGTTTTATGAAAACCCTCTACGGCGACCTTCCGCTGACACAGGGTTCCGGTACGGTGACAGATTTTGACCTCCGGTCGTTAAAGGAAAGGGAAATCCCCTTTCTGCGCCGCAAGCTGGGGATCGTGTTCCAGGACTTTAACCTGCTCCCCGACCGTACGGTGAACGACAATCTCCTTTTTGTGCTGAAAGCTACCGGGTGGAAAGACAAAGAAGACATGGCGGCTAAGATCGAGGAAGTCCTTGGCCGTGTGGACATGAAGACCAAAGGCTTTAAATTTCCGCACCAGTTGTCGGGCGGAGAGCAACAACGCGTGGCCATTGCCCGTGCATTGCTCAACGATCCCGAATTGATCCTTGCCGATGAGCCTACAGGGAACCTTGACCCGCAAACGAGTGTGGAAGTCATGAAGGTGTTGCAGGAAATTAACAGTACCGGCCGCACTATACTTATGGCTACTCACGATTATGCCCTGTTGCTCAAGTTCCCTTCAAAAACCCTGAAATGCGACGGCAGCAAGGTCTTTGAAGTAGTACAAAAAAATGTTTGACCCCATCGTTCCCAAGACTTCGGAAGCAACAGCAGCCTTTCCGTAACCTACTCACTATAGGAAAATGCGTAACGGGTGGTTTCTTTTTCACTCCAGTCTATGTTTCCTTTCACAAAACAGATGAGGGCATCGATATAGCGGGACACTTTGCTGTCAAGGCCTTTTCCGAAAACGGGAAGATCGGAAGATAACGCTATAAATTCCCGGGCTTGTTCGTCATGAAAGGCCGAAGCCTTTAATATCGCTTCTTCAAAGGTAACGTCATGCCTTTTTTGCATTACATAAACAAGGTTGTGCTTGTCGTCCGCATTGTTCTGGTCCATTTCCTTACTTAAGGAAAACATATCATTAGCCCAGCACACCAGGTTTCGGGAAAGCACCATCAATCTTTGTATGGCAGGGTGCTGCATAACCGCTTCCGGCAGGTTGATAGCTGCTGCTACCAAAGACAGGTCGACCGCCAGGTTTGTTCCTGAGAAAAAAGGGCGGTATTTCATGTATTCCTCCAAAGTGGGACAATATCCTTTTATTACATTTTTCATTTCCCAGACCGCAGCGGTAAAGGTATCGGCAAAACTCTGTATAATTTTGTCCTGCCAGGTTTTATCACTAAAAGCACATAAACGTATAAAGCAGTCTGCCAATGCCGAAAATGCCTCTTTACCGGCTTCGGGCGCGATCTTCTTACGGTTTTTCATCACTGTAACACCCGTAGATATAAATGCTTCCAATGCCTGCGTACCATCTACGCCTGCCACTTTGCGTTCTGCCTGTTTATCAAGGTCATCGTCAACAATAAACAGGAGTGCACAGAAATCCGCCAGGGCAAACAGGACTTCTTTTTCTGCCATAGGGTACATACGGGCGGCCATATAGGCATAATATTGCCTCTCATACAGGTCATAAACCGATTTATCAGGTAATAGATTGTGTTGTTGCAGCCATTGCATGTTGTGTTCATGGGCCTCCTTTGCATGAGGACTTATAACAGACGGATAGGGCCAATAAGGCTTTGGAATAGTTATTTTCATGGGGGCAGATTATTTATATTTTCCATAAAATTATAAAAATACTCTTACTTTATCAATTCCTATTCCGCTGTTTTCATTCGGTTTTTTCGGTAAATAAATTCATCAAACAACAGGATTTGTTTTGCCGCAGCCTATCGGAAAATTTATTTTGTCCCTAACTGAAAAGGAGGCCGGTTTTCTTTATTTTTCTTTTAACATGAAGACAGCCCGGGAATGCAAAAGCTTATTTCTACCTATATCAAAACCAAGAAAGGCTCCTCCCTTCAGACAAAGGCCTGTGCTGAGCCTATCGAAGTAGAGGTGGCATGACTTTAGTGTGACGGAGGGTTTGAAAGCACAAAACAAAGGAGAAAACACAAAAGTTCAGGAACAATACCCCAAACACTATAAACTACTTTTAAACATAATCTGCCCACCACTTTCAAATAAACCAAAAACAAAGAAGGTAGCTGAAAAACCTTGTCAACCCAGGTTGCAAAATCGTCCCGGAGCCCCATTACCTTTACGGGTAATTATGGTAAGCCCCCGGACTTGCTTCAGATTGACGCAAGGATTATTTTCCAGATACCTTCCTGATAATGTTTTAACCTGTAAAAATGCGCTTACACCCACTCGTTAATGTGCGCCCCGCCGCCACATGCCAGTTCGCGGCATGAAATGGTGAACGTTTCCGTCAGCGGTTTGTAGCCAACGGCATCAAAATTTTCCCTGTACTTTACCAGGTAGCCTTCAACGAAGTTTACTTCCTTCAGTTTGGCGTCTACATCGCGTTTGATATAGGTGATTGTCCCGTTCTTACGCTCAAAATTGTTCGTCATCCACTCAAAAAAGAAAGAATCGCCCGTCGACTCTACGGTAAGGTTAATTCTTCCTCCGCGTGTTACCGATGAAGGGCGGCCCGTGGCGTCTACTTCCTGTGCCAGGTCGTAATTGGCGCTGAGTATGTTTACTTTCTTACCGCCAACGCTTAAAATAGCTTTAAATGACATAATATCTAAAATTTAACAGATAAGGTTGAACTATAAAACACCCAATCAAACATAATTTATATACCTGTGCAAGATATTAAAGACCAAAATATTTTACAACAGAAAAATGACGGTTATCTCCTTTTTTATAAAAATGCTTCGTTATGAATATTGTAACTTTAACCTGTGGAACATTTAAAACACTGGAAGATATGAAGAACAACAAAAGCCATTGGGAACAGGTATATGCCTCCAAAGGCCCTGAAGACGTTAGCTGGACCCAGGCCGTGCCCCGTACTTCTCTTGATTTTATTGTTACACCGGCCCCGCACAAAGATGCCAGGATCATAGACATTGGCGGGGGCGACAGCAGGCTTGTTGATTTTCTGCTTGCGGAAGGTTATACCGATATTTCGGTACTTGACATCTCTGAAAAGGCACTGGAAAAGGCACAAAAGAGGCTTGGTGACAAGGCCCGGAAGGTTACGTGGATTGTCAGCGACATTACGGAATTCGAACCTGCCGAAACCTACGATATCTGGCACGACCGGGCCACTTTTCACTTTCTTACACATCCGGAACAGCAAAAAAAATACATACATATTGTAAAAAACGCGGTAAAAGACCGCCTTATCCTCGGTACATTTTCTGATAAAGGCCCTGAAAAGTGCAGCGGACTGGACATCAGGCAATATACCGAAAAAGACATGGAACATTGCTTCCGCCCCGCGGGCTTTGAAAAAATAAAGTGCATTACGGAAGACCACACTACCCCTTTCGGTACTGTCCAGAATTTCTTATTTTGTAGTTTCAGAAAAAAAAGGAACCCGAGTTGACATGTTTCGCAAAATCATAGCTACAGACCACTCAAAAACCACGGTTATCATCCGCTTAATGACCGGTGTGATATTCCTCTCTGAAGGTATACAGAAATTTATGTTCCCCGCCCTTCGCGGTGCGGGGCGTTTTGAAAAGATCGGTTTTATTTATCCCGAATTTCTGGGTGGTCTTGTCGGTGCTTTTGAAATCGTCTGCGGTATCCTGTTTATATTAGGATTGCTTACCCGTCTGGCAAGCCTCCCCTTGATCACAATCATGGCAACTGCCATAATAACCACAAAATTTGACATATTAGCCAACGACGGGTTCTGGTCCATGATGCATGCCGGAAGAACAGACTGGGCCATGCTCCTCGGAAGCCTTTTCCTGCTTATAAAAGGCGGCGGAAAGTGGTCTTTAGACAAAATCCTCCTCAAAAATGGATAAAAAGGGAAGCCTTGGCGAAGTTGCCCGACTCTTTTTTAAACTGGGCCTGATAGCTTTTGGCGGCCCTGCGGCCCATATTGCCATGATGGAGGAGGAAGTGGTGAGCAAACGCCAATGGATGTCCCGGCAGCATTTCCTGGACCTCGTAGGGGCTACCAATCTTATCCCCGGGCCCAATTCTACCGAAATGACCATGCACTGCGGTTACGAACGCGCCGGGTGGAAAGGGCTTTTTGTGGCCGGAGGCTGTTTTATCTTCCCTGCAGTAGTATTTACGGCAGTTCTCGCCTGGTTTTATGTTGAATACGGTAAAATTCCGGCGGTTGAACCTTTTCTGTACGGCATTAAACCTGCCGTTCTTGCCATCATACTCGGCGCGGTGTACAAACTGGGAAAAAAAGCCCTGAAAAACCTGCAATTAGGAATTATCGGCCTCCTTACAATCGCAGTTTCCTTTCTCGGTGTCAACGAAGTCACAGCCATACTCGGCGCCGGACTTTCCGGAATGTTATGGTTCGGGTGGTTGCAAAGGGAAAAAGACGGCAAGCTGTCTTCTTTCCTCCCCCTTCTGCTCTTAAATGCGGGATCGGTAGCCGCCAAAACGATCTCCAACTCCAAGCTCTTCTTCGTATTCCTTAAAATAGGTGCGGTACTCTTTGGCAGCGGCTATGTATTAGTGGCTTACCTGGACGGCGAACTGGTGGAAAAACTGGAATGGCTTACCAAACAGGAGCTTCTGGATGCCATTGCCATAGGGCAGTTTACGCCGGGGCCGGTATTGTCTACCGCAACTTTTATCGGTTACCAGGTCAATGGTTTTTGGGGGGCGATCGCAGCCACAGCCGGGATATTCCTGCCTTCTTTTTTCTTTGTGCTCCTCCTCAACCCCATTATCCCGAAATTAAGGCAGTCCCGTTTGGCACGCGGGTTCCTCGATGCGGTGAACATAGGGGCCGTTGGCATTATGATGGCCGTCACCTTCCGTCTCGGCCAGGAGATCCTTATGGATTGGAAAACGTGGAGTATTGCCCTTATCAGTATTGCAATAACCCTTGGCGTAAAGAAGGTAAACGCCATGTGGCTGGTATTGGGAGGGGCCCTGCTGGGATATCTCCTGTACCATATCTGATGCCCCTCCCTGTATTGCTACAATTTACGCAGATGTAACTTCTGCGCTCCTGTCAATCTTTTTTACCAGTCCCTGGAGTACTTTTCCGGGACCTACTTCGGTAAACAGGGTGGCGCCGTCTGCGATCATTTGCTGTATGCTCTGTGTCCATTTTACGGGAGCGGTAAGCTGCGCCATCAGGTTCTTTTTAATTTCCCCGGCTTCCGTTACTGCCACGGTGGTCACATTCTGGTAAATGGGACATGCAGGCTTGTGAAATCCGGTTTGCGCTATGGCTTCGGCCAGTTCTTCTCTTGCAGGCTCCATTAAAGGGGAGTGAAACGCGCCTCCAACGGGCAATACCAGCGCTCTCCGCGCCCCGGCTTCCTTCAAAGCCTCGCAGGCCCTGTTAACGGCTTCTACTTCTCCGGATATGACCAGTTGCCCGGGACAGTTATAATTGGCAGCCACAACCACACCTTCGGTTTCGTTACATACCTTCTCGACCACGGCGTCTTCCAGTCCGAGTACCGCCGCCATAGTACTGGGTTGCATCTCACAGGCCTTTTGCATGGCCAGGGCACGTTTGGATACGAGGGTTAAACCGTCCTCGAAGTTCAGGGTACCGTTAGCCACCAGGGCCGACAGTTCTCCGAGCGAATGCCCGGCCACCATATCCGGCTTAAAAGCATCGCCCAGGGTCTTGCTGAGGATTACCGAATGTAAAAACACGGCGGGCTGGGTGACCTTGGTTTGCTTCAGGTCTTCAGCCGAACCGTTAAACATGATATCGGTAATGGAAAAGCCCAGTATTTCATTGGCTTTTTCAAAAAGTTCCTTTGCGGTTTCCGACTGTTCATACAAATCGGCCCCCATTCCTGAAAACTGTGCTCCCTGACCGGGAAATATGTATGCGTTCATAAAATTTCGTATTTGTTTTGGGCAAAAATAGTAAATTGTTTATTGGTATCCCGGACATTTCCGCTTCGTGTGAATGTACGGAGCCATGTATCCGTTATGTATTGTTCCGCAAAGCTGCGCAAAGAAAACGCAAAGGTTCACAAAGGGATTGCTGTTTTAAGCCATCCTCACTTCCCGTTGCAATACTCCGTTTACAACGCACCACATTGGCACATTATTAAAGCGGCACGTTAACACCTATTCTTCTTCCTTAAACCAGCCGGAATATTTTACATAGTTATCGGCTATGCGATCAATTTCTCCCGAAATAAGTTCCTGGCTGACGTCTTTTACCTTTTTGGCGGGCACTCCGGCATAAATGCTCCCGGCTTCTATTCTGGTATTTTTCGTAACTACCGCACCCGCTGCAATTATACTGTTGCTTTCCACAACGCAATCATCCATAACAATGCTTCCCATACCTACCAGTACGTTGTCCTGTATGGTACATCCGTGCACTATGGCATTGTGTCCTATGGAAACATTATTACCTATGTTCGTCGGAGACTTTTGATAGGTCGCGTGAATAACCGCCCCGTCCTGTACATTGACCTTATTCCCCATTTTTATGTAATGCACATCGCCCCGTATCACGGCATTGAACCATACGCTGCACTGGTTGCCCATCTCTACATCGCCAATAATCACTGCATTTTCGGCAATAAAGCAGTCTTCCCCCATCCGGGGCACTTTTCCGTTAACTTTTTTTACAATCATGGCCATTCCTTTTAAAGTTTCAAAGGTACAAAGTTTGTCCTGTTGGTTTTGATCTTGTTCCCTGTTCCTATGATCCCTGTACATTTCCCCATCGCCAAACCGGCTCATTATCAGGTTAAGGCAGGGGCTTCACCGGTAGGTCGTTCCGTATAGGTATTTCATATCTTATCCGTACCTTTGCATAAAAATTGGTAATCATGGAAAAAACCGTTATAAAAATAAAGCCTACCAACAATCCGTCCATCATAAAATTCGAGGCCGACAAGTTCCTTACCGAGCACCAAAGCTTTGAGTTTAAAAACATTGACGAGGCCGGGAATTCTCCCCTGGCACAGCAGCTCTTCTACCTGCCCTTTGTAAAAACCGTGTTCATCTCGGGTAATTTTGTGGCGGTGGAGCGTTACAATATCGTGGAGTGGGAAGAAGTTCAGACCGAAGTGGCCGACCAGATAGAACATTACCTGAACAGCGGCCAACCGGTGGTCAAAACCGCGGAAAAGGACAAGAAACTCCCGTATACGATCTATGCCGAAAGTACTCCGAATCCCGCGGTAATGAAATTCGTGGCTAATAAAAAGCTTGTAGATTCCATCTTTGAGTTTAAAAACATTGACGAGGCCAAAGAGGCGCCGCTTGCACAGGCGTTGTTCCATTTTCCCTTTGTAAAAGAGGTTTTCTTTGACGAGAATTACATTTCCATTACCAAATACGACATTGCGGAATGGAACGACATTACCATGGAGCTCCGTGAATACATTCGCATATACCTTGAAGAAGGCAAAACGATCATTACCGAAGGCATTGAGGAACAAAAGACCAATAAAAATGCCATTGCCAACACACAACAGGCCGAAAACCTGAACGAAACGTCCAAACAGATCATCAGTATTATCGAGGAATATGTAAAACCTGCCGTAGCCAGTGACGGAGGGAACATCCTGTTTGAATCTTATGACGAGAACAGCAAGATCGTAAAGCTGATATTACAGGGAGCATGCAGTGGATGCCCGTCTTCCACCATTACCCTGAAAAACGGTATAGAAACCATGCTGAAGGAAATGATGCACGGCAAAATAAACGAAGTTGTTGCCATTAACGGGTAATATCCGGGCATCCGTTACGTTATTACAGTATAAAAAATCCCAAATTTCAAAACCCATCGGAAAAAACTCCTTTCGGCCCCTGAAATTTGGGATTTATCTTTTTCAGAAAGTTTGTTCTTACTCCCTGTTATAAAACGGGAAACGCTTTCTCCTTGACTTCCTTGTAATCCTGGTAAAAGTCGCGGAACAGTTCCAGCAGGTTCATACTGGCCGTAATGAGATCTTTCGTTTCCAGCAGCAGTCCGAAGTACAATTTGGTGTTTTTCGGGCTCGTCTCGGTGGTACGGATACGATCGATCTGTTTCTGGATAAGGTTAGACACCCTGTCAAACAATTCCTGTTTTTCTTCCAGTATCGTATCAATGTCTTCAAACGATTCCTTGTCGAAAGTGTACTTGATCTTGTCAAACAATACCTGAAGGTCGTTATCAATGCTCTTCAGGTCCCTGATCTGGTTAAACTTCAGGTTTTTATGATTGTTATTGACATGCGAATAACTGTTCTTGACGATATAACCTATGGACTGCACCATATCCTGGAGGTTATCGAGCATAAGGATATAGAACTTGCTCGCCTCGATGGAAGATTCATCCAGTGATTTGATAAAATAGAACAGTTCGCCTTTCAGTTCATCCACTTCATCTTCCAGTTTTCTAAGCGTCTTTTTGTTCTTCTTCAGTTTTTTCAGTTCCTGGAGCCCGAGGTTGTCCACCACTTCACTGTACAGCTTATTGGTCTTACCGATGACTTTGGATATGTGGTGGGAGCTGTCATTGACAATTTCGTGTATGGTAATGATGTCTTCCGTACGGAGCTTCCGTTTTTCTTCTTCTTCCTTGGCCTTCCTGGCATGTATTCTTGCACTTCGGTAAAGAAGTACGGCAGCTACGATGAGAAGTCCTACAAAAGAAACAATTCCTCCTATGCTTAGAAGATAAGCAATAACGGCCGCAGAAATGAATGCTACTATAGCCGTAAGGAACCATCCCCCTATAACATTGAATACACCGGCCACCCTGTAGACTGCACTTTCCCTGTCCCATGCCCTGTCGGCAAAAGAGGTACCCATAGCCACCATAAAGGTTACATAGGTAGTGGAAAGCGGAAGTTTCAGCGAAGTACCGATGGATATGAGAATACTGGCCACCATCAGGTTTACCGAAGCCCTTACCATATCAAATGCAGGTGCGTCTTTCTTCTTTCGCCTCAGGGCAGGCTGTTCGAACTGTTTGTCGATCTTTAACTGTACCGACTTGGGAAGGAAATAATTAATCCCGATACCGGCATACACCGACATCCTGACGATAAACCTGGACAGTGCATTCGGGGAAAATTTCTCTGCACCGTCTCCCTGCCTGGAAAGATCTACCCCGGTAGCCACAACACTACGTGCTTTTTTGGATGTCCAGAGGGTAATGACCATTACAATCCCGGCAAACAGCAGAAAATAGAACGGCGCTACGATCTCGTTGCTCGCCAGTTCCCCCATCATGTATGAATCGGCCGGCATACCGGAGTCCACAAAAAATCCGTAAGACTGATATGCCGCTATCGGCACCCCGATAAAGTTTAC
Organism: Sinomicrobium kalidii; assembly: GCF_021183825.1. Lineage (GTDB taxonomy): Bacteria > Bacteroidota > Bacteroidia > Flavobacteriales > Flavobacteriaceae > Sinomicrobium > Sinomicrobium kalidii. Next base: position 3,513,370 of record NZ_CP089211.1, on the reverse strand, counting down.
CAGGTCATTTCCTGCAAAGGCCATGGCCAGGGCAAACGTACCTATGATAATGATCAGTTTAAGAATGTTCACCTTAAAGACGCTCATCAGCAGTTGTGCAAGCCCGGTCCAGAAAACAAAGCTTACACCGATGATAATAAGCTGGTGACTTTTTATCCAGGCGTAATCTTCGGCAGAGACAAAAGAGACACTCTTTAATCCTTTGATGAGTATAAAAAATGTGATGGCCGTAATGGCAAGTCCGCCGAAAATAGCCCCTATATATTTCACCCTTTTTTCAAAGTGGAAAGTAAAAAACAGTCTCGATACATACTGTATCAGGGCCCCGATGGTAAATGACAAGGCCACCGACAATAATATGCTTACAATAATCTGTGTTGCCTTGGCGGAATTGATATAATCACCAAGAGCAGCTATATCGCCACTCTGTACCAGGATCTTGTAGATGGCAAGACATACTGCCGCGCCGAGAAGTTCGAAAACTATGGACACCGTGGTGGAAGTGGGCAACCCTATGGAGTTGAACACATCCAGCAGTAATATGTCAGAGATCATCACCGCCATAAAAATGATCATGACCTCATTGAACGTAAACATGCTGGGTACAAAGATACCGCTACGTGCTATTTCCATCATCCCGCTGGAAAACAATGCCCCGAATGCTATCCCCGCACTGGCAACAATCATAATGGTTTTAAGCGGAACCGCTTTAGAACCTATGGCTGAGTTTAAAAAATTAACCGCATCATTGCTGACCCCTACAACCAAATCTGTTATTGCCAACAGCGCCAGGGCTATCAGCATTACCATATACACTTGTTCCATACGTATTTTTTACTGACGCAAAAGTCCGTCAACTTAATTAAAATAAAGTTAACTTAATGTTACCAAAATATTATGTGGACGTTTATAACGGTTTCTTAATCTACAATTTAAGCAAATTTATTTTATTAATGTAGTTAAATTCCTTATATTTATGACTATTAAGTACTTATAAAAACTAAACGATATGGCTGTTTTAAAGGTAATTGAATTAATGGCAAACTCTCCCGAAAGCTGGGAAGACGCCACACAGAAAGCAGTGAAACAAGCTGCCAGGACTGTAAAAAATATAAAGTCCGTTTATGTACAGGACCAAAGTGCAATGGTAAACGGCGACCAGGTAGCGGAATACCGGGTAAATGTAAAAATCACTTTCGAAGTGCAGTAGCTGACACTCCGTATATTACCCCTTTTCTGCCCTTTTGTTATAAATTCACAAGTTTATTTTTAAGTGTTTGAGTTGTTACGGGCGTTTCAAGAATTCTTGAAGCGCCTTTTTTATTATACCTTTGAACAAAGCCTGTACCCTTGATGTTTTCTTTTTATGTCTTCATGTTCTTTTGCCATGCCATAACAAAAACAATACAGTTGAAATGTCACAACAAACCAACGATTTGATCCGTGAAACCAGCCCATACCTGTTGCAACACGCACATAATCCGGTGAACTGGAAAGCCTGGCACCCGGATATTCTCCGGGAGGCCGACAGGACCGGCAAACTGCTGATAATAAGTGTGGGGTATGCCGCCTGTCACTGGTGTCATGTCATGGAAAAAGAAAGTTTCGAAAGCCCGGAGGTAGCCGCTGTAATGAACGAAGGCTTTATCAACATAAAAGTAGACCGCGAAGAAAGACCGGACGTAGACCAGGTCTACATGAATGCCGTACAACTGATGACCGGACAGGGCGGATGGCCGTTAAATGTCGTAGCCCTGCCCGATGGCAGGCCCGTATGGGGAGGCACCTATTTTCCAAAAGACCGGTGGACTACTGCCCTTGTACAAATCCGGAAACTCTACGAACAACAGCCTGAAAAACTCCGGGAATATGCAGACAATATGGAAAAAGGCCTGCAACACCTGGAAACCGTTATCCCCGACACTGACAAGTCCCCGTTCTCTGCCGAACAGGTACGGAATGCCGTTTTGCAATGGAAAACAAGCTTTGACACGACCTACGGCGGACCAAACCGGGCACCTAAATTCATGATGCCCGTCAACTTCCTCTTTCTGTTGCATTACGCCTTTCGGAACGGAGATGATGAAATCACGGATTATGTAAACCGATCCCTCACCAAAATGGCCCACGGTGGTGTTTACGATCATGTTGGCGGTGGTTTTTCCCGTTATTCCGTAGATGCCAGATGGCACGTCCCCCATTTTGAAAAAATGCTTTACGACAACGGCCAGTTGGTGAGCCTCTATGCCAATGCCTACGCAGCTACGGGGAAAACATTATACAAAAATGTAGTCTATGAAACCCTGGCCTTTACGGAGCGGGAACTAATGAGTGAAGAGGGGGCATTTTATTCTTCCCTTGATGCCGACAGCAAAAACGAAAAGGGTGAAATGAAAGAAGGGGCTTTCTATACCTGGCGTAAACCCGAACTGCAACGATTGCTGAAAAACGACTTCCCCCTGTTCCGCGACTACTACAATATTAACAGTTATGGCCTGTGGGAAGGGGAAGATTATGTATTGATACGAAAGGAAACAGACCGGGATATTGCCGACAAACACGGAATTACCGCAACGGAACTTTCACAAAAGGTCGCTTCCTGGAAGGCTTTGCTCTTAACAGCGCGAAACCTGAGGCCCCGCCCCGGCTTGGACGACAAAATACTCACCTCCTGGAATGCCCTGATGTTAAAAGGTTATATCGATGCGTATAAAGTGTTCGGCGAGCCTTCTTTTCTGGCCATTGCATTGAAAAATGCCCGGTTTATTGAAGAAAAACAGTTACGCCCCGACGGCGGACTGTACCGCAATTATAAAAACGGAAAAAGCAACATTAACGCCTACCTGGAAGATTATGCCACGGTTATAGATGTATTTCTGGCACTGCATGAAGTTACCCTCAGCGAACACTGGCTGCAAATGGCCCGAAGGCTCGCTGATTACAGTTTTGAACATTTTTATTCGGAGGAAAGCAAGATGTTTTTCTTTACCTCCGATACGGATGATGCGCTGATTGCCCGGAGTATTGAAAGATCGGACAATGTGATCCCCGCCTCCAATTCCATCATGGCCGGGAATCTTTTTGTATTGTCACATCACTTCAATAACAAACAATATTCGACAACAGCGGAACAAATGCTCCGTAACATGATCCCGCTCACACAGGAATATCCTTCATTTCATTCCAACTGGCTGGATCTTATGCTACTGTATACACATGGTTATTACGAAGTGGCCATATCAGGAAAAGATGCTTTAAAAAAAACAACGGAGCTCAACCGCTATTACCTTCCTAATAAGCTTATTACCGGATCGGAAGAAGTTTCTGATCTGCCGTTGCTGAAAAACAGATTTGTAGATAACAAAACACTTATTTATGTTTGTGTAGATTTTTCCTGCAACCTGCCCACAGAAAAGGTCGACGACGTCTTACCCCAGTTGAAAACAACCGATAAAGGGAAAAAACGGCAATAACAATATAAATTAAGACATAAATCCCCAACATAACAAGAAACAAAACCCTTAAATACATTATTACACTATGGAAAATTACATCGACGAAGGCGTTTCTATGCTCATTGCCTATGCACCAAAAATACTGGGTGCGATTGTTACTCTCATTATCGGTTTCTGGATAGCCAGGGTACTCGCCAATTCCGTGCGGAAACAACTGGAAAAGCGAAATGCAGACCCGTCCCTGATCCCCTTCTTGACCTCTATGGTGCTGATTCTTATTAAAGTATTGGTCCTGCTGAGTGCCGCCGCACTATTTGGTCTGGAGGTCACTTCTTTTGTGGCCATATTCGGTGCACTGGCCTTTGCTGTGGGGATGGCCTTGCAGGGCAACCTGAGCCATATGGCTGCAGGCATTCTGATCCTGTTCTTTAAACCTTTCAAGGTAGGGGATTTTATTGTTACACAGGGGTATTCCGGAACGGTAAAGGAAATACAGATATTTACCACCATCCTTACTACGCTCGACAACAGGGTTATTATTATACCCAACGGGACGATCACCAGTGGCCCGCTGGAAAACCTTACGGCCAATCCCGTACGCAAAGTTCCCATGACCTTTGGTATAGGTTATCCCGACGATATAGACAAGGCGCGGGAAGTCATCAAAAAGGTAGCGGACAAATGTCCTCACATCGACCACGATAAGCCTGTAGATATTCTTATTTCGGAACTCGGTGACAGTTCGGTAAATTTTGCCGTGCGCCCGTGGTGTAAAACCGAAGATTTCTGGAGTGTACACTTTTACATGCAGGAAAACATCAAAAAAGCATTTGATGACGAGGGCATCGGTATCCCGTTCCCTCAAAGGGATATTCACATATACAATCACAATAAAGAAGCCGATGCCTAAGGCGTTTTCTTCTTTTTCTTTGTAACTACAAAGTCCTTCAGATAATAAGGTTCAAAATAGGCGACATCCTCAAAATCGTCTGTTTTGAACTTTTTTTCTGCCAGTAAGGCCATCTCCGAAGCGGATGGCGCTTCTGTCTTTTCCGGAAATATCGCATTGGAATGTAATATCACCGCTTTACACTTTTCCGCCCCGTTCCCCGTAAAATACACCTTGCCCCTATCCAGCCATTCATGGAAGGAGGCTTCGGTAACAATTTCGGCCCTGGTTTCCCGCAACGGCTCATAGTCCTTGTCGAAAACAGCGGAATACACCTCCATTCGCCTGGCGTCGAGCAAAGGCAAGATAACCCCGTTGCCAATATTGTACTTTGAAGCCAGTACCTGAAGAGTAGGCACGGCAACAAGCGGTTTATCCAGCGCGTAACAAAGCCCTTTTGCAGTAGACACCCCTATACGAAGTCCGGTATAGGAGCCCGGCCCCTTACTTACGGCTACGGCATCTATATCCTGTAATTTCAGAGACGCCTTTTCCATGACATCACGGATAAAAACATGCAGGTTCTCCGAATGGGAATAGTTAACATCATCCTGTTCTTTCACGGTCAGTGGTACGCCGTCTTTTGCCAGGCACACCGAACAGTTGGTCGTTGAAGTTTCAATATTGAGAATGACAGCCAATGGGATTTACGATTTAAAATTCAGGACAAATCTAATGCCTTCAAATGTAAATCGGAAATCTTACAGCTCATCCAGGGGGATTCCAAAATAGAATTCCAGCACTTTCAGCTTAAAAATATAATCGTATTTGGTCCTTACGAATTCTGCTTCGGCATTATCCACCCTAGCCTGTGCCTGGGCAAAGTCAAAACTGCTCATCAGCCCCACATTATACCGTTCCCTGGCGTAATTATGGGCTTCCTTCCTCGCTTCTAATGCTTTCCCGGCCGCTTCATAACTCTTATAAGCTGCGCGGGTATCATTCCAGGCCTGGTGTATCGCATTGTCCAGATCCAGTTTGTCCTGTTCGAGCTGGTTCTTGGTCCTTTCGAGGTTTACCTCACTCCTTTTAACATTGTTTTTAGCTGAGAAACCGTTGAGAATAGGGATATTGAGCTGAAGCCCGTAAGAATGTCCGTCGTTGGTTGTCCATTGATCAAAGAAAGGCTGTGGACCACTAATCTCTGTGAGTTCACGTGGAGTAACCACTTCTTCCTGGGTTGAGGGAACCACACCAATCGGCACCAATTCAAAATCTCCCGTGCCTACTGCCCTGTCCTGATAGGATATCCTGGTATCATAGCCGTAAAATGCAGACAGGGTAGGCAGTAATGCACCTTTCGCTATATCGAGGTCTTTTTCGGCCAGCTCTACATTGGTTTTCGAAAATTTAATATCATTCCGGAAAGTAAGTGCTTTCCGGTAAATATTCTTGGGGGAATGATCGAGTATACCGGATTCGGGCAGCATAAAATCTTCATCTGCCACATCAAAATTTTCATAATCGTCGATGAGCAGTAATTGCGCCAGGGCGATCCTGGACAACCGCAGTTCGTTTTCGGCATTGACGATCTGTTGCTCCTGATTGGCTGCCGTAGCTTCGATCTCCAGGAGGTCGCCTTTCGGCACCACACCGGACTCTACCAGTTCCCTTGTCTTTTTAAGGTCCTGTTCCGTAACGGCATACTGGGCTTTTGCCACTTCCAGGTTTTCCCGGCTGAAGAGTATCTGCAGATAACCATTGGCCACAGACAGGGATATATCGTCTTTCATATCCTCAAGCTTATAACGGTTGGCAAGAATGCTGAGGTTGGCCCTACGGAGTGTGTTGACATTCTGTAACCCTTTAAAAACATCTACCCGTACGGTCCCCTGAAAAGATGTAAACTGTGTGGTCTGGTTTTCCAGCAAACCTGTGGTAATATTCTGGTTGAGACCGATGTTCCAGGAATGTGACGCCCCTACGTTCAATGCCGGAAGAAAATTACCTATTGCATCCGATTTATCGATTTTTGCATCCTTTGTATCCAATTCGGACTGCTGTACATTTATATTGTGTTTTATGGCATAGTCTATACAAGCCTTCAGCGTCCATTTTTTGGGTTGGGAATATGCAAAACACGCAGTTAAGAAAAATGTGAGCAGTATTATTCTTGTTTTCATAAGGGTTAATTGTTTTTTCTGGTTTTGCTGAGGCGCCTGCCCTACGACGCCGGTTTTGGGGTTCGGTCTTTTATCTGTTTAAGTCCCGGGAACCTCTCCCCGTTTTTCCCGATCGGAAATTGCAATCCGAAAGGTATTTTGACGGCTTTCGCACGGGTGCGGCACGAATTTACATTATTTTTGGTAATCCTGTAACCTGCTCTTTGTATAAATTGAGAAAAAGAGGCAGGTTGTAGTTGTGCTGTGCGAACTTTTTATCTCATTAATCACTTGCCGTTTCCCTTTTTACGGGTTCGGTTTTGTTCCACACTTTTACCTTATCGCTTTCAGTCAGCCCGGAGACGATTTCTACATTGATCCCGTCCGAAATCCCGGTCTCCACGTCCCTTCTTTCGAATTCCTGATCGCCGACTTCCACCTCCACATACGGTTGTTCGGTTTCGCGATCGAATTGTAACAGGGCTTCCTTGATGGCCAGGACGCTGTCTTTCTTTTCCAGTACCAATGATGCATTGGCACTATACCCGGCCCTGATGAAATAGCCTTCTTCCATAAAAACATCGGCTTCGATCTTAAATTGTACTACCCCGGAAGTGGTTTCTTCCTCCTCGTTCCATTTGGGGGCAACAAATTTCAGCTTACCTTCAAATTCCTTGTCGGGTATCGCTCCGAAACTGATCTTAAGAGGTGAATCTGCTTTTAGTTTCCCCACTTCCGCCTCATCTACCATACCTTCGAATATCATTTTAGACAAATCTGCTACACTGGCTATGGTAGTACCGTCGTTAAAGTTATTACTCTGAATTACCTGGTCTCCTATTTTTACTGGGATCTCCAGTACGGTCCCTGATATAGTGGCTTTTACATTGGTATTGGCACTTGTAGACCCGCCGGCAGACCCCTGACGAATGATCTGAAGGTCGCTCTGGGCATTGGCGAGCTCCTGTTTGGCCTGGTCGTAGGTGAGTTCTATATTGTTAAACTCCTGGGAAGATATCACCCCTTTTTCGAACAGTACCTTATTCCTGTTGTACTCTATTTCGGCATTGTTAAGGGAAATCCTGGCATTGCTCAGCCTTCCCCTGGCAGTATTCAGTGTTTGCTCATTTGGGACTACTTTTATCTTTGCAATAAGATCCCCTGCTTCCAGTTTTTCGCCTTCTTCCACCGCGATTTCACTGATAATCCCGGATATCTGTGGTTTAATGGCCACTTCGTCCTCCGGTATCACCTTTCCTGTTGCCACGCTCTTTTCTTCTATACTGGTTATGAACGGCGATTCACTTTCATAAGTTATGGGCGACTTACTGTTGGATTTTATAAAATACGCGGCCGCAAACAATGCTGCTATGATAAGGACAGCTATTCCTATGTACTTTAAAATTTTCATCTATGGTTACTAATTTGGTTATTTAATTTTTTTAGTCTGAGATACACATTCCGTCTGTTTTTCTGGTAATTCCTTTCACGTTTGAGATGCACAGCCGTGTATCTCTACGAGAAGGAACAGGCCTTGCCTATTCCTCGCGCAGGGCATCGATTGGTTTTATACTCACTGCTCTTTGCGCAGGTATCAATCCTATAAGGGTCCCCAGAACGACCATAATGAACAGGGCCGTAAAAATATAAGGTATAGGCACCGTAGGGTTGGTATAGGGAAAGCCACTGCTTCCCTGGGTCAGGGTATTAATAATAGCCAGTACAAAAGCTCCCAGTATGATTCCGAGAATACCCGCTACCAAAGTGAGAAATACGGATTCCAGTAAAATCTGTCCCCGCACTTCCGCCGGTGTGGCCCCGAGAGCCCGCCTCACCCCCAGTTCCCGGGTCCGTTCCTTTACGGAGATGAGCAGTATATTACCGATGGCTATCACCCCGGCAATAATGGTAGCAAACCCTACGAATAGCGACAAGAAGTTCAATCCTTTGGCAAAACCAAACATTTTTGCAAAAGCTTCCCCCAGATTAAAGGACCCGAATGCCCTTTCGTCTTCAGGGTGTACTTTGTGCCTTCGTTTTAACAGGCGTTTTACGTCTTTTTCGAGCGCTACAATATCGACCTCATCATATGCCGCAATGGCAAACCACCCTACATTATCGCCTGTACTGAATATCTTCCGGTAGGTAGAATAGGGCAGCAAAACGGAATTATCCCCTTCAAACCCCATATTTTCCGATTTCTTGTACACGCCCACTACCTGAAAAGATACGTTATTCAACTTCACATAACCTCCCACGGGGTCTTCATCCACATCAAATAAATCGTTCCGCACCCTTTCCCCGATAATGCAGACCCTTCTTTCCCTCTGCATGTCCATTTCATTCAGGAAACGGCCTCCTTCGTATATTTTTTTCTTGAATATCTTGTCTATAACCGGATAATCCCCGAAAACCGCATAGTTCCCGGTTTTCATACCACGTGAAATCCGGGGCGGAGAGCCTCCGAAAACCCCCATCACATTTCGCGGGGCAATGAACTGGATGTCGGGCAGTTTATTCTGCAGTTCCTCTGCATCATCGAGTTTAAGCTGTATGGGCCTTCCGATTTTAAATCCCTGATAGGGCATGCTGGTACGCTGTGTCCACACAAACATACTATTGTTGGCAATGCCCTGGAACTCCCGTTCGAAACCGTTGTCCAGCCCTTTGGTAGCACCCGACAATGCTATGTAAACAAAAATCCCCCAAAGCACACCGATAACGGTGATCATTGTACGTATTTTGTTTTTCCGGATCGATCCGAAAATTTCCTGCCATGTATCCCTGTCAAAAATAAATCGCATGTCGCGTCTGGTATTTTACGTGTTAGCTTTTCTCGTCCCGGTGTTTACCATACTATCCTTATTCATCCCTCAATGCTACAATGGGTTTTACATTGGCAGCCCTTTTAGCGGGAATATAACCGGCGACTACACCGAAAAATATTAAGATCAGCGTAGCTGTGATCACTACATCGATACCCACCTGGGGATTGGTAATAAAATAGTCTTCTTTAAGGCTGTTGCCCATGATGCTGAGCGTTCCTATGCCAATAACCAATCCTATATATCCCGCAATGGTGGTTATGAAAATGGACTCCTGCAATACAAGTCCGATAACGGATGCCGGGGTAGCTCCGAGTGCCTTTCGTATCCCCAGCTCTTTTGTACGTTCCTTAACTACAAAAACCATAATATTGCTAATACCGATAACTCCGGCTATAAGGGTTCCTATACCGACAAAGATCACCACCCATTGCAATACATTGGCAAACATCATATTCCGTTTAACCACGTCGGCGGTATTGCTGAGGTAAATACCGTTCTGGTCTTCGGGCGCCACCTTGTGCTTTTCTTTCAGGTATTTTCTCAGGCTGCTGTCGAACGCCATGGCTCCTGCATATCCGATATCCGTTTTGTAGGTGAGGACCATCTGGTCTATCTTATCGGTTCCTTTGTCCAGAAGCTGTTTGGTGGTATAGGGCATATAAATGCGTCTTTCCTCGTTGTCCCCGCCTTCGTCCTGAAAAACCCCGATAACTTTATACATTACACCGCCCACCTCCAGGTATTTCCCGACAGCGCTCTCTGATTTATCGAACAAATCAATCTCCACCAGGCGTCCTATAACGATATTCTTTGTTTCGTTCGCAATGTCATTTGCATTAATGTAACGCCCTTTCATTATGATGGTTCTCTCCATCTTACTGTGAGAAGGTGCAACAGCCCGCAGGTTATAGGTGTTGGATTCTCCTTTATATGAAGCCAGTGCGCTCTGGGAGATCCTTGGGGTAATATCGTCAAGATAAAGGGCAAAGTCTTTTTTTATGTCTTCCAGGTCGTCATTCCTGAACTCCACCTGCCTGCCTTTTTTAAACCCCTGGTACGGCATGGTGGTTCGCCCGGGATAGATAAAGAATGTATTGGTGGCATCGTCCATGAAAAATTCGTTAAACGTATTCTTCAATCCGTTGCCCATTCCGAAAAGCACCGTAAATATCAGGATGCCGAGCGCTACCGTAAACCCGGACAGAAATGTCCTGAGCTTGTTCTTGTTTATGGTCTGGAATATTTCCTGCCAGCGGTCTCTACTGAACATTTTCCATGGCCCTTACTTGTTCCACAAAAGTATCTTCCACGATCACGCCATCTTTGAGATGCACGATACGTTTGCACATATTGGCAATATCCGGTTCGTGGGTAACGACCAGAATGGTTTTTCCCCCGTCATTTATTCCCTGAATAAGGTCCATTATTTCATAGGAGGTTGTACTGTCCAGGGCCCCGGTAAGCTCATCGGCAAGCAGCACTTTGGGTTCGGCTGCCATGGCCCTGGCAATGGCCACCCGCTGTTTCTGCCCTCCGGAAAGTTCACTGGGAAGGTGGTCTGCCCATTCCTTTAATCCTACTTTTCCCAGATAGTGCATCGCCTTTTCCTGCCGTTCCTTCCGGTTCACCTTCTGGTAATACAACGGAAGGGCCACATTTTCTACAGCCGATTTATAATTGATCAGATTAAAGGACTGGAAAATAAAGCCGAGAAACTTGTTCCTGTATTTGGCGGCCTTGGTTTCATTGAGATTTTTTATGGGCACACCGTCCAGGTTATATTCACCCGTATCGGCTTCGTCCAGCATTCCGAGGATATTGAGTAATGTGGACTTCCCGGAACCGGAAGATCCCATAATGGCCACAAGCTCTCCTTCCTTTATGGATAAATTAAGTCCTTTGAGTACGTGAAGGGAATTGCTTCCCATACGGTAGGATTTGTGCAAGTCTTTGATTTCTATCATGCCGGTGAGCTTCTTTTTATTACAATGTACCTATAAAAATATGCATTATCTATTAAAAATGCGTTAATCTTTTCAAGGTCCACACCCCGTTAGACTCATCCAAACGTAAATTGTTACGCCACGAAATGTAAAAAAAATGTTAATTTTACAGTCGGACCCCGAAAAGGGACGACAAAAGGCACTATCCCGCAAAAGAAAAAGTGTTATTCATGCAGCAACCTGTAGATTAAAATGGCTGCTCGTTTGGTGAGTGCCTCCAGTGTATTGAGGTTTATGGTCTCTTCCGGGGAATGCGCCCCTTCTCCCATGGCACCCAGGCTATCCAGACAATCCACATACTGTGCTACAAAAGACACATCTGCCGCCCCTTTTTCCAACGGGTCCACGGCCTCTACGGGCCCCATTCCGAGGGCTGTACTTACCTGGCTCAGTTTCTCGAGCAGTTGTTTGTTCCCTTCGGTAGGTTCCATTGCGGGATAACTGTCTATAAAAGTGATCTCTGCACTGGTACGGGGAAGGTTTTTGCTTACTATTTCCCGCATTTTTTCACGGGCCTTTTCCTTTTGTTCTTCGGAAATAAAACGCAGTCCTCCGTCTACCACGGCCTTTTTTGCCACTACATTGGATTTACCGAAAGTACTGCCTTTACTCAATACCTCATCATAAGTTACATCCGTACCCCCCAGTATTGCTCCGGGGTTAAAGGTAAGGTACTTGTCTCCACGCACTTCATTGTAAAAAGCATTGAGGATACGCGACATTTCAAAAATGGCCCCGGCCCCTACATCTTCACTAAAAACATCGGCGGAATGGGCCTGTTTCCCGCTCACTTCCACTTTCCATCCGGAAGAGCCACGCCTGGCCATTGTGGCTTCTCCAAAGCCACCGGAAGGCTCAAACCCCAGGGCGACATCACTTCGCTTTGCGGCATCGATAAGGTCTTTTCTGCTTACGGACAACGGTTTTCCGGTAAATTCCTCATCTCCCATAAGGGCCACAATAACCTGCCTGTTTTTCAGCAACCCGTTCTCCCGAAGGGCTTTCAGGGCATAAAGAATAATTGCATCCCCGCCTTTCATATCGTTGGCCCCCCGGTCCGTGGGATATACTATCGTTGACCTCTTCCATTTTCTGGAAAGGACTGTCTTTTTCAAAAACGGTATCTATATGCCCTATGAGCAATACTTTTTTTCCTTTTTCCCCGGGGATCTCAGCAAAAAGGTGCCCGGCACGGTTCATTTCTTCGGGCATGCCGATCCACCTGGTGTTAAATCCGATATCGTCAAATGCCTGCCGGAAAATATTCCCTACTTCACGAACACCTTCGTGATTCATGGTCCCGCTGTTTATATTGACTACTTTTTCTGTAAATTCCAGTTGTTCTTCTATGTTTCCGGCTACGGTTTTTGCGATCTTTTTTTCTGTTCCGGATATATCCTGGCCTTGAGAAACCGATACGGCAAAAACGGCCATACCGAGAAGTATTTTACGTATTGGCATGCTGATGTGTTTTTAAATAGTTCCTGTAACTGCCGTAAATTTAATCATTTTAATGGATCGCACGGATGATATCGTGTTTCGTGATAATGCGGTAATCGCCGTTCCCCAGCTTGACCAGGATGGCACTGTTATCTTTATTGATGAGTTTGGACACTTTGTCCACAGGTGTTGCCCCTTCGATAACAGGTAGCGGGGCACGCATGATTTCCTTTACCGGCCTGTTGGCCACGTTTTTGTCTTCGACATAGGCACGGAAAAGACTGGTTTCATCTATTACCCCCACAAAACCGGCGGAGTCTTTTACGGGAATCTGGGAGATATTATATTTACGCATATGCTCAATGGCCCGGTATACCAGTTCTTCGGTTTGTACGGTAATTAATTCCTGGTCGCTTTTCACCAGGTCCTCTGCCTTGGTGACATCTTCATCCAGAAACCCTCTTTCGCGCATCCAGTCGTCATTGAACATCTTGCCTACATACCTGCTCCCGCTGTCGTGAAACAGTACCACCACCACATCTCCCGGCCTGAAATGTTCTTTTAGCTGGAGCACTCCTTTTACGGCTGCCCCGGCGGAGCCTCCTACAAATATCCCTTCTTCCTTGGCCAGTTTCCGGGTATACACGGCGGCATCCTTATCGGTCACCTTGGTAAACCCGTCTATGACCGAAAAGTCCACATTCTCCGGGAGCAGGTCTTCGCCAATACCTTCTGTGATATAGGGATAGATCTCGTTTTCATCGAAGATCCCTGTTTCGTGATACTTCTTAAATACCGAACCATATGCGTCTATGCCCCATACCTTAATGTCCGGGTTTTGTTCTTTAAGGTATTTACCTACGCCCGAAATGGTGCCCCCGGTACCTACCCCCACCACAAAATGAGTGATCTTTCCGTCGGTCTGCCGCCAGAGTTCCGGGCCGGTCTGCTGATAATGCGCAAGGCTGTTTGAAGGATTGTCATATTGGTTCACATACCAGGAATCCGGAGTTTCTTCGGCGAGGCGCCTGGCCACGGAATAATACGACCGGGGATCATCGGGTTCCACATTGGTGGGGCACACAATAACTTCGGCTCCAACAGCACGGAGAATATCTATTTTTTCCTTGGACTGCTTATCGTTGATAACACATATGAGTTTATATCCCTTCACAATGGCCACAAGAGCCAGTCCCATGCCGGTATTTCCCGACGTTCCTTCTATAATGGTCCCTCCCAGCTTCAAACGCCCGTCCGCTTCCGCATCTTCGATCATCTTCACGGCCATACGGTCCTTTATGGAATTACCGGGGTTAAAGGTCTCCACTTTGGCCAGTACCAAGGTATTGATCTCCCGGGTGATCCTGTTTAATTTTACCAGCGGCGTTTGGCCTATGGTACCCAGTATATTGTCTGCGTAGTTCATGGGATGTGTTTTTTCGTGATTTGCAATGGTTAAGATTAAGGGCTTACGACCGACCGCATAGAACCAAAATCCGAAGAACCAGGGTATCGGAAATCATAAATCATTTCGGAAACCTTCCGTCCTACTATCTTTAAGGTTATTGTCGTATGCTGTTCTATACGGTCTCCTAACAAAGTTACGAAGATTTTGGATTGAAAATGTTATGGCAAAAATCTGCCGCTTAAAATCAGTCGAACCGCATAGCCCTGGCGGGCACTATTCTGGTGATGATATAGGAAGGTACGAGCAACATGGCCAGGCACAGGATCAGGGTCCCCACATTGAGAAGCAGCACGTGTAGCGGAGTTATGTACACGGGCACTTCGGTCACGTAATAAGTCTCCGGGTCAAGGGCTATAAAGCCGAAGTATTTCTGTAAGAGCAGAAGACCGATACCTATAACGTTCCCCCAGAACAGTCCTATGGCAATCAGGTAGGCCGCATTATAGAGAAATATTTTGCGCACCGTCCAGTCATCACTGCCCAGTGCCTTTAAGATCCCTATCATCTGTGTACGCTCCAGTATCAGCACAAGCAGGGCGGTAATCATATTAAATCCGCCTACAATGATAAGTATACCTATAATAATGGCTATGTTAAAGTCGAACAATCCCAGCCACTCAAAGATGGACGGATATTGCGTGAGTATGGTTTCCGAATCCAGTGTGGAAAGTGTTTTGCCGTAGATTTCGTTTCCCTTTTCCTCTATCGCATCAAAATCATCTACAAACACCTCGAAATTCCCTACTTCATCATCGGCCCACCGGTTCATCCGTTGTATATGGCGGATATCCACAAATACGTACTTGGCATCGAATTCCCGGAAACCGCTGTTGTAGATCCCGGTGATCTCAAATATCCGCTGGTTGGGTACAGTGCTCCCCTCATCCTTCAGAAAAAAGGCATAGAACGTGTCGCCCACATCAAGGTGTAACCGATCGGCAAGGTACCCGGACATCAGGACTTCATTATTGAGTTTTCCGCTATAATCCGGCAACCTGCCCTCGTGCAGGTACTCCCTGAAATACTCCCAGTTGTAGTCCTTTCCCACGCCTTTGGTTATGATCCCCTCAAAAGTATCTTCCATACGGATGATACCCGCCTTTGTGGCCACGGCCTGAACATGGGTGATCCCTTCTATGTTTTTGAACTCCGGATAAAATTCCTGGTTTATAGACACCGGATGTACGGAGACCTCAGATTCGTTATTGTCGTAATTGTAGATACGGACATGCCCGTTAAAAGCCGCAATTTTTTCGCGAATCTTATGTTGTAGCCCGATACCGGTGGCTATGGCTACCAGCATCATAACAAGACCTATTACAATAGCTGTAATGGCAATTTTTATAATTGGTGCCGATACACTACTTTTATGGTCTTTGGACCTGATAATGCGTTTCGCTATGAAAAACTCTAAATTCAACGAATCTTTTTGGTTTACAAACTCCAAAAATACATTTTTATTACGGTTTTGCCGCGAAATTATCGGGAAGGCTTTCAGTGAAGGACAAGCATCCGTCCGTAACAGCACACAAACCCGTTGTATTAAACTATTGGTCTTCCTTTTCCTGACCACTTCATGTGGCAACAATGCCTCTTCCCGGCCTTCACAAAAACCCGCCCCTCCAGAAGCGGCCATAGCGGTCGGAGCCAACCGTACAGAAGAATACCTGCCGCTTATCAGGGATAAACGCGTGGGCATAGTGGCCAACCCTACCAGCATTATCTTCAGGGATAACAACAACCGGAATTATACCCACCTTGTTGACAGTCTCGTATCACGCGGTGTAAATGTGCGGAAAGTGTTCGCACCCGAACACGGCTTCCGGGGTACGGCAGACGCAGGTGAAAAAATAAAGGACGGCAAGGACCCGAAAACAGGACTTTCCGTGATCTCACTCTACGGAAAAAACCGGAAACCGGGGGCAGAACAACTGGCGGATATCGACGTTGTCATTTTTGACCTTCAGGACGTAGGAGTGCGTTTTTACACCTATATTTCCACTTTGCATTACGTTATGGAAGCCTGTGCGGAAAACGACAAACCATTAATTGTGCTGGACCGCCCGAACCCCAATGGTCATTTTGTGGACGGCCCCGTACTGAACCCGGAATACAAAAGTTTTGTGGGGATGCACCCCATTCCCGTAGCCCATGGCATGACCATAGGTGAATATGCACGCATGATCAACGGGGAAAAATGGCTTACCAAAGGCATACAGTGCCGGTTGCAGGTTGTATCCTGTGACAATTACACCAAGGACATGCCCTATGACCTCCCGATAAAACCATCGCCCAACCTGCCGAATGCACAGGCGGTCAATTTGTATCCGAGCCTTTGTTTTTTTGAAGGAACGAATGTAAGCGAAGGGCGGGGAACGGAGAAACAGTTCCAGGTTTACGGCTCTCCGCACCTGCCTGAATCGGAATACGATTACTATTTCACACCCCGTCCCAATTTCGGAGCGAAAAACCCGGAACACAACGGTGTGTTGTGCCGCGGGGAAGACCTGTCGCGGGCCGAAAGACTGAACCGCCTTGAACTGAAATGGCTTATAAAGGCATACAACAACACCGCGAACAAAGATGACTTCTTTAATAATTTCTTCGTAAAACTCGCCGGAACCGAAGTCCTGCAACAACAAATCGAGGCGGGTATGCCGGAGGCGAAAATCCGAAACAGTTGGAAAAAAGGACTGGAAATGTTCAGAAAGGTAAGAGCGAAATACCTACTTTATGAAGAATCGTGATAGTTTCCCTGAACTATTTGGGGATAAGACATAAGAGGTACGACTTGCGATTTATGAAATGGTTCCTTTTCGTTACAGTGGTTGTTATTGGGTTAACAGGATGAGTTATTGAGCTCATGCGTGATGCCTGAATAACCAAATAACTAAAGTGCAATTTCACAGCCTGCCGAAACCGTTATACCTTTCAGACAGGTTTAGTTTTTTGTATAAGCAGGAAACCGGAAACAATCCGGGGTTTACAACGTATCAGCCTCACATACAACATTCAGCCCGAAAAACATTCGTGTATCCGTGGCAAAACCAAAACCGGAAACTTACAACAAGTAAAAAACCACAACCTTTGATCCTGATTCGAATTCCTTCCATTAGCTGAAAAAAGGAATTTTTGGTATACACAAACAAAATTGCCCGGAAAGGCATCTCTCCCCGGGCAATTCCTCATGTAATGGTTGGTCGTATTCTTATCCTTACAAGGCTGCTTTGGCCTTTTCTTCCAGCGCAATCGAGGTGTCCGCCTTGACATGGGCGGCGTTGGCCCGTCCGCTGGGGTCAGTGTTTTCCTGCCATTTGGGTACCCATCGTTTTACTGTTCTGGCTGCACTCTCCTGCGGGAAATGTTTGTGGAATATCTCCCGGTAAAAATACGCTTCCTTGGTAGCAGGTGTGTTTACGGGGAACTTTTCAGCTGCTTTGGCCATTTCTTCATCAGTGACCCGGGAAGCACAATGTGCTATCAGCGTATCTATCCAGTTGTAGCCCACACCGTCGGAAAATTGTTCTTTCTGCCTCCACAGCACCTCATCCGGGAGGAAAGGACGTTCCGGAGTATCAAAAGCTTTTCGCAAAATGTACTTTTCTATACCGTCATAGGTCTTCGGTTGCTTGTGCTCCGGTTCGATTTCCATGGCAGTTTGTAGAAAAGCCTTGTCGAGGAATGGCACCCTGGCTTCCAATCCGTGAGCCATGGTACTTTTATCTGCCCGGAGACAATCGGCTGTTGACAGTCGCTGTACCCTGTCTATGGTCTCTTTCTGGAAATCTTCGGGAGTAGGTGCATTCCTGAAGTACAGGTAGCCTCCGAAGATCTCATCGGCCCCTTCACCGCTCAGTACAACTTTTACCCCCAAATCCGTAATGGCCTTGCTCATAAAATACATCGGGGTGGACGCCCTTATGGAGGTAACATCATAGGTTTCCAGATGCCATACCAGTTTTTCCAGTATTTCTATGCCCTCTTCTATGGTAAAGTATATTTCATGGTGTTCCGTCCCCAGGTATTCTGCTACCTTTCGCGCAGCGATAAGGTCAGGTGCCTCGGCATCCAGTCCTATGGAAAACGAATGCAGCGTTTGCCCGGTACCTTCCATCAACCTGCAGGCGATGGAGGAAGTCAGCGAGGAATCAAGTCCGCCGGAAAGCAACACCCCGAGGGGCACATCGCTCATCAACCGTTTTTTGGTTGCATCGATAAGGCTTTCGCGAAGTTTGGTGAGGTCCAGTTTCTCGGTAGCCGTCTCATAATCGAACCACTTCGGGGCAAAATAGCGTACAAAACCTGTTTTAGGTGTGTAGAAGTGCCCGGGAGGAAAAGCGGAAAACTCCACACACTGATCGGCTATGGTCTTCATCTCGGAAGAAAAATACATCCGGCCTTCGGCATCCGTTCCGTAATAGAGGGGTTTCACTCCTATAGGGTCCCTTCCCGCAATAAAATCATCGCCGTCTATCACTACAAAGGCAAAAACACCGTCCAGTTTATTGCAGAAATCGTAACCGAACTCCTCATACAGGTGTACAATCACTTCGGAATCGGAAGTCGTCCTGAAGCTATGTCCTTTCAGGGTAGTCTCCCTCAATTCCCGGTGGTTATATATTTCTCCGTTGTGTACCATCCAGGCGGTATCTGTCCCCTGAATGGGCTGTTTTCCGGTATGCAGGTCAATAATAGAGAGCCTTTCGTGGCTCAGGATGTGTCCGTTTTCGGTGAGATGCAGATCGCTTTCGTCCGGTCCTCTGTGACCCATTTTCTTCGACATTTCCCTGATCAGCCCGGTGTCCAACACAGGTTTCCTGTCTATACTCCTACCTTCCTGATCGTATGTTCCGTTTATCACTGCTAATATTCCGCACATAACTCTTATTATTTTAGTTTCCAATTATGAGGCAAATATTAGATTTAACTTTCATATTAAAAACTATAAAACCAAAAACAACTACAATAATTAATTAAAAATAATTTATTGATTAAATATTTTAAAAAAACAACTCCTGAAAATTATATTTAAGAACAAACCGTAAGAAAAGTTGTTTAAAAAAGGGGAAATACCCCCTTACAATCAGATAATCAATAACATACATTTGAGTCAAGTAAAATCATTACCCGAACGGGACATAAAAACAGCTATTATGAAAACTTTTAAAACCATTACATTTTCATTAATGTTCATACTGTTGTTTTCATGCAGCAGTGACGACGACAACGGACCAGACATCCCCGAAAACCAGCCTCCGGGAAAAGCAACATTGACCAGCCCGGCAAACAACGCTACCGGGACAGCTATTTCCGATGTGGAACTGCAATGGCAACAAGCCACCGATCCGGACGGTGATGCCGTATCCTATGACATATACCTTGACGGCAATAACCCTCCGACGACTACAGTCGCTTCTGGTTTAAACACTACCAGTCATATCCATGAAGACACGCTCGATCATAGCATGCCCTATTACTGGACGGTAACAACCAAAGACGGGAACGGGGGAGAAAGCCAAAGCGATGTGTTTTCTTTCACCACCAGGGACAAGGCTTCCGAGGAAAAACTGGAAGGTTTCTGGGTAGGTGAATACGGCAACGGCACCAATCCGCCAAATGCAGAATATGCATTTTTATTCCGGCTGGACGGAACAGTAGACGTCTATACCGGTATAGATACCACATCTGCATCCAAGGCCGAGGGTACTTATACCGTAGACGGGTCAATCGTCAGTACTACATATACATATATCGTAGCTAATGACACCTACTCTAC
This sequence comes from Sinomicrobium kalidii, assembly GCF_021183825.1. Lineage (GTDB taxonomy): Bacteria > Bacteroidota > Bacteroidia > Flavobacteriales > Flavobacteriaceae > Sinomicrobium > Sinomicrobium kalidii. The sequence continues at coordinate 3,493,349 of NZ_CP089211.1, read as the reverse complement.
CGAAGCAAGTGTCAATGTGGCCTACGATCACATGGAAGGGACCTGGGGCAATGACGAGAACACAACCGGAGGAGGTACATTTTACTTAGATAAACAGCAAGAATAGTTGGTTAGCTGGGGAGTTCCGGAGTTGATAAGTTAACATGAATAATGGACAAGTTGTCCGGGGCAAAAGCATTGTAAAAGTTTAAGTCCTATTTTGAATTTTTAAAAGCTCCTCATCTCACAGAAACCGGATGTGTGGTACTTTAGCCTGTAAGCGGGATATTCTCTCTTGCAGGCTTTTTAAAAATTTTCGATGCCTGTCGGAATCCGGGGCAAAGGGTTTATGGGCCAGTCCCTTTTGAATGGCATCCACCTCTTCCATCACCGGGATCGCTTCGGGAGATATCCAGGTTTCGGTAAATTTTTCCCAAATATAGTCGATCGCTGTTTGATTGGGGTGGATCATATCTTTACCATAGAACCTGTAATCGCGGAGTTCATCCATCATAATTTCATAAGAAGGAAAATAAGCCTCTTCCTCCAGGACGTTATGCAGTGCCGTAATAAGATGAGCCTTGCTGCGCTGGTTCTCCACAAAACCATCTTTTAAATGGCGTACCGGGGATACGGTAAAAACAAACTGAATATCCGGGTTAACAGAACGTATGTGTTCAATAATACCTCGTATACTTTTCTCTATAGCCTCTACCGGGGCCAGTTCCCTGGTAAACTGCCGTTGCGGCACCTTATGGCAGTTGGCTACCAGGTGTCCCGAATCCTTCAGGCGGTATCCCCAGGCCGTTCCCGGGGTAATGATTATATGCGTTGCGCCTTCAAGGAAATCTGCCGTATGTGCTATGGCCTTATTGAGACGGGACAATACAACTTCCCTCGAATTATCGCTCATCACGGAATGTGCATCAAAACAGTGCCATCGCCCGTTATGTTCGAAAACAGCTTCTTCGGTATATTTTTGACGGGCTGCTACCCGTGCGGTAAAACGCTCCAGAGCACCCGGATGAAACAGTATCCCGAACGGGTTCTGCAGGCAGGGAAATTTAAAATCGTCGAGTTTACTTCCCATGTTCTCCACAAAGCACGAACCGAGGAGTAACAACCGCGAATTGTAATTTATGCGGTTATTTCCGGGCGGTATCTTTATTTGCGTTTGTAGCTTCACTGTCCTGTGGGATAAAACTGGTTTGAGACGCACGGCCTCCTTTCTCGTTGAGACGCACGGCCGTGCGTCTCTAACAGGGGAACGAACAGGTTTTTTTATTTTATGAACTCCCGGGCTTTTTCAAGGGCTTGCGGAATACCCCCCGGGTTTTTACCTCCCGCTGTGGCAAAAAACGGCTGTCCGCCGCCACCGCCCTGAATGAATTTGCCCAGTTCCCTGACCACCTGTCCGGCATTAAGGTTGCGTTCCTGCGCCAGTTCTTTGGAAATATAACACGTAAGCAATGCTTTTCCCTTCTGTTCCGCAGCAAATAGTACAAACAAGTCCCGGTGTTCTTTTCCCATCTCGAAAGCAAGGTCTTTTATTCCTGCAGGGTCCAGATCTACACGTGTAGCGAGAAAACGAACGCCGTCAACTTCTTCCAGTTTATTGATCAGGTCGCCCTTAAGATGTCTTGCCTTGTCCCTGAGCAGACCTTCAACCTGTTTTTTGAGGTTATTATTCTCTTCCTGAAGTGAAACAACGGCCTTCACCGGGTCGTTGGCATTCTTTAAAACGCTCTTTACTTCCTTAAAAATATCGGTCTGAGTGGTGAAATACTCCTTGGCGGCATCGAGGGTGATGGCCTCTATCCTCCGGATGCCCGCAGCTACAGCACTTTCACCGGTAATGATAAAATGCCAGATATCTGCCGTATTTTGTACGTGTGTCCCTCCGCAGAGTTCCATGCTTTCCCCGAAGCGTATGGTCCTGACCGTATCGCCGTATTTTTCACCGAAAAGTGCTACGGCGCCTTCTTCTATGGCTTGAGTATAAGGAATGTTCCGTTTTTCTTCCAGGGGAAGTTGTTCCCTGATCCTCGCATTCACAAAGTCTTCCACGGCCTGTAATTCTTCCGGGCTTACCTTGCTGAAATGTGAAAAGTCAAAACGCAGGTGATCATTGTGCACCATTGATCCTTTTTGTTCCACATGCCCTCCGAGCACTGCTCTCAACGCCTGGTGAAGCAAGTGCATAGCCGAATGATTGGCCGCCGTTCTTCTGCGCTGGTTTTTATCCACTACCGCCTTAAAAGTTCCCGCTGTATTTTGCGGCATACTTTTGGTATAATGCACAATGAGGTTATTCTCCTTTTTCGTATCTATGATGTAGGACACATCGCCATTGGCCGATTCAATATAACCTTTATCACCTACCTGTCCCCCTCCTTCGGGATAAAACGGAGTCAGGTTAAACACCACCTGGTACATCTCGCCTCCCTTTTTACTGCTTACCCGCCTGTATCTGGTAATCTTCACATTCGTTTCACAGGTGTCATATCCTACAAACTCTTCCTCGTCATCTTCAGACAGCACAACCCAGTCGTCCATGGTCACGGAAGTTGCTGCCCTGGACCGTTCCTTTTGTTTCTGCAATTCTTTTCTGAATCCTTCTTCATCCAGCGTATATCCTTCTTCACTCAGGATAAGTGCCGTAAGATCGATGGGAAAACCATAGGTGTCATACAATTCAAATGCCTTGGTCCCGGACACCTTTTTGTCTTTGGCATTGGACATAATGGTATCCAGCAACACCAATCCCTGGTCCAGTGTCTTTAAAAAGGATTGTTCTTCTTCGCGGATCACATTGACCACCAAATTTTTCTGCAAACGTATTTCCGGGAAGGCATGATGCATCTGATTGCTCAAAGTGTCCACCAATTTGTAGATAAACGGCTCTCTTTCTCCCAGGAACGTAAATCCGTAACGGATGGCTCTCCGCAATATCCGGCGTATCACATAGCCTGCCCCGGTATTGCCGGGCAGCTGCCCGTCGGAAATTGCAAAAGCAACGGCCCTTACGTGATCAGCGATCACCCTGATGGCTATATCTGTTTTTTCTTCCTTTCCGTACCCGGAATTGGTGATGGTTTCGATTTCCCGTATAAGCGGGGTAAAAACATCGGTATCATAGTTACTCTGCTCCCCCTGTAATACCATACACAAACGCTCGAATCCCATTCCGGTGTCCACGTGCTGAGCCGGGAGTTTTTCAAGGGCACCGTCTGCCTTACGATTGAACTCTATAAATACGAGATTCCATATTTCCACTACCTGCGGATGGTCTTTATTCACCAGGTCCCTGCCGGGGACTTCCGCCCTTTCCGCATCGGACCGGATATCGATATGGATCTCGGAAGACGGACCACAGGGCCCCTGGTCGCCCATTTCCCAGAAATTGTCCTTTTTGTTTCCCGGGATAATCCTGTTTTCGGGTACTATTCCTTCCCAAAGTTTTCGGGCCTCACTGTCTTCGGGCAACCCGTCGTCATCTGCACCTTCAAAAAAAGTAACGTGCAACCGGTTCTTGTCAATTTTAAAAACCTCCGTAAGCAGTTCCCACGCCCAGGCAATGGCTTCCTTTTTAAAATAATCGCCAAAACTCCAGTTTCCGAGCATCTCAAACATGGTATGGTGATAGGTATCTTTGCCCACCTCTTCCAGGTCGTTGTGCTTTCCGCTTACACGAAGACATTTCTGTGAATCCGTCACCCTTAACGAAACGGGTTTCCTGTTCCCCAGGAAATACTCCTTGAATTGGTTCATCCCCGCATTGGTAAACATCAATGTGGGATCGTCCTTCATTACCATCGGTGCGGACGGCACCACAGTGTGTTGTTTTTCTTCAAAAAAACGTAAAAACCGGCTTCTTATCTCTTGTGATGTCATCATATTCTTTTTCGACACTTTTTATGTTCTTTTCTTTAACTGCATGCCGGAAAACACCGGGTTGCAGGTTACGATGATCCCGTTTTGCGGAATCGAAGGGATCTCCGTATCACATGATCCGAAATCTTAACCTTTTCTAAAAATTACGGTAACTCAAAAACAATTTCTATATTTGTCCGTTACGTAAGTATATATCCCTGAACAAAAAGGTTTTCCCAAAGTGTAGGGACATGCGGTTCACAGGGCAAAAATAGAATTTTTTAATTTATGTCGAAGGTAAAATATTATTACGACCGGGAAACACTTTCATACAGAAAAATCGAAGTTAAAAAGGGAAAGAAAATAAGAAACTTCCTGGTCTTTCTCCTGGCATCGTTCCTCTTTGGCATGATAGGTCTTTTTACCCTGCTCAACACGGGCCTGGTCAATACCCCGAAAGAACTCTCCACTTCCAGGGAATTAAAACAATATGAACTTCAGTTTGAACTCCTCAATAAAAAAATGGAGCAAATGGAAGAGGTCCTTACCGATATAGAAGAACGGGACAACAACATTTACCGCTTATATTTTGAAGCCAACCCCATACCCGAAGAACAGCGAAAGGCGGGTTTTGGTGGCGTGAACAGGTACCAGGCTCTCGAAGGGTTTGACAATTCCAAGATCATCGTAAATACGACCCGAAGGCTTGAAATACTGCAGAAACAAATGGTGGTGCAGTCCAAATCCCTGGACGAGATTACCAAACTTGCCGAAAACAAGGAAAAATTACTGGCTACCATCCCCGCCATACAGCCGGTGAACAATAAAGACCTCAAGCGTATGGCTTCAGGTTTCGGATGGCGGACAGACCCGTTTACCAAGGCCAGGAAAATGCACTGGGGGATGGATTTTTCCGCCCCGAGGGGAACCCCGGTCTACGCTTCGGGTGACGGCGTGGTAAAAAGGTCGGACAACCGGGCCGCAGGGTATGGCAACCACATCAGGATAGAACACGGTTTCGGGTATGAGAGCCTTTATGCCCACCTCAGCAAATACAACGTAAGGAAAGGACAAAAGGTGAAAAGGGGGGATCTTATAGGCTACATAGGCAGTACAGGACGGTCAGAGGCCCCGCACCTTCATTATGAGGTATTCAAGGACGGACAGCGAATAAACCCCATTAATTTCTATTACGGCAGTTTAAGCCCGGCGGAATATGAAGAGCTGCTACACGTAGCCTCACAGGAAAACCAGTCCCTGGATTAACATCCCGGAACAGGAACCCGGATCTGATTGTAGGGTATTTATTTTGTAACTTGTTTCAGTACTTATGCATATAGAACTTCCTGAAAAACGCTATTACAGTATTGGTGAAGTGGCCAATGCCTTTAAGGTCAACACTTCCCTGATACGCTTTTGGGAAAAGGAATTTGACGTATTGCAACCCAAGAAGAATGCCAAAGGGAACCGGAAATTCACTCCTGAAGACATTAAGAACCTGCAACTTATATATCACCTGGTCAAGGAAAGGGGGTTTACGCTGGAAGGGGCAAAAACCCATCTGAAGGAAGAAAAGCACAAAACACTTTCTAATTTTGAGATTATTCGTAAATTAGAAAACGTAAAAACTATTCTATTAAGCATAAAGGACCAATTATAATCTCAACTTTCAAACGTTACTCACTATGAAAAAATGGTTAATTCCGGTTATTGCACTGGTGGTTATAGCTTTTGGCCTGTACCGGTGGGCAGTTGGCTTTAATAACAATGCCGTAAGGTACCAGGAAGATGCAAAAACCGCCTGGGCCAATGTAGAGAGTTCCTACCAACGCAGGAACGACCTTATTGGCAACCTGGTAAAAACAGTCCAGGGCGCTGCCGATTTTGAAAGGAACACCCTGAAGGAAGTTATTGATGCCAGGGCAAAAGCCACCTCCACAACCATTGATGCCAACAATTTAACCCCGGAAAAACTGGCACAGTTCCAACAGGCGCAGACCGGGCTTTCGTCTGCCCTTTCCCGTTTGCTGGTCACGGTTGAACGCTACCCGGAACTCAAGGCCAATCAAAATTTTCTGGAACTGCAATCACAACTCGAAGGCACGGAAAACAGGATCAATGTGACCAGGGACCGTTTTAACGAGGCGGTCAACAAATACAACCAGCACATCAAAACCTTCCCTAACAAGATACTGGCAGGGTGGTTTAATTTTGAAGAAATGGTACGCTACCAGGCCGATCCCGGATCGGAAAAGGCACCGGATGTCGATTTTGATTTTTAAACATCCGAAGTTTAATCCCGCGAAACCGATGACCCCGGTCTGCTCTGCATACCGGGAATCGGGTTTTACAATAATTCAGAGTGTTTGGATATGTCTAAAGTAGAAGATTTTTTATCCCAAAAAGAGGAACAGGAAATAATCAATGCCATACGCGAAGCCGAACGCAATACTTCGGGAGAGGTTCGGGTGCACATTGAAAAAACGGCCGGTTCTTCATCACACTACGAAAGGGCTATTGAGGTATTCGGGCAGTTGAAAATGAACAACACCAAACTGGGCAACGGCGTGCTTATTTACGTAGCCGTCGAAGACAGGGCATTTGCTATTTGCGGAGATAAAGGGATCAACAAGGTCGTCCCCGATAATTTCTGGAACAGCACCAAAGATATCATTGCCGGACATTTTAAAAACGGAAAGTTCAAGCAAGGGCTGGTTGAAGGAATCTTAATGGCCGGGGAGCAGTTGAAAAAACATTTTCCATGGCAGACCGACGATGTCAATGAACTTCCCGACGAAATATCCAAAGGCCGCTAGCACATGTATCCAAAAGCCACAACCGTAAAAAACAAAATGCAAAAAACGCTTTTACCCACATATCTCCTCGCTCTTTTATTGTGTTTTTCCCAATGGACCTATGCACAGTTTGATATCCCGGATAAGCCCACGCTGCAAACCAGTGTTTATGACAATACCGGACTTCTCTCTTCGGAGCAGAAAAGCACCCTGGAACAAAAACTGATACGATATTCCGATAGCACCTCCACCCAGATCGTAACCATTATCATCCCTACCGCTAAAGGAGAAAACATAAATTATCTGGCCACACAATGGGGGCATAAATGGGGAATCGGGCAGGAAGGAAAAGACAATGGCATTATAATACTCCTGGCCAGGGACGACCGAAAGATAGCCATACAGACTGGTTATGGCATTGAACACCTGTTGACCGACGCACTGTCTAAAAGGGTTATTGAAAACATCATGAAGCCCAGGTTTATCAAAGGAGACTATTACGGCGGGTTAGACAGGGGGAGCGACGCTATTTTCCAAATCCTTACCGGAGTGTATAAAAGTGACGGTAAAAAGGCTTCAAACAAAGGATTTCCCGCAAGTCGCCTGGTGGTCATATTATTTATTTTCTTCGTTATCATTATTATCCTTTCCAGGAACTCCCGTGGCGGCGGTGGCCGGGGTGGTCGCTCCCGGGGTCCGGACCTTATGGACATCCTTATACTGAGCAGTCTGGGAAGAGGCGGCTTCGGAGGAGGGTCTTCGTCAGGCGGTGGTTTTGGCGGCGGCGGATTCAGTGGTGGCTTCGGCGGTGGCGGCTTTGGCGGCGGCGGAGCCAGCGGAAGTTGGTAGTGTGGCCTGCACATGTACTACTCAGTCCCGATTATCCCTCGTTTCCTGTATAGGCTTCCGACTTTTGTATTATCTTTGCACTACAATTCTAACACCATAATTTTGCAGATTTTTACGCGAAAAAAGACGGTTTATCTTAAAGATTTGTTTGAGGGAAACCATACTGATATACACTCCCATCTACTCCCCGGAATTGATGATGGTGCCAAAGATATCGAAGACACACAAGGGCTAGTCAAAGGGCTGACAGCATTAGGGATTTCCCGTATAATTACCACCCCCCACATTATTCAGGGTGTATGGCCCAATACTTCGGAGATCATTAACCGCAAAAAGGAAGAAGTACTCCCCGTCCTGGAAAACCAGGATGTCTTCTTTGACGCAGCCGCAGAATACCTCATGGATGAATCTTTCAGGCAACTGGTAAAAAAGAAGGATATACTTCGCCTGAAGGACAACTATGTCCTCGTGGAAATGTCGTATATCAATCCGCCGATAGCCCTGTTCGATATCCTGTTCGATATGCAGGTAGCGGGCTATATCCCGGTTCTCGCACACCCGGAGCGCTATGTGTTCTATCACGAGAATTTCGACATGTACCACAAACTGAAAAAAGCGGGATGCCGTTTGCAGCTCAACCTGCTTTCCCTAACCGCGTACTACGGTAAAGACGTCCATAAAATTGCCGTAAAACTCCTCAAAACGGGCATGTTTGACTTTGCAGGCACCGACGCCCACAACACCAGGCACCTGGAAAGACTGCAAGGAAAAATTAAAACCGGGGAACCGGAGCGCCTAAAAGAACTCGTAAAAAACAACAAACTCGTATTCGGATAATCTCCCGGGGGTTATTGAACTTACAGAGCAGGTATCAAAAAAAGACCCGGAGTTTTCCGGGCCTGTTTTTTATCATCCTTAAATTAAAGGGTGCTGTTATTAAAATCCGAGTTCCTTTTTAACATCGGCAAGCAGGTCTTTTCCGTCTGCCAGGAGGATTCCGGAATTGGGTGAAGAATCCAGTACATATTTGAATCCTTGTTCCCTGCCTACTTTTTGTATGGCCTGCCGGGCTTTTTCCAGAATAGGCTGGATGAGTTCCATCTGCTTTTTCTGAAGTTCCTGCTCAGCAGTTTGGCGTGCCTGCATAATATTGTTCTGCATGCTTTGCACCTCTTCGGCTCTTTGTCTGTTCTCCTCTTCTGTTTTACCGGAGGCTTCGCTCTCGTACAGCTTTATCTTATTTTGCAATTCCTGACCGGAACTCTTCAAATCCGCAGAATATTGCTTTTCCAGTTTCTCCAATTCTGATCTAGCCGCTTTCATCTCCGGCATATCTTCCACTAATTGCTGCACGTTTACATGAGCAACTTTGTCCTGTGCATTTGCAAAACTTACAGCTCCTACAGCTAATACAACAGCAATGGCTAATGTTTTTAATTGTTTCATAATTTCAAGAATAATAAATGTTTAAGTGTTAATTGTTATTATCGTTATTGCTCTCTTCTTCCGCTTTCTTTTGTTCTCTTTCCTCCTGTTTTTTCCTTCTTTCCTCTTCACGAGCTTTGCGATACGCCTCCCTTTCTTCCAGGATTTGTTGTCTACGTTCTTCGTATTCGCGTTTCCTTTCTTCCCTTTCCCTGATCCTTTGTTGTCTTTTTTCCTCCAGGGCCCTTGCCCTTTCGTCCCTTTTTTGTTCCATCTCTTCTTTCCGGGCCTGTCTTTCGGGATCCACTTCGCGGTTTACATCATCGAACCTGCTTTTGGCACTGCCCGAATTTCTTTGTTCCGTTTTCCGGGAACGGTCTATACTTTTCAAAACCTGGTCGCTAATATCGTGTTTTTTATCGGAATACAGCATCACCACATCGGCCGATCTGTCAAAGACAAAGTCGTACGCCCTCCGGGATGCTATTTCCTGCACTGCATTGAACACCCTGTCCTGCACCGGTTTTACCAGCAGTTGTTTTTGCCGCACCATATCTCCTTCCGGACCAAACCGGTCTTGCTGATATTCGAGTAAGTCTTCTTCGGCCAGCTGTATCTCTTCTTCCCTTTCTTCGATCAACTCTTTGGTAAGAAGCACTTCTTCGGCTTCCAACTCCTTTTTCATCTGTGCAATGGCACCCTTTTTTTCTTCAACCTCCAGTTTCCATTTTTCCACTCTGGAATTCAGCTGCGAACTGGCTTCCTGGTATTCTTCGATATTTTCCAGGATATATTCCATATCTATATAAGCTATTCTCACTCCTCTCTGGGCGTGGGCCGTCCATACCGAAATGCATAACAGTATAAAAAGAACTTTAGCCTTCATTTGTTTTATGATTTGAAATTTCGCCTGAAATTAACAATTTTTTTGGCAAACTCCGGCTATTCTGCAAATTTATATTTTCGTTATTAATAACCGCAAGGAATAATTTCAAAAACAGAAACTTTCGCCTTACTTCATATTTACCCTACAATCCAAGGCAGGTAAATCCTTTTTTAACAGGGTAAAAACGGTCGGTTTCAACCGAAAAACTTTTGTTTACATTACACCTGATCTTTTCCTTCAAACCTCATAAAACACACAGGGGGTTCCCTGTTTTTTGTCATTCATCCATTTGTTTATAGAAAATATCGTGCCAAAATTAAAATTGCTGTCCGATAATGAAGTGAGTTTCCCAGCCATTCTTTTGTCCGGTACCGTCTATGGAGTCAAATCCGTGTCCAAAATCTATCCCCAGTAACCCGAATGCGGGCATAAAGATACGCAGGCCAAAGCCAGCGGATCTCTTTAACTGGAACGGATTGTAGTCTTTGAAATCGTCAAAGGCAGCACCTCCTTCGGCAAAGACAAGTCCATAGATAGAGGCTGAAGGTTTCAGGGTAAGCGGGTAACGCAGTTCCAGAGAGAACTTGTTGTATATGGTAGAGCCCAGGTTACTGGTGCCGGAACCTCCTGACAAAGATTGATTGGGATATCCCCGTAATGCAATGGTCTCCCTGCTGTCCAGGGTATAGTTGGCCATTCCGTCACCACCAACATAAAACCGTTCAAAAGGCACAACTCCCCTGTCGTTGTTATAGGCCCCGAGGTAACCGAAGTTGGCCTGTGTTTTTAAAACCAGATCGTCTACCAGCCTGGTATACCATTCCCCGTCAAATTTAATTTTATAAAATTCGAGCCATTTGATCTTTTCCTGGGCAATTTTCTCTTCATCGGGAACTCTGTTATCATCATCATCCAACACAAAGTTTCCATCTTCATCCCTGAGCTGGAACTCTTCCTTATCTCCAAGACTTCCGTAATCCACACCGTCAAAGAGGGAATAAGGAGGGGTCAGCCTGGCCGAAATGGTAAATCTCGACCCGGTACGCGGATATATCAGCTTCGGGAACCTGTTGTCCCGGGAAAGCGCAATGGTGTATGCGATATTCCTTGCAAAACCGCTGCTACCGAATTCGAAAAGTCCAATATTGTAGTTCTGAAGGTCATAATACTGAAAACTCAGAGAATGCGACAGGCTGAAATAATCGTCCGGCACTTCCAGTCGTTTGGCCAGTCCGAGTGTAAAACTGGTTATATAAAACCTCTGGTCTCTGTCTGCCCTACCGGTTTGATAGTTGTATGCAAATTGTTTACTGTGCGACAGGGATGCCGAAAACTGTGTGGGTTTTTTACCTCCCAGCCAGGGCTCTGAAAAAGAGAAACTGTAGGTCTGGTAAAAACGGCTGGCCTGCAACCTCAGTGCCAGGGTTTGCCCGTCTCCCATTGGCACGGGCTTATAGGCATCTTTCTTAAAGATGTCCTTGATGGCAAAATTACTGAAAGACAATCCGAGTGTACCGATAAAGCCTCCGCCTCCGTAACCACCCTGTAGTTCTATCTGACTGGAACCTTTTTCCGTCAGGCCATATTCAACATCAACCGTACCGGCATTGGGGTCGGCATTTTTTATTTCGGGGATAACAGCTTCCTGGTCAAAATAGCCCAGACCACCCAATTCCCGGATGGTACGTATTACATTTTCCTTGCTGTATTTTTGCCCGGGCCGGGTACGCAATTCACGATAAATAACATGATCGTTGGTCTTGTCATTACCGGAAACCCGTACATCGTTAAAATAGGCCAGTTTACCTTCGGTGATACGTATTTCAAAATCTATGGTATCGTTCTTGGCCGAAACCTCTACCGGGTTAATGCTTGAAAAGAGGTATCCGTTATTCTGATACAGGTTGGTAATATCGTCGCCGTCGGGTTTGGTTTCGTCGGCAATCCTTTTCCGGAGCAGTACCCCGTTGTAGGTATCCCCGGTTTCGATTCCCAGCATGGATGACAGCTGACGGTCTGAATACACCGTATTCCCCACAAAGTCAATATTCCCGAAGTAATATTTATCGCCTTCTTCAAGGTCGATATTGATGCTTATCTGGTCTGTTTTGTTATTTACCACAGTATCGGAAAGTATCCTGGCATCCCTGTAACCTTCTTCCTTGTATTTATCAATAAGGGACGTAAGGTCTGTTTCATAATCCTCCGGAATAAACTTGGACTTTTTCCAGAAACGCCCGAACACCTTTCGTTTGGTATTTTTCATGGCCTTCCGGAGTGTCCTGTCTTTCAGCGCCTTGTTACCGTCAAATACAATATCTTTTATCTTCACCTTTTCTCCCCGGTCTATATTTACCAGCATTTTCACGGCATTTACCCCGGAAGTATCGGGGGCGGTGACAATATTGGCTTTTGCGTGCAGATAACCCTGTTTTTTGTATTTATTGACAAGAAAGTTACGGGTGTTGGTAATGAAACTCTCAGTAACCCTTTTCCCTTTCTTAATATCCGCTTCCTTGAGTACGGCCTCCCCTTTCTTTCTTTTAATACCTTCCACTTTCACAGAAGAAAGCGTGGGGACCTCCTTTATATTCAGTTCCAGGAAAACCTTATTTCCTTCCGTACGGGTAATGTAAAAATTAACATCGCTGAACAACTCCAGTTTCCACAACTTTTTAATAATGTTGGTTATCTGTTCTCCCGGAATGGTAATTTCCTGGCCAACCCGTAATCCGCTGTAGGTTATTACGGTCTGCTTATTATAGCTTTTTACCCCGGTAACTTCAACGCCTCCCAAGATGTATTTTTTTCCTTTATCAAACTTGATCTCCTGCGCTGTTAAAACGGCATTACTACAAAGAAGCACAAAGACTGTGATAATTACTCCGAAATATCTCTTGCGCATGCTATTCTCAGTTAAGTTGTTCACTTGTTTTTCCAAATCTACGTTCCCTGTTTTGATAATTTAAAATTGCTTCATACAGCTTTTCTTTATTAAAATCCGGCCATAGGGTTTCTGTAAAATAGAGCTCGGCGTAAGCTATCTGCCACAGTAAAAAATTACTCACCCTGAGTTCACCGCTGGTACGGATAAGCAGGTCCACGTCGGGCAAATTTTGCGTGTAAAGATGCTCATTTATAACCGATTCGTCAATATCTTCGGCAGAAATTATGTTATTTTTAACTTTAAAACTTATAGCCTGAACCGCGTTTTTGAGCTCTTCGCGGGAACCATAACTAAGGGCAAGGGTAAGTGTCATCCGGTGGTTATCTTTGGTTTTTTCAATAACTTCCTTCAGTTTTCGGGCCACTGTCTGGGGCAATCGTTCCATCTTTCCGATGGTACAAAGCCTTATATTATTATCGTTGAGGGTTTTGAGTTCTTTCCGCAACGATGTTATGAGAAGTTTCATCAGGGTTTCTACCTCCAGTTTGGGGCGTTTCCAGTTTTCGGTGGAAAATGCGTAGAGGGTCAGGTTTTCCACCCCCAGCTCGGCACACCCTTCTACGATCTTGCGTACTGCATCGGCGCCTCTTTCGTGACCGAAAACCCGCAGTTTCCCTCTTTGCTTTGCCCATCTGCCATTGCCGTCCATTATAATGGCTATGTGTTTTGGCAGTCGCTCCTTATCTATCGCGTCTTTTATATTATCCATTAAAGCATATTCATCATCAGGACCAAAGTCCCGCTCTATTTTTCTTCTCCCTGTTCGGGCTTACACCCTATACGCTACGTTTTCCGGGTGATGACAACCGGAATTTCGCCTTTTAATCATAACAATAGGTACACGGTCTTTTGCCAAACGTATATGTGATGGTAATACCGCTAAACACATACCAGTCGTTACTGTTAAAATTCCCGAACTCCCTGTACAACCCTTCGGGCCCCTTTTTCGGGTCACTTCCGTCTATGTCATTGACCAGCGTATATCTGGCTATTACTTCTGCTCCCAGTATCAGGTTGGGCAGCACTTCGCCTTTTACTCCCAGGCCAAAGGGAAAAGCAAAGGATGTTCTCCTGTCCTTCCCTGCAATTAACCTGTCTATATTCCTGTCCAGGTAATGCGGCCTGTAATTAAAGGCCGACACCCCTCCGTATATATACGGGGTGAATGGCTTATACAAGGTGTGCAGGTCGTATTCCCAAAAGTGGAACTCCATCCCCAACGATCCTTCCAGCACCCGGTTGGAGAAAGTATAGCCTCTTCCTTCCCTTGCCGAACTGCCGGAATCGGCATCATCCGCTTCCAATTTGGAATATGTGAGGCTCGCCCTGTACGCATACCGCTTACTCTTGTTCCATTTGTATATTCCTCCCACAGCCAGTTTATTGGGATATATATAATTGGTCCGGCCAACATCTCCAATAAAATTACTTCCACCCAGGAATATCCCTATTTCATGTATTTGAGCCACCCCTGCCTGCAAGCCTATGAAAAAAAATACGACAGCTGTTCCTTTTCTCATACGCATTAAAAGTCCGCAAATATAATAATTAAGATTGCTCATGGGTAATTTCCTTTAAATTAGTATGCTTAAACAACAGATTTAAAGGTTTTTTATTGCTTCGGAGCCGGAAATACAAATATTGTGCTGTTATTTTTCCGGTTGTCACAGCCGTTTCCTTGTTCTTCAGGACAATTCCGGAAAACCGGTAATCGGCATTCGGTTTCGGGACCGGCATAAAAGTTTTTAAATCCATGTTTAAAGTTTTGTGTTGCCGCAGTTTTAATTGCGTTTATCTTCTCCCCACAACAGTTTGTTCCGAAGCGTTTTCAAAAAACTTTCGGTCCGCAGTTCCACCATTCTCATGGCGAAAGATGATTTTTTAATGGTAATCACTGTTTCTTCGGGAAGGATCGCCAGCCTGGAATCCAGGGAAACGAGATAATTCTTTTCCCTGCCGGACACCTTCAGTTTTATTTCGGTATCATCCGGAATAACCAGGGGCCTGGCATTCAGGTTATGCGGTGCTATGGGGGTGATCACAAAACCTGTGCTGTCCGGTGTCATCACCGGGCCTCCGCAACTCAGGGAATACCCTGTAGAGCCCGTCGGGGTAGCAATAATAAGCCCGTCTGCCCAATAGGAAGTGAGGTATTCATCGTTCAGGTATGTAGCTACTGTGATCATGGAGGTCGTGTCTTTTCGACTTACGGCCACTTCGTTCAACGCAAAATTAAACTCCGAAAGGTCTTTGTTTACGGGATCGGTATGTATTTCCAGGAGCGCCCTGTCCACAACATCGTATTCCTTTCGGGCAATACTGTCTACGGCCTGGCGAATATCTTCCTTTTGCACCGTGGCCAGAAAGCCGAGCCTTCCGGTATTGATGCCCAGCACCGGTATCCCCAGGTTCCTTATATAGAGTATGGTCCTGAGTATCGTACCATCCCCCCCCATACTGAAGAACATATCGAAACCGGAGTCGAGGTCTTCAAAAGAAAAAAATGTTTCATAATCCCTGTTATCGCCCAGGAAATGACGGATGCGTTCCAGGTATTTTACCTCTATCGCCACTTTTACCCCTTTCTCGTTCAATGCTTCCAATAACGTGAGTACATATTCTTCACTGTCATCATGATAAAACTGTCCGAATACACCTACCTTCATGTCGAGGAACTTGTTTTTTAGATATTGAGGAACTTCCTTAAATAATTCGACCTTTCTTTCAGGTTTTCCATATACGTATCATCTTCGTTCCCCGTTATAATGTTATATCCGTATCTCCTGAACGATTGTATAATGGAATTCAACCCCGTATTCCCCACTTTCAGGGTGATCTGCACCAGATCTCCTTCATTCCTGGAGATAAAAGCCCCGAGAAGTTTGCCGTTGTCACTTTCCACAATCTGTGATATTTCACTGAATGTATAGTCCGTGTTGCCTTTTTCGACAATAAGTATCCCTCCCGGTTCATTAAAAAAGGGGGTTTCACGGAAGAGGCCCATAACATCCGTAAGCTCGTAATACCCCACATACCTGCCTTCCCGGTCCAGAACAGGCATTATATTGGCATTATTTCTGGCAAACTCTTCAAGCACTTCGAGCCAGTTCGTAACTTCATTCACAAAAAAGACATCCAGGGCATAGAGGTAATCAGACACTTTCTTCTCCAGGTCAAAACCGGCTATATCCTCTTCTGAAATATTCCCCACCAAATGCCCTTCCCTGACCACGGGCAAATGGGTATTGGTAAGCTCGAAAAAAAGCTCCTGTACCTGCTTCATGGTTTTATCCGGTGACACCGGAGCAACATCGTAACTTATTAAAGAATTAATCTCCATACCAGATTTTTCATGCCCGAAACCGCCGGGTACGGGCGCATTTAATTTCTTCCTCCCCGGCCGGTATCTCCATCATTACACCTGTTTGTCCGAGGCTCTTTGTTTGCCAATTCTTTCGGACAGCAAATTAATTAAATTATGTGAGAAAAAAGCAGGATGAACTTTGTATTTTTGTCCATATTTATCTTTTCATATGACCAAGCTAAGTGTAAACATCAACAAAATAGCCACCCTGCGAAACTCAAGAGGCGGCAATGTACCGGATCTGCTGGAAATGGCACGCGATATACAAGATTATGGCGCAGCGGGAATTACCATACACCCCAGACCGGACGAGCGCCATATACGCTACCAGGATGCCAGGGACCTGAAAGCCATTGTACATACCGAATTCAACATAGAAGGCAACCCTATCAAAAAATTTATGGCACTTGTATTGGAGGTCAAACCTACCCAGGTGACACTGGTACCCGATGCCGAGGATGCCATAACATCCAATGCGGGCTGGGATACGATCAAGCACAGGGATTTCCTCCGGGAAGTCATTGATGAATTCAGGAGAAACGGCATACGCACTTCTATTTTCACCGACCCGGATGTAAAGATGATAGAGGGCGCGGTAGCCACCGGAACAGACCGGATCGAGTTGTATACCGAAGCTTATGCGTCGGCCTATGAAAAAGGGGATAAAAAGGGAATCCTTCCTTATACGGAAGCGGCCAAAGCGGCCAATTCCCTGGGGTTGGGCATTAATGCCGGGCACGATCTCAACCTTGAGAACGTGCAGTTCTTTAAAGAAAATATCCCCGGACTCCTGGAGGTTTCCATAGGGCATGCCCTCATCGCGGAATCCCTTTACCTCGGCATAGAGAACGTGATCAACATGTACCTGAACAAGCTGAAGGGATAAAAGTATGCCTGTCCCCGAAAAGCAACGTCTTTTACTTTTCGGATAATACTCCTGATGATCTGACCAGCCGGGCTTCAAAAAGCCGGGAAAAATGATTGCGTATCTTTTCCTTGACCTCTTCCGGGTCAACTTCCCGTTTTCCGAGCTCAACATTCAGGGAGGTCACTGCCTTACCACGGATGCCACAGGGAATGATATGGTCAAAATAGCCCAGGTCGGCATTGACATTTAACGCAAAACCGTGCATGGTGACCCATCGGGAGGCGCGTACGCCCATAGCACATATTTTCCGGGCAAAGGGCGTTCCCACATCCAGCCATACCCCGGTTTCGCCTTCGCTCCGCGAGGCTTTCAGGCCGTATTCTGTCAGTGTAAGGATGATCACTTCTTCCAGGAAACGCAGGTATTTGTGTATGTCGGTAAAAAAATTGTCGAGGTCCAGTATAGGGTAACCCACGATCTGTCCGGGACCGTGATAGGTAATATCCCCCCCGCGATTGATCTTGTAGAACGACGCTCCTTTTTTTTCAAGTTGTTCTTCACTGAGCAGCATATTCTGCATGTCCCCGCTCTTCCCCAGCGTATAAACATGAGGATGCTCTACAAACAGAAAATAATTGGGTGTGGCTATGGCCGTGTCCTCCCTTCTGTTCCTTACCTTGATATCCAGAATGCCTTTAAAAAGTTCTTCCTGGTAGTCCCAGACTTCCTTGTAGTCACGGGAACCCAGATCCTGTATTTCAACTTGTTTGTTCATTCTGCAAAGATAAAAATTATAACGCGAACAGGTCAGCCTCCAGAACGTCCGTCCATCGCACAGAAACCTCAACCTGTTTAGCGGTTGGGATTATTCAGAATGATCAGTGCCGCTATTATCCCGGGTATCCACCCGCATAACGTCAGCAGAAAAACAATAACCACAGAACCACACCCCTTATCCAGAACAGACAGGGGCGGAAATAAAATAGCAAATAATACTCTCCAGATACTCATACGTTTTTTTTGATTGATGGTAATTATAAGACTCCCTTTCTCCTTTTTTGTTACATATTTTTCCGCATATCACTAAAAACACCTTTTAAAATACTCAAAAAAGGGAGCTTGAAAACCAAGTCCTTTCACAATACGCCCCTCTAAACCTTTCCGTTAATTTTCAAATCTTTACGATATGGTCTGTACTATATACCAAATGAACTCATCTTGAGTTGTTGTATTTGAGCGGAAAGTCATGCTTTTATTCACTAATGAAGCCATTTCGGGTTCTCATCTATCGGGAGCATAGCAGCGCTACGGTTCGGGAAAATGGCGAAATCAGGGGGCAAAATGATGATTTCGCAGGTAAAAGAACTCAAGACGAGTTCAGTAATATAATTGTAATTATCTTTGCACTTTTAAACGAAGAACCGAATTTAATTTTACAGCTTGACTATGCAGCTTTCAGAACAGGAAATCATAAGAAGGGAAAAACTCGGCAGGTTAAGGGAACTGGGGATTGCCCCCTATCCGGCAGCTTTGTATCCCGTAGATCACACTTCGCAACAGATCAGGGACAATTACGAAGAAGGCAAACAAGTGGTTATTGCCGGCCGGTTGATGAGCAGAAGGATCCAGGGCAAGGCTTCCTTTGCCGAATTACAGGACAGTGCAGGGAGAATACAGATATACTTTAACCGGGACGAAATTTGTCCGGGTGACGATAAAACCAAATATAATGACGTTTATAAAAAGTTACTTGACATCGGCGACATTATAGGCATCAAAGGCGAATTATTTACCACACAGGTAGGTGAAAAAACGGTTATGGTAAAGGATTTTGCCATCCTTAGCAAATCCCTTCGCCCGCTGCCCCTGCCCAAAGTAGATAACGAAGGAAAAACATATGATGAATTCAATGATCCGGAACTGCGTTACCGCCAGCGTTATGTAGACCTGGTAGTGAACCCGCAGGTCAAGGAAACCTTTATAAAACGGACACGGATCACCAACAGTATTCGGGAATTCTTCAACAAACGCGGATACCTCGAAGTAGAAACCCCCATACTCCAGCCCATACCGGGAGGAGCCGCGGCAAGGCCTTTCATTTCCCATCACAACGCACTCAACATTCCGCTTTATCTGCGTATTGCCAATGAGCTCTACCTGAAAAGGCTCATCGTAGGTGGTTTTGACGGGGTTTATGAATTTGCCAAGGATTTCCGCAATGAAGGCATGGACCGGACACACAACCCGGAATTTACCGTCATGGAACTATATGTGGCCTACAAAGATTATAACTGGATGATGGACACCACCGAACAACTGCTGGAAAAGGTAGCTGTAGATTCCAACGGCAGTACCAGAATAAAAGTGGGAGATAAGGAAATTGACTTTAAAGCCCCTTACCCGAGAGTGCCCATTTTACAATCCATAAAAGAACATACGGGCTTTGACGTTTCCGGAATGGATGAAGTGCAACTTCGCGAAGTATGTGCAAAACTGGACATCCCGGCCAACGAGACCATGGGCAAAGGCAAACTGATCGATGAAATATTCGGTGAGAAATGTGAACACCACTACATACAGCCTACCTTTATTACAGATTACCCCAGGGAGATGAGCCCGTTGACCAAGGAACATCGCAACGACCCGGCACTTACCGAACGTTTTGAACTCATGGTAAACGGCAAGGAACTGGCAAATGCCTATTCCGAACTCAACGATCCCATAGATCAGCGTGAGCGTTTCGAAGAACAGCTGCGCCTGTCTGAAAAAGGCGATGACGAAGCCATGTTCATCGACCAGGATTTTCTCAGGGCACTGGAATACGGCATGCCCCCTACTTCGGGGATCGGAATCGGAATTGACCGGCTGGTAATGCTCATGACCGATAATTCCTCCATACAGGAAGTATTGTTCTTCCCGCAGATGCGACCGGAGAAAAAGCCTTTGGACCTCAAGGAGAACGAGAAAACCATTCTGGAGATCCTCAAAAAGCACAAAACCCTTCCGCTGGAGGAACTCAAGACTACAGCCGACCTGAGCAACAAAGCCTGGGACAAGGGAATGAAAGGCTTGTCCAAACTCGGACTGCTGCAGGTTGTTGTAGATGGCAATTCCAAAACCGTAATGTTAAAAGAACAGGATTGATTTTAATAATTCACAAAAAAAATGGCCCGGGAATATATTTTTCCGGGCTTTTTTTGTTAATCATTTCACAAACAGGGCACCTTGCTTTAAACGCATTGTCCTTTTCGCGGTCTAAGCAGTATAATCATAAAATTATTTGAACATGAAAAAATTACTGAGTTTGGCCATAGCACTGACCCTGGTCACCGGGGTTATGGCACAGGAGAAAAAAGAAAGAAGAACAGAAAAGAGAAAACACCGGGTAGAATACTTCAGGGATTTTACACCGCAGCAAATGGCCGAGCTGCAAACCAGGCGAATGGCCCTGAAGCTGGACCTCGACAAGTCACAACAAAAGGAAGTATTAAAACTCAACACCGAACTGGCCGAACAGCGAAAGTCCAAAATGGAAAAATTCAAGGCGGCCAAAGACTCCACTCAAGCTAAAAAAGAATGGTCTGCCGATGAACGTTTTGCCTTTATGAAAGAAAGACTGGACACCCGGCTGGAAGTGCAACACAAAATGAAGGACATCCTCAACGAAGACCAGTATGCCACCTGGAAAAAAAGTGCGGCAAAACACAAGAGGTTTTCGAAACACCGAAAAGGGCATCATCGCAGATAAAACCCACTATCTCTTATAAGAAGTCCTGCATTGACAGGGCTTTTTTTATTCCATCAGGGCACTGTAAACCATATTCTTGAACTTCCCGGATATTTCATTCCACTCACTGTTGGGGGTTTCCTGCGTAAGGATCACGGCTACAATCCCGGATTCCGGGTCTGCCCAGTAATGCGAGCCGAAGTAACCGCCCCATGAAAAGGAACCTTTATGCCAGGGAAATACGGAACTGCCTTCTTCACTCACTACTTCAAAACCAAGGCCAAATTTGTTATTGTGATAAAGGCTCTTCTCCCCAATCTGGTTTGTCGTCATAAGTCTTACCGTATTCGGGCTAAGCAGTCGTTTCCCGTTATACTCCCCTCCGCTCAGCAGCATTTGCAGGAAAACCGAATAATCGCGGGCTGTGGAAGAAAGCCCGGCACCCCCGGAAAAATAGGTACTGCCGAGCAGGGGATAATCCTTGTCGATCTCCCCGTGACTTACCTGGGGAGCTTCTACGGTTTTTCCGGCCTCATTTTCCACATATACCTCAGCCAGTCGATCCTGTTTGTCCGTCGGCAGGTAAAAATAAGTATCGTTCATCTGCAGGGGGCCAAAAATTCTTTCGCGGAAAAAGCGATCCAGGGATTTGCCAGAGACTACCTCAACAACATATCCGAGCACGTCCGTGTTCAACCCGTAGGTAAACCGTTCGCCGGGCTGGTGTATCAACGGCAGTCCACCCAGTATTTTCATTTTGTCCGCAAGTTTTACGGGTTCGGCTACAAAACCCGCGGGAACCCCGGCCTTTGCATAAATCGCATTGGCCTCTTTAGCTCCTATTACTGCATAGCTTATCCCGGAGGTATGTGTAAGCAGGTCGCGTATGGTTACTTCCCTTTCGGCAGGAACCGTGGTATAGGTAGAATCTGCCGGGTTAAATTCATCCAGTACCCCGGCATCCTTAAATTCCGGAATGTACTTGGAAACTGGGTCGTCCAGCAGCAGTTTACCTTCTTCATACAACATCATTACAGCCACACTGGTAATGGCCTTGGTCTGGGAGGCTATACGGAAAATGGTATTGGGCTGCATTTTTCTTTTCTCTTTTATATCGCTATACCCTATACCCTTATGGTATACTATTTTTCCATTTCTGGCGATCAAAGCAACAGCTCCGGCCACCTTATTATTCTTTACGTAATTTTCTATGACCCCGTCTATAGCGTTCAGGCGCTCGGCAGAAAAGCCCGCATCATCCGGGTTTGCAGTTTTCAGTTCCTGGGGAAAAACCGAAATCCCCATAAGGAGCAGGAATCCGGCGAATTGGTATTTTAAGTTCATGATGAATACGATTGAATGATTTTCACCGCAATATAATGAATAAAACCATTACTCAACCCTCTGTCCTTCCGGTTTTGACAATTCAGGCTGTGGGTAGACAAAGACAAGCAATCACTTCCCGATTGCAGGTATTTATCATTTTTTTATTGATCTTTTGTAAAACAAGCTTGACATTTTGATGATTTTGTCTATTTTTGCGTAAAATAAACTTTACTTTTAATCAAATACACTATACTTATGAATACACAAAATGATAAGTGGTCAGCCCTGACCAGAAAAAACACAAAACATTTGGCTTATTGGACAGCAGCCTGGGTATTGACTATGGCTGTGGTCGCTTTCGGGCCCAAGTTCGTGTGGAATTTCAATGCCACAGTTTCTGTTTTGTTCATTGTCATCAATACCGTAATTGGAGCAGGCATGATCCTGGCAAATAAACGGTATCTCAACGGATTGGATGAAATGCAAAGAAAATTAAGCCTGGAAGCCATGGCAATTGCGCTTGGCGTTGGAGTGGTTGGCGGTTTGACGTATTCCATGCTGGATATGACCGATATTCTATCGTACGATGCTGAAATATCTCATCTGGTGATCCTCATTAGTGTAACATATTTAATTGGAATTATTATTGGTAATATCAGATATAAATGAAAAATCGTATAAAGGTACTCAGAGCTGAACAAGACATGACCCAGGCTCAGTTGGCTACTGCAGTTGAGGTTTCCCGGCAAACAATCAATGCTATTGAAAAAGGCAAATTCGATCCCAGTTTGCCGCTTGCATTTAGAATTGCCCGGTTATTTGAGTTATCCATTGAGGATATTTTTCAGGATGAAGAAGCAGGTTGATACAGGGTTATAAATTTTCGCACACCATAATTCCGGGTTTAAGAATCCTATGTACCACACAGGCATGAATATGAGGAACAACATAATCCACAATTTCATTTTGCAATTCAAATCCGTTTCATACCTTTGTCGCCATAATTCTTTAAAAGAGGAAGGATTTGACTGATTGCAACCTCGTGAAAAAATGCTAAAACAGTTAGTTCCTGTCATCATTTTCAAAGGTTCAGGACAAACCGCTTTAGCCTTTTCTCCCAGCCATCAGTTACCTTTCCTCAGTTCGATTAACAATTATAAAATAAGATAATGGCTTATTTATTTACGTCCGAATCTGTCAGTGAAGGACACCCGGACAAGGTGGCAGATCAGATATCCGATGCCCTTCTGGACAATTTCCTGGCCTTTGATTCCGAATCCAAAGTAGCCTGTGAGACCCTGGTAACCACGGGACAGGTAGTCCTGGCGGGAGAAGTGAAATCCAAAACATACCTGGACCTTCAGCACATTGCCAGGGAAGTGATTAATAACATAGGATATACCAAGGGGGAATACCAGTTCAGCGGGGATTCCTGCGGGGTAATTTCACTTATACACGAGCAGTCACAGGATATCAACCAGGGTGTGGACCGTGCCAGCAAGGACGAACAGGGCGCCGGCGATCAGGGTATGATGTTCGGTTATGCCACAAAGGAAACGGAGAACTACATGCCGCTGGCACTGGATATTTCACATAAGATATTGCAAACCCTGGCCCGATTGCGGAAGGAAGGAAAGGAAATTCCCTACCTGCGCCCGGATGCCAAGGCCCAGGTGACCATAGAATACAGCGATGACGATATCCCTCAGCGTATTGTAACCATTGTGGTATCCACGCAGCACGACGCTTTTGACAAAGACGATACCGCCATGCTGAAAAAAATCAAGGAGGACATTATCAATATACTGATCCCAAAAGTAAAAGCACAGTTACCCGGTGACCTTCAAAAGCTATTTACGGATAATATACAGTACCATATCAACCCTACGGGAAAATTCGTGATAGGCGGGCCTCATGGCGACACGGGACTTACCGGGCGAAAGATCATCATAGACACCTATGGCGGAAAGGGAGCCCATGGCGGAGGTGCATTTTCCGGAAAAGATCCGAGCAAGGTTGACCGCAGCGGGGCCTATGCCTCACGTCATATTGCCAAAAACCTGGTGGCCGCAGGTGTGGCAGATGAAGTGCTCGTGCAGGTAAGTTACGCCATCGGGGTGGTTGAACCTACTTCCATCAGCGTAAACACCTACGGAAAATCCAACGTTAACCTTACCGACGGGGAAATAGCCGGGGTAGTAAGACAACTTTTCGACATGCGCCCGGCAGCTATCGAGGAGCGGTTAAAACTCCGCAACCCGATTTACCTGGAGACCGCAGCATACGGCCATATGGGAAAAACCCCGGAAACCGTGACCAAGGTCTTTGAATCTCCTTACAGCGGAAGAGTGGAAAAGGAAGTGGAACTCTTTACCTGGGAAAAACTGGATTACGTAGACCGGATCAAAGAAGCTTTCTCCGTCTGATTCCGGATAACTTTATCCCGTTACGGGAAAAAGAAGGGCAAAACAAAACAGATAATCACTGTTTTATTTTGCCTTTTTTGGTTTTGTAAGGATCGTTACTATTTTATCAAAAATCCTGTTGTTTTCATAAACACCCCGGAACTTATCGGAATGAGGACCGTAAGCAAATACGGGGACCATAACACCCGTATGATCAAAAGTGGTAAAATCGCCCTCTATGATCTTCCCGTCTACATTTCCCTGTGGAATACTGAACCCGGAGGTTTCGTGATCGGCGGTGACCACAACAAGTGTATTCCCGGTCTTGTCGGCATACTTCACGGCTTCTGTGACCGCCCTGTCGAAGTCTATACCTTCCGTAATAATTCCGGCCGTATTGTTGGTATGTCCGTAACTGTCGATCTTTGCACCTTCCACCATCAGAAAGAAAGGTGTATCACCGGAAGACAAAAATTCCAGACCATTACGTACAGCCCCGGCCAGTTGGCTTCCCCGGCCTTCGAGAACGCCGGGAACGTCTCCTCCCGAAAGAAACACCCCCACTTTATCCTGACGGCTTTTCCCGAGGTTGTCAATTTCATCCAGGATAGTAAAGCCGTTCTCCTCAAGACCTCCGGAGAAATCGTTTTTTCCTCCCCCTACAAACAGGGACAAATGACTTTTCAAAAGGTCCTTTCGGATCCCTTCTTCTTCCGACCGGTCCCTACGGTGGGCGTAAAACGCTGCCGGGGTGGCCCCCGTTATCTTATCGGTGGTAATTATCCCGGAAAGAAAACCGTGTTCGGCAAGCAGCTCCGTCATATTTTTCAGGGCGTTCCCGGAATCGCCCACTCCTATGGCCCGGTTATAAGTTTTCTCACCCGTGGCAAGTGCGGTACCGGCGGCGGCGGAATCCGTAGTGAAATCGTCCGAAGATTGTGTTTTCAAAAAGCCGATGTTCTTCAGCTTTGTTAGCGTCAATTGTCCGCCGTTTGCCAGTGTGGCAGCAGATATCTGGGTAAGGCCATTACCGTCCCCTATCAGTAAAATAACATTTTCGACCGGGAGTGCTTTCCCGTCTGTGGCATAAGTGGGCGTGTACACTTCCGAAGTAATTGTATTCTGATATACACGACTGTTTAATGTACGCAGGTAAGCTGATGAGCGGAAAGGCATATCGGTATTGATAAAATCCAGTCCCATATCCGCAAAGGCTTTCCAGGCGGTTTTGGAATCGGGTGCCGCCCAGAACCGGAAAGGTTTACCAAGTTCATGTGCTTTGTCAATGGCAGCTTTTACCTTTGCGTAATCATCTTCCGTGAGCCTTCCTTTTCCATTCCAGACCGAAAAACCCCTGAAATTGAGGCTAATCAGTGCAACCCTGCTCCAGGCCTCATCACCGGCAGGACGTTCCAGGCGTTGATGATCGAACCGTATATAGTCCGGATAGCCGGTATAATCTTCCGGAGAGGGCCTGTTTCCGGATATCACTATGGAAATCCTTTTACTCCCCGTTATTTCAGGATATTCTTCCAGAAGTGCTGTCAATCTATCCAAAGTAGTATACGGTTCCGATTTCAGATCCACTAACAACTGTAGTTTCCCGGGAATTTCCAGCTCCAGGTCCATTGCCTTTTTTAAAGGCTCCAGATAGAGGCTTGCTATAGTCCTCCCCGCCTTTATCTCATGCTCTTCATGAGTGGCATAGAGCGTATCATTCTTCAGGAATATGTCCACTTCCACGGAAGACAACCCACTGGCCATGGCCGTCCAGAACGGTACCGGTTGTTCGTAATCGTTATGGGAATGTATTCTTGCGGTTTGCTGGGCGTGTGACAATGACACTGCCAAAAGACCGAACAGTAATATTGCCAGCGAAGACCTTGATATCATCATAAAAATTTTTACGGGAAGCGAATGTACACCGGAAACTTTATCCGCCTGTTATCCCTGTGTTAAGTTATACAAAAAAGCATTCCGGATGCTATTAGGGAAAAGTACTGATTTTTTCAAAACCGGTAATTGTACTGAAAAAAAAGCAAAAAAAACCCGGGATCTTTGAAGAACCATAATTACCGGTCAGTAGCTACGCGCCCAACTAAAGAAGGCGGAATCCGAAAAGCCTTAAACGAGTAGGAACCATGAAAACCTCTTTATTATGCCATCCAGCATTCCATACGATCCTTCCCTGGTTCTGGGGAATATCGTTTCAAAAGACAAACTGGACAATCTCGTTAAGATTTCCGGTTTGCAAGCGCCCGCCGACGCGGCGGAGACCAACCTGAACTCTCTCATCTCCCTGAAGCGGAGCATTGACATGACCATACAGGAAATGATAGACATGGGCATCGAGACTTCCGATCTCATCAAGGAGTCTGAAGACGTAGGAAAACAGATCCAGAAAGCCGCTGTTGATTTCGGAAAAGCAAAACTCCAGGCCGAAAAAGCCATTCAACCCCTGAAAAGCAAGATCAGTACGGTACACGATGATGTAGAGAGCCCGATCGATTACAATCGCAGCCAGTTGAAAAAAATGGCACTTTCATCGGACTCTTTACAAATGAATTGCCAGTATTTTTCTTTCGACAAAAACAGCCAGAGTTCCAGCAGCCATGCTTCAACGGTAGCTTCTTTTGTCAGTGAATCGTTAAGCATTTTCGGCGAAGGCCAATCTACCGAAGCCAAGGGGTCGGCCCAGGCCCAGATGAACAGCCAGCATTCCCGGCACAGCATTGCGGGAACCCTGGTAGTAAGTATTACCTGTACACATAAAAATGCACAGGTTTTTGCCCCCTTTATCATAGACCCGGACAAGGCCGTAAGGGCCTGGAACAAATTATTCCCGGATTCCATGATAAAGACCAACGACCCTGCTTCCATTACCAAGATCGAGGCACAGTCGGAAACCAAACAGGAGAAATCATTTAACCTGCTTTCGGGAGCTACTTACGGTTCGTCGTTCATCGGCATGGTACACGTATTGAATACTTCGGAAACCAAATCGAGCCAGCGCATGGAGTCTATTGCCGCTTCTTTACAGGAAACTTTTGAGATCGGAAGCTGGTTTGCCTCCGAAACCGGGGGATTCGGTGTGAGTTCTTCCTTTTCAGACAGTGCCAAGAATCTGTTGAGCACACAAAATGTGACTTCACATTGTTCACTCATCACCATGGGGATCATACCGTCCATTAAATCGAACCAGGTGGATATCGCAGTTCAGGGGTTTTCGGACTTCGATCCCGCCAAGACCATGGAAAGCCTGGCTACCCTCCAGGGGGCCACGGCCAGTGAAAACAATACCATAGGCGAATCGGCCACAGCGGCACGTACGGGACAACAGATGATTTCCCTGAAAAACGCAACCATCTCTTCCACGCTCAGCGGCCTGGCCCAGATTGATGATGCCAAGAACCAGATCATTGACACCAATTCCATGATGACCGCCCTGGAAGATTATGTGGACCGTTGTGTTTCGGGCGGGGACAATGTAGGTGTTCCTATTAACTATTACCTGAAGCCCGTTACACAGTCTATGATAGCCCGTGCCTGGCTCGCCAAATACTATCCGAACAAATACAACAAGGCAGGAAGCGCTGACGACAGCGGTTCTTCAGGTTCCGGCGGAAGCAGCAGCGGAGGCGACAGCAACGAAGGCAGCGGAGGTGACGAATAGTTCGAAACACATCCTTTTTTAACATCTGATTATTAACCTTTAAAATTTATTATCATGGGATACGAAGACAGTTTTTATACCAAAACGAACATTACCGGTTATACGGGAGACCTGAACGACAACCCTACCGTTTATTTCCAGAACGGTACCCGGTTCGGGCGTATAACACAGGATCATAGCAATCCGAATAATATCGGGCGAAACCTGGTGCGGGACAAAGCAGACTACAGCATAGGGAATACCGGCACCGGGGGAGTGGCCCAGGAATATTATGACGGTGCGGTGAAACATACCAGTCGAAACCCCTTTGTAGCGGTTACAGATAACAATCGGGATACCCTGGCCACGGCCATCTCCAGGTTTCCGGACAAAAAACCGAAATAACGCAGCAATGCCCACACATTTGCAGGCATTTATTTATTGTATAACCATTAAATTATAAAATCATGAATGAAGAATTCGAAAAACTGAAAACCATGTTCTACATTACCAAATCCTTTTTCATGTCGCACCCGAGTTTCTCACAAACCTATGTGTTCAGGGACACCAACCGGAAGGCACTGAACGACTATCTCGGAAACTTGGAAGCCGAAGACCGGCCCACCCAACTTTACATGCAGCACCTGTATGCCGTTAACCAGCAATGCGACAAGGATAACGTGACCCTTCTGGAGGAAGAACTAACAGGTTTCAAATCCCTCTACAAACCACAGGAAAACCTGGGTTTCAGAGAGGCCGTAAAGCGTGAAGAAGCCATTTTCAATGCCCACGCCGGCCAGTTTGAGAAAGGTTCCCTGAACCACGACTTGCGGGCCTACCGTCCCGACCCTTCCTACCTTCCCGAAGGAAAACTCAGATTCAAGTAATCTGAAACGGCGGCGGGGTATCCTGCCGCCGTTTTTTTAAAGCCTTAACACCTAACTATCCCGGAAATGACTATCCATAACGATGAACATAAAGCCTTTCTGCACGCGCTTTCCGACAAGGGAAAAAGCCACCTAAACCTGGAGGAAGTTCTCAGGGAGATGTATTTTACCCGGGAAACCGGCAGGGCTTTTATTTTTCAGAACAAGGGTAAATACGGGGTTTTCTATCTCCGTAAAACGATATATGATAACGAGGAGCTGAAAGATGTGGAAATCCGAAAATTCTGGGAACTGGTGGCATTTATCCAATACCTGAGGGATCATTTTTACCTGTATCCTGTCTCTTCCCTGTCTCATGAAGACAATATCACGGCTATTCATGAGGATTACTACATCCGCCCCCGAATAGACGGCAACAGGATCGTACTGGGCAAAGCGGGAGAGCATACCCTAACCCCCAGGGAAATCCTGAATACAGACGGGAAAACCCTGTACAAGGGAATAGTGTACGACAGCACTTATTACTATTCCCTCCTGGAAAACCTTACGGGAAATTTTATACTGTCAAACAAGTTTGCCACACTGGTCCATAAGGATGAAAGTACATCCGAAAAGCCCGCTAAAAAGCAAAAAAACAACACTGCCCATATATTGAGAGGAATGCTGCTCGGACTTGTTTTTGTACTGTTGTTCTTTATTTTTATCGTTTACCTGAAAGATCGTAAAACATACCTGCAGAAAACACAGGTCCCGGATATTCCGGAAATCTCCCATACGAATAAACTGGATAGTATTCTGAAAGCGATCGGGAAACTCGCCCCGGCAGTCCATACGACGGATACGGTTTTAAAAAACAAAGAGGTCCACTACGGTATAGACATTTCCAGGTTTAACGGAAAAGTGGTAACGAAACTTCCATACCTGGATTCTCTTTCGTTTGTGATCTGTAAAGCCACCGAAGGCATGTATTACACGGATCCGTATTTTAAGTTTAACTGGAAACACCTGGAGCAAACCGGCTTAATACGCGGTGCCTATCATTTTTACCGCACAGGCGAAGACCCGGTGGTACAGGCCCGGCACTTTCTGGAAACGGCAGGGGATTTCAGCCATAAGGTCATTATGCCCATCGTGGATGTGGAATCGGAAAAGGGTGTGGAAATAACCGTCGATTCATTACGTAACGCCCTGCTGCAGTTCCTTGATGTTATAGAAAGTGAAACCGGCCGGCAACCTATGATCTATACCAATACCGCCTTTGCCAATCGCTATCTCAAAGATTCCGTGTATGCGCGCTACCCGTTGTGGATAGCCGACTATAATGGGAAAAGCACTCCGGAAATCCCCCATACCTGGAAGGACAAGGGGTTTTTCATCTGGCAGCGCTCCCCGAACTACACCATCGATTCTGATACTACCGATATCGATATTTTTTACGGAAACCCTGAAAAACTTTACAAGTAGATCTCGTTGATCTTTATAAAACCGTTCTGGGCAGCATAGATAATGATCCCGGCAATGTTCCTCGCCCCGGTTTTCTGTAAGAGATTGGCCTTGTGGGTCTCTACCGTTTTTTTACTCACGTATAGCTTTTCGGCGATTTCCTTTGCCGTAAGCTGATAACAAAGCAGTTTCAATACCTCAACCTCTCTTTTGGTGAGGGCATCCATCTGGTCGCGAGGTGGTTTGGGCAGGGACGACGCCATTTGACAGCGCAATACTTCCATCTGTTCATCATCGAAATAATGATTATGCTCCACCACTTTCCTGATGATAACAACCAGTTCTTCCCTGTCAATTCCCTTGGGAATAAAGGCGTTGGCCCCGAGGCGGAACATATACCCCAGATATACCGGCTGGTAATACGACGATATCACCACTGTTCTTATCTCCGGATAATCCGATATGACGGCGTTAATAACTTCTTCCCCGTTACCGTCTTTCATGCGCAGGTCGAGTACAATCACATCGGGATGAAGGCCGGATGCCAGTTTTTCCCGTACGGAATTCCCGCTATACGCCACGCCAATAACCGAAAAGCCGGGAACTTCACCAAGGTAGTCCCCAAGCAGGTCAGCTACGAGTCTGTCGTCGTCAACCACCATTATGCTGATCGTTCCCTTTCCTTTCATAACACAGTACAAATTTAGTTCCTGCGGGCCGGTTGTCCCGGAAACCGTAATACGCTTTCAGTTGCCTCGCCCGCAGATCTATATTCTTTACCCCCAGCCCCCCCGATGTATCGCCGGGCATTCCCGTTCCGTTATCGCCAACCGACAGCAATACATACTGCCGGGATATCCTCAGTCTTACCTGTATTGAGGTAGCCCCGGAATGCTTTTGAATATTGGTAATCAATTCCTGGAATATACGGTATATATTTAACTTGATCTCTCCAGACAGATACTGCCCTTCCTCCCGGGAAATAAAGAAATCCATATGGTACTTCCGATATACAGGATATAAAAATGTCTTCAAAAGATCGCCCAGATCGCTTTCCGAAAGCATGGGAGGTGACAGGTCATGGGATATTCTTCTCGCCATATCGATACTTTCACGGAGCAAGGCATCCACTGATTTGTCATGGCTTACCAGTTTCACCCTATAGAGCCTGGATATCAGTTCATCGTGCAAATCTGAAGCTATGCGTGTCCGTTCTTTTTCCTGTATATCCAGGCTGTGTTTCAGCAGGCTGTTGCTATGCGCCAGTTGCATGGCTGCCTTTTGCCGCTCTTCATCGCGAACACGGTTTACGTAACTCCGGGTTATGGCAATTATAAATCCTACAAGTATTACGAACAGGAGCAGGGTTCCGATGATCCACGACATAGGTATTATGTGTTCTGACCAGTTTTCCATGAGGGGTACGTAATAAGGGTAATGTAAAATACAAGCAGGCACAGGGCCCGGAAGCCCCAGACCCATCCAACGATATACAGGGGCTTGTTCAACAGGTAATTGGTAGACAATGCCAGGCTGAAATCCAGGGCAAAAAAGGCCAGAGACGCCAGTACCACCCTCAAACCGGCATGATTCAGGACAATTTTCCGGTCGTAAAATTTCCATAGCACATACAACGCCTGTCCGAGAATACTGAGATTATAGCAAAGACGGTCATACGACTCATATGAAATCACATCCTTCCTGAAGACCATATGAGATAACATCGGAACAAGAAGCAGCAGGTTCAGCGTCCAGAAAACCCGTGTTTTCTGCCGCATGACAAGAATAAGAAAGAAACAGCTCAGGCAAAGATGATGTATGAAATAGGATATGGAAAACAAATAAAGGTTGGATTTTCCGAAAAAGGACAAGACCTCCATCAGGAAAAGGGCCGCCAGATATATTATAAACACCGGTTTTCCCTTTTTGAACAAATGCCATAACACTCCGGAAAACAGGACCAGCATTGCCAGTCCCGTAATCATATCCATGATTATTTCAAGTCTCGGCGTATCATCCATCCATTACGATCACAACAGGTTATAACTTCCATCCACACTAAAAGGCGGACGCGGCTGTGAGACGTCTTCATATGCCTGGTAGGAAAATGTATATTGGTCCTGTCCGGTCAGTATCTGCGTCCTGGTGAGTATGAGTTCTACATTATAACCGTTATACTCGGCAGTTTGAAAGTTTTTCAGGGCCAGTATTGCGATCAATTCTGTCCGGTCGCCTGTATTCATCAGTTTTTTCAGGTCTGCAAACGGCAGTGTTATCAACCGCAGCAGTTCGCCGTGTCCCGGTTTTTTACGCTGTTTTTTCTGACTTTCGAACCAGCTTTTGGAAGAGAGTATCCAGCTCACGATCCTTTTATCCGCTTCCTGTTCGGGCATATTTCCCACAGTATCGGAAGCGGTTGACGGACCGGTCGTCAGGCTCCTTATAAAATCCTTTCGCACCAGGGTTTTACCCATCACGTAATTCTGCTTACGGTCAGTTACGTCGTCCACAAGGTAAAACTCCAGGTTCAGGTCGCGTATCCCGAGGTAACAGTGCAGGTTCTCCGGATTTTGGGCTTCCCAGTTCTTAAAATCTTCATACTCCAGGGTAAATCCGTATCCCGAAGTGAGGAAACTAAGGGCAACATCGGTGCTCCGGATCTGGTTCCAATAATCGATAGACAACCTGATCTTGTCTATTTCCGCATTTGTGCCGGATTCAGGGGGGTAGTTTTCAGACATGGTTTTTATGTTATTTTTATTTGTGTTTAAAATTAATAAAAATATACCAAGATTGTTTTTTGCCTGTCCGTACCAAAACGAGGAAAATACAAATTCGGGTTTTGCCATGGCGGGCAGCCTGATAAATTTTCCGACCTGTATGAGCCTGTCCTCCACAACTTTTAAGATTGATCCCCTGGTGTCTTTCAGTGCCCAATAAAACCCTATGCCACCCTTGCCGAAGCACAAGCCAGTAATCCGAAATAACTTACACCAAAAACTGCCATCGACTGTGGTGTCTGCCAATGAAAGATATATTTAACACACAGGAGATAGGCCAACCCGTAAAGGCAGAACATCACGGGACGCATGAGAGGTGATTTACCGTAAATCCTGATCCTCAATGCGTCCTGTTCCTTTTTATCCCTGACAAAGAAGAGCCGCCCCCTGTCTATGGTTATCAACAGGAAAGTGACCAGTATATGATAATTTTCATCGTATTTGTGAACAAATGCATAAATAAAAAGACCGTAGATACAGGATAAAAACGGGAAAAAGGAAAATTTGTATGCCAGAAAAAGCATAAAAACCGTAGCATGCACCATAATTCCTTCGGCCAGTAACTTGGCTTTCATCAACCCTTCGTACTGATCGGCCCGGAAATAAAACCACAGCCAATCCAGGGCGATAAACAGATATGTTCCCGTTGTGATATATTTAGAGAAGAATTTTAGCATTTGGCTACTGTAAACTACTTCTATAATACTGATAACTCATTATAGTTCACCCATTCTGATTAGCGTATCAATTTCAAGTCCCCCTCTCTATCCTTTCTGTAAAAAAGGGCAAATTCCAAAAAATCCTGCTTTTTATCCTTTTCCAGTACATATACAAATCCGGGGGAGCGGTAAGGTAATTTGAGTGCCACTATTTTTCCATTACCATAAAACATTAACTGATAATTTTCAATCGGCACCTTGTTTATTTTCGCTGGTAATGAAGAAAATGAACGCTCCTGTTCTCTTTTCACGGTAGCATCATCCCAATAATTGGCAATAGTAAGCTCCTCTATTCTTTCCTTATTGATCTTATCGTATTCCGTTTGGTCTTTACTTCTGAAAACACGCAGCAATTCGTCATACCGGCCGGTCAATTCTTCAAGCAATTTGTCTTTATCCTCATTCAGAAGGTCTACAGAGTTTTTCCATCCTTCATTTTGATATGGAACTTTTGCCGCAAAAATGTTTTGATAGCTATATTGCTGTCTTTTTTTTCCTTTAAATTCAATAAGAGGGAATTCTTCCACTAATGCCCTCGGTGCATTTTCAACAAAGGCATCCCTTACATAGATTTTGACCTTTATAAACGCATTATCCCTTATCTCAGCCTCTCCTTCGTATGGAAAAGACCTGATCTCAAAATGTTGCCGCCCGGTTTCAAGGATATTTTCATTAATCAGCCAATCTACTGCCATCCCCCCTTTTCTGTAATTTGCAAAGCAGGGAACGTCATTTACCAAAACTTCAACAGGACAGTCATTGGTCTTTACTTCTATTTCGTAAAAAGGGGTTTTCAAAATCTGAAAATAATGTATCCGGATTTTCATCAAATGAAGTTTGATCCAAATCAAGACTTCCATAGTCCTCACCAATATATTTCCGACTTTCGTTTTGTTGCGATTGACATTCCATTAAAAAGCAACATATAAACAATAACGAAAAAAGATGACTCCACCTCATATTTACTTGGTATTAATCCAGGGTTTAGCCTTGAAAAGACGTTTCATATATCCACATGTAGCAAAAAACAATACTGTGCCAAATAATACGCATATACCAGCACCCCACAACGGCATATCCGGACGCAACCCGGAAAAATAGCCATAGCTCAGATAGATGGTTACTATACAGGAACCTGTTAATCCCAGCGGCACTATAAAGGTTATTCCCGCCAAATAACCAAATCGCAATATTGGTTTTGTATCCTTTCCCATTGCATAGGCTATCGCCATAACAGAGAAATAGCCGGTTAGTAGAAAAAGTAATCCTGAACCAGCCAGTAATAACAGGCTCATTCCGGAAATTACCGTGGCCTTTTTCATTCCCTTTGCAAATCCGACTGTAACATGCGAGCCGATTTCCTTCGGTGTATCGGAAGCCAGATCGGCCAATACTTTAATTTGATTTCCTTCGCGATCTGCAAAAATGACATAAGGTTGATGCATCTTCACTTTTTTATAGCCCGAACCATCGGTAAAATTCCGGTAATATGAATGATGTCCGACGACTCTCCCCTCATATCTGGGAAGTGTTAATACTTCATAAACCTTAGGTAAGGTAAAATACGGAATACCTGTTGTCAGCAAGAACAAAATAAATACCACTAAAAAAACAAACCCTTTCCATAACCAGTTCTTACCTGATTTTTGTCTGAGGGTTATTTTCCAGGTTATTATTCCCGTTATCAATACAAGGAATAAGAGGCCAAAGCCAAATGGGGTTAGCATGGGGTTCAGAGTATTTAAAAAATCAGAAAATTATCAGATTCTCACCATCCAGGTATTCACTATAAAAAGTATATTCCGGGAGTTCAGGATATTCTTTTGTAAAGCATAATGAAATATTCTTATTAGGTGCACTCCATTGATATTTTGTCCCGAATTCATTTTCAAATATTTTTCTCTTATTTGAATATGTTTTATCCAATTCGTCAAGAACCGAATTTACAGCATCATTCCCTTTTATTTGTATTGTAAACCCGATGATATTTTCCTTTTGGCAAAAAATAAATACTTTCTCACCATTAAAGTTTTGATGATGAAAATTCCCTTTTTTTAATATGTAGTAAGAGAATTTTTCACCTCCTATTCTCGGGAATTTATTATCTAAAAATTTCTCATGCCCCCCTCCTAAGAGATCTTTCAAAGAAATCGCACTATCATTTGAACAACCAATCAAAGTGCCTGACAACAACACACCCAAGGTCCCGCAGCCAGTTTTTAATATAAACCCTCTCCGCTTCATAAATTAAATAATACTTAGACCATTGCCTTGAGATCGCATGTGCAGTTTAACTTCTAATTCAATATTGCCTTGTTTCTTTATATCCGGACTTTTGAATTGAAGTGGTTGGCCACCATTTCTTTTCATTAATCTTACCAATTTACCGTTTCCCATTATCTGCATTTCAAGTTCATCCTCATTTAATGGCTCTACCTCCAAATTTTGATTAAATAATTTGGCGGCACTTTGTTTGAAACTTTCTTTTCTCTCCTCTGAAAAATAAAATGCTTGTTCCTGCAATTTCATTTTTTCTCTTGACAATTCCAAAAATCTTGGTGCATCGTGTATCTGTAATATACCCTGAATTTGCCTATAATAGGATAGCACTTCCTGAAATAATTCCACTTCATCGAAATCGGTTAAATTCACAGAATTTTGCCATCCGTCCAATACAAAAGGAAGCTCAACTTCTATCTCGGTTTCAATTTCGAAATAAGGATGTTTTATATTTTCAGTTAATCCATCCCAGGGCGATTCTATTTTAGGATGAAATTTAATTCTCGATTCTTTCCATTTATCCCGGTCTGCCTCTGCACAATAAAAATCTATCATCATAACATCTCTTTCAGTCAGAGACTCTTGCCCCATTCTCGGCAACAATTTTCCTACTATCTTATGTTTACCACTCTGGAGCAAAGCCTGATTAATTATGACATCACCAGCGTACCCTCCTTCTCCTTTGGTCTTTTCTCCATACCAATCCACTACGGGAACATCATTTACATATACAGAACCTGAACAATATATTGTTGGATAGATTGAATACAAAGGCTTCTCAAAATCATTCATTTTTATATTATTTTGTGAAATATTTTTTTTCCAAAGGTAAATCTCCTTTATCTACTACTTTTTCTTCTACCCGAAAATCACTCTTCCACCAACCTATTTCCCCTTCGATCAACACGGAAAGAGTAATGCCGGAAAACTTTAATGTTGGCTGAATAAAGACCCCTTCTTCATCAGAATCTAATACAACCTCTCCTCCAAAAAATCCGTGAGCTCGAGCTGCGGCCCTGAAAGAAACATCAATAGGGACAAAGTTCGCCCCACTGGCTTGACCTATATCTGCATTAATACTTAATACAATAGTAACTCCCATTTTCCCTCCTATAGTTGATTTCCCCTGCATATCAATCCCACGAACAGCATCAATTTTCAGAGCATCAACCGCAATTTCCAATTCACCATAAAAGGATGCTTCAAATACCACAGAGGCACCTAATCTATCCAAACCCCTCCTGAAATTATTTATGATCCGAGCTGCCGCAGGGTTACCTGTAGCCCCATAAGAAGCCATTGCTATTGCAGCTCCAATAATATCTATTACTACTTCTGCCCCTATTAAAGGTTTAAACCCAAAACCAATTTCACCGACTATGTTTGCAGCAGTTCTATTATCTATTCTCTCTAAGTACCATTTACCTACAATCGCAAATTTAGGATATCGGATATCAAAACCTACCGGTAACGCTGTTTGTTGCGCAACTCCTCGAGCAAAATTAATAGCTTCCTGTAAAATGTTAACAGAGTTGGCCACCATTTCTCCAGCCAATTGTATTCTGTCCGCAAATTCATTAGTAAAACTTCTTTTGGAGTTCCCGTTATTCCATTCGGCAGAAAGGCCAACCCCTATCGTTATCGGGACTCTTCCCCGCCGATTCATTAGCCATCTTCTATATCCGGCCTCCCTCGACTTTTCCTGATGCCTTGCGAAAATATTCCCAGATGGCATATTTACCGCTCTATAGTTAGATTGATTAACTATAAATTCCACTGCCAACTCCCATTTAATATCAGGATATACACTAAAGTTGATTTCCCTGGTATATCTACAGGTTGAAACACTTAATGTGTGACCCTGTATTAATGAATCATTAATTGGCCATATATATTCTAATACATTTCGGATGTCCAGCAAGTCAACATTAACGTCAGAGGTGCTATTGACACCTGACATTCCATCGGGATACTCATACTTCGGCTTCAACACAAGTTTGTCCCCGCTTTCTTCCGGCGACCATTCGCCAACGGCTTCATCGTAAACAAATATGTTGTTATGATGCGACGGGTCCTCCCCGCATTCTTCCGTATTCACTCCTTCGAGCTGTATGGTGACTTCCTTATCGTCACCATTTCCCGCAACTACCGGAATGACCGGGTTGACCAGGTTGGCGGTCAAGGTTCCCTGTTCTGTGTTCTCCCTCAGTATTTCTACCGGGTCCTGGTCTTTTACGGCCACCTCGATGGCTGTAAAACGGCATTCTTCGTGCTCAATGGGTTCGAGGGTTTCTTCCTGAACACTTACGATCTGGGGAGTAACACCCAGTTTGGGCAATATAAAATCGAAAATTGTTGTGGTGATCTCCAGGTCAAATTCTTTTACCACCGGGCTTCCCGGGGCCAGCCCTCCGTCCATTTCCGTACGGTTTTCCAGTACGTCGCCGGGACTGAACGTAAACCTCACCGTGTAGGTTTGTGTTGCTCCGTCCGGATGACCCGTTGCCTGTTTCCATGCCGGATCTACAAAAAGGGATTCCTTCATTTCGAGGTTGTACTCCAGGGCGGGATTATTCGGATTCGCATAGTTTTCAAGCGGGAATCGCTTTTTACCGTTGTACACCCGTGTCCCCTGATGAAGTATTTCCACCTCGGCCGAATACCTGCCGGGAATTATACGATGGGTTTCTATATGCAGGTCTATGGTCTCGCCGTATTTTACATTTTGCAGACTCCCCGTATCTTCTGAAATAAAATTTTCATCCGGATCGTAGTTTGCATAATTACGTACCCTGGCAAACAACGAAACTACCTGGGGCTGCTCTACCCCGATAATAAAGGCTCCCATGTTGTTCCATTCGGGATAGTAATACAACCCTTCCAGCCATACGCCATGTCCTTTTTCCTTAGGTTCATACGAAGGATATTTGGGCGTATTCCAATCCACACGGCCATCTTCCCCCACTTTAAAAGCAGTGATGTAGTTGCGTCCTATTTGCCTGACCGTATCGGGAGTATAATCTTCGCTTCCCCCGTTCAAATGATTAAAATACTCGTGCAGGGCCATAGGTGCAGGGCCGTTGTTCCATTCCAACCAGGTCTCCTCGCCAAAATTATCTATCCCCTGGGCTACAAAATAAATCATATGCCTTCGGGACTGAAGGTAACGTATGCGGTCTACATTCAATTGAAACCGGGCCTTCTGCCCCATGCGAACTTCAAAAATGGTATAACCGTGGCGTGAAGTCTCTACCACACTGTTTCCGGAAGACGGGTCTGACAGGGATATCCAGTTACTCATTATTCGGCACTTATATGGTGTTTAACTTTCTTTTCCTGTTTGCCCGGAGGTGCTGCAAAGGGATTGAGCATAGCGTGTGTTTCCTCATCCTTTTCTTCCGTTTGCCGGGATGTCGGCGATGCCGTCTGCCCGTGAAAAGTAATACTGATACAGGGTGCTCCCGCTATGGGGCACACGGCCTTACTTTTCTCCGTAAGTACGTTACCTCCGTTGCTCAGGGTCACTTTTTCATAAAAATCTTTCCACTCGGTTACCTGTATCTGGCAGGGTTTGTATCCCCCGGGTGTGGGCTGCAGTTTGCATTGCCCGAAGGTTTTCTTTTCAAAGGGTTGCCCGATGTCCATACTGGTAGCGATCATTTTTTCACTGCCATCGGTTTCGTTCACGTATTCCTTGTGTTTGCTTACCACTTTTAAGGTATCGGGGAAATCCCCGTACTGGCATTCGCACATAGCGCCCTGGCATACTATTTTTCCACTGCTCATAACCGTGTTATTTTAAACGAAATCTCTTTTTCTTTTCCTGTGACAAGGTAACACTGACCTTCTGCTTTTCTCAGGTCAAAATCCTGCAGATCCCAGGTATATTTTAATTCCAGATGCCCCTCTTTCACCTTACTCCGGTGACGTATCTTCCCGGCTTCACATTTTCCGCTGAACCGGAGCAGGACACGATTACTGTCGCCAACACTCCGGACCGTTTGTCTTCCTTCAAAAACCGTGGCCGGTTCTCCGGGAATAAGGGGTAAACGCAACCGGGCTTCTTCATTGTCCTGCACGGGTTGCTGCACAAAAAACAGGTAATAAAACATGTCCCTTTTTATGGCCTGCCTGAAATTTTCCAGGGAAGAGAGGCTTTTTGTTACACTCTCGAAATAAGCATTGGCTTCTTCCCCTGTGTATTCCCGTCGCAATTCCGGC
Organism: Sinomicrobium kalidii; assembly: GCF_021183825.1. Lineage (GTDB taxonomy): Bacteria > Bacteroidota > Bacteroidia > Flavobacteriales > Flavobacteriaceae > Sinomicrobium > Sinomicrobium kalidii. The sequence continues at coordinate 3,452,923 of NZ_CP089211.1, read as the reverse complement.
AGGGCTTTTACCCATCTTCGCTGTACCTGTTCCAGGTTTTCCACGCCCAGCATCATCCCGGACCGTCCTACTTTAAAAACAAAAGGGTATAGTATCTTTACACATCGTTCGGCCAGCACATCCATAAGCCGGTACACCAGCTTGCCGTTCACAGCAAATCCTTCACGGTTTAGAGTACACAACAGTTCTCCCCTGTCATCTTCCCGGTACCTGACCTTAACGATGTACTGTATTGTTTTTTTCCTGGTTTCCTGTAACTCATGGCCTTTTGTTTTATATTGTATTTTCACACCATAATGTAGGGTTTTGTTCATATTTTATTTTCCGGTTCTTTTATATTGGTGTTTCGGGTTCTTCAGCAGGATATCTACTTGTTTACATATTCGGTATAAACCGAATCCAGATTAAACTCGCTGAACTTTATTTTTCCAAAATCTTTTGCAGAGAATATTTTCTCTTTTTCCAATGTATCGGGGTTTGCCTTATCACTATAAACAAATCCCAACTTATGCAGCATATAATTCTTTGTTACGGAGTCATATTTAAATGTAATATACTCATCAATTATATATTTGTTCGAACAATTTTGTTGTTCTACAGTAAAGTAATCTCCTTTACTGACTATTGTTCTGAAACCTTCGGAAAAGCAATTTCCACTTTCATCGGTAATCCTTATGATGCTATTGTTTTCGCCTAATAGTTTACCTGTTTTGTCTACAAGTCTTAAATCCTTTTGTTTTACAACAGCTTTCAACTCATTATTTAACTCATATACCAGCGAATCCGACTCAACCCCGGGTTTTGTCAATTTTTCTTTTGCAGCATCCTGAACTTTACATACTCTTTCTCTTTCGGACCTATCCGGAATTTGTTTAATCATTTTGGCCGCTTCAGGGTTCAATAAATCTTTCATATTTAACCCCTGAATGACATCACAAACATAAGTTTTAGCATCATCCTCCTGCCAATAATTATTTATATATCGGGTTTTAGTTAAAATCCATTTACTATTAATGTAAGTCACATAATAGTATGCTTCATCGGTTCCTCCATCCGGGAAAAAAGTATGTATCCTTAACAGTTCTTCATTATCTTCTACTTTTTCAATATCTCCTATTATCCTGCCTCCATCTTCTGAAAAGTTTATACTTTCCAACATCATTTGATATCCCCCCCCCTTATTTACAAAGAAATACAACTCGTTACCTTTATATTTCTCAGAACTTACGACTTTATCTAAAGTACCATTTTTATCAACATCTATTTCTCTTATGAAATAATCGCTATTGTCTTCAAAATACTCTATACCTTTTTGGTTGCCTCTACATCCAGCCACGCAAAATATTAAGAAGAAAATTATCTTACCTGTTATTTTCACAGTCCGTTTCATATTTAAAAATTTCTTTTAATTCATCTACGTAATCCCTTCTCTCCTGTAATCCATTGCTCCCTCCATTAACTAACCAACTAATAACATCTACATAATCATCATCTGCTATTAAGTTAAAATCAACAGTACCATATTCTTTTGTCTCTCCATCATCTTCATAAGATATTATATCCTTTGAATAACTTGGGTTAACATTTGTTACATAACTGGGAGCACTTGACGGGGGAGACCATGTTTCTCCTTCACTTAACACCTTTCCCTGCTTCCAAAACCATCCTGCTGAATCACAAGCATTAAACAAATCATTCCCTATAATTTCAGGATCTTCAACACAGTCAACACCACTATAAGCCCCATAAATTTTATAATTACTCTCCCAGGTAAGTTGCATTAACCCTCTTCCTATATATGGGGCATAACTTGCTGAAGTATTATATTCTTCTGACGTTCTTAATCTATCTGTTTCGTGATATATTTGAGCTAAAAAATGAATTTTCCTAATACATGTATTTATATCATAAGTATTAAATGTGCTATTTAATTCTTCCGTAAATCTTGCAAAAGATTTATCTGATGAAGGTATATCACAATTAGATTTCCAAAAAAGATTTTCTTTGTTATCTCCTGTGTAAACGGAAGACTCTGACTTACGCAAAGCAATGATAACTTCTTTCACTTCTTCTTCTGTCAAATCTCTATTGCAATAGCATTGTGCTACGCCCAATTCAAACCACTCCCCTTCTTCATTCAAAAACGTATTACTCCTGTCTTTACCACAATAATTCACCTCGCCTTCTGCTTCTGCCTCTACTTCAATAGAGATCAAACTCCTTACGGTCTCTCCGTATATGGGTTCCATCCCTATCGGGCTCATCGGTCCAAAAACTTCGGGCGAGACACTTCTTTGATTGACAGTATCATTGTAAGCCACGATCTCTTTTTCCTGTAACTTCTCCTGCCATTCCTTTAATTTATCATCATCTTTGGGGCGGAGTTTTATTTTAGCGTAACGATAGGCTCCCTTCAGCTCTTCTTCTTCCGGTTCTCCGAGTTCTATAGTCGTGACTTCATTTTCATCTACTAACACAGGTAATGCTCCCCCATCAGCAAGCATGGTTTCTTTCTCTTTCAGGGTTACCTGTACACAATTTACGGCACCAAAATGTTCTGCCACTATATACACTTCTTTTTCTAAGGAAGCGGATGAGATTTTATTGAAACTAACGCTCTCTTTTAGTTTTTTTGTTGGCAGCTCTATATCCTGATTAGCTTCATATGTTTTGTTTTCCAAGGTATTTACTACATCTGAAAGACGTAAGTATTCATTTCTTTCAGCAAGTTCTTCTTCGGAATTTTCTACTATGACAGCGGCAATCGTTTCTTTATTGGAGTCGGTAATGGTATTATCAAAATTAAAAGCATAAGAAAAGGGTTCCCCTTCTTCGTCTGTTTCTATTGTATCAACAACTCTCTCGGCAAAATAAGCATCCATTACAAATACATCCCCGGGAGGCGGATCTTCGGGTTCGCCGAAACATATCCCTTCATCGGCAGTTTCGTTAATGGAGATCGCAGCCGACTGATTGATGACATCCGCATAATTATTAATATCTCCCCGGGCTATCCTGATAAATTTCCCCAGGGCTATTTTAGTAATCACTCCCATAACTAAAACAGGTTTCCTTTTTCCCCGCTATTGTTGTTAATTTTTGATTTTGCGTGGTTGTTCATGACGCCTTCATTGCTCATGGAGCTCATCTCGGACCGCCCCACATTATTAATGGTATCGGCCTGCGACCGGAATTCTCCGTCTGATATTTCCGTGATATTGGCAGCCTGCAGCCTGTAATCGGCTGTAGCGGTTTCCTTGAGGTTTTTGCCGGCGGTGATGCTGGTATCATCCCCCGAAATTGCGGTAAGTGTTTTTCCGGCCGTAAGCGACATGTTCTCCCCGGCGCGAATGGAAACATTTTTCGGAGCGCTGACCTCAATGTTTCCCTGTCCGTCCATAAACCATGTATTGCCCGATGGGTCTTCTATAAAAATACTGCCTTCGGCATCGTTCATCTTGATCCTGGTCCCACTACGGCTGTGTATGACCTTGAGGTCGTTATTGGCTGTGGCATACCCACTTTTCTGATTGCCATTGTACATGGTCCCCACGATATACGGCTTTTCGGCATTGCCGCCCTCATAGGCCACAAGTACTTCTTCCCCTACCTCGGGGATAAAGTAAAAACCTTTGCTTCCCCCGCCGTGCGGTTGTACCATCCGTATCCATGGGCTTTCATAATCCCAGTGGAATTTTACTTTAACACGCCCGAGGCCTTTGGGATCGTTATTATCAGTCACCACGGCGGGCTGGGTTTCCGCAAGCGGAGGGTTCAGCACATCGGTATAGGGCGGGGCTTCCACGGTATCGGGGACACCACTGAACTCATTGGTATAATTTCCGGTCTCATCGCACATGTGGGTGATCGAAGTCACGTAGTAATTCCCGAAAGTGTCTTCTTTTACCCCGTCGGCCAGATCGCCGGTGAGGGAGAACATGGGTTCCTTGACATTGACAATATCTCCTATACGCAAACCGGGTTCGGTAGAAATGCCCCTGGCCACCACCAGGCCGGCAGCACGGCCATGCAACTGGGTCCTGATCCTGTCGTGCAGATGGCTCTGGGCATTACCTGCACTTATGGGATGGTGGTAGTACATTGCAGCACCATTATCCGGGAACACCTTCCTCGAAGTCCGGAACATGCTTTGGGCAAGTCCCTGTGTTTCATACCCCACTTCTCCGGAACCTGCTTTCTGTGTCTGTGCATATTCCGGATCGTACCCCGTATATTGAAAGCCCATGGGTTTTATGCTCATACGGCGGTTAAACCGGGTAACATTCTGCCCGTATATCAGGGAGAACGTCCGGGACTGCGGTTTTCCGAAAACCAGTTCCGTACCGTTGTAATAAAACCACTCTCCTTTTTTCCGGGCCATACGGCACAGAAAGGCATAATCACTTTCTTTGTACTGTACGGTATAGTCCAGCGCGGTGTCCCTGCTGATCTGCAGGTTGAGCTTCATGCTCTCCTTATGTGATCCCAGGGTATCCTGCACTATTGAAGACAGTTCCTTACCCAGATAAGACCGGGTATTGGGCACGCCGTCAAGTTTTACGGTAGGACTGGTTCCGGAGATCACAACTTCACCGGCTGCTCCGCGGCTGCGGTCCAACCAGACATCTGTAACAAGCCCCTTAAAAACCAGAGGAGTTGTCTGGTTTTTAAGGTTTTTGGGCTGAACTTCTATATGAACGGGCTGCCCCATATAATCCTGGGCTTTATCAATGGCACGTGATATGAACTCTTTAGGCAGATGTTGTTTTATGGAGAATGCATGGTGGCCTATTACATTTTGTTTAATCACTAATTTGGAGAACTTTAAAAGAAGTTCCCCATTGATACTGATCCTGATATTTGTTTGAATGGCCATGGGTAAATTATTTTATTTAAGTTCTGTTTATTTTGAGTTTCAAGGTGTTTTCTCTTATTTTAGTCAGACACCTTAATACTGTTCTTATTCGTATTCAGACGAAGATCATTAGGTATTTTCACTACATACGTATTGATCCCGTAATCCTTAACCAGTAGACTATCCTTTGTATTCTTCAACAGTTCGCTTTCCGCCATCACTGTTAGCTTTGCTTTTAGTTTTTGTCTGACCACACGGATCTCAAACTGTTTATCCCCTTCTTTATATACATGATCTATACCCGGGGAGTAATAAACGGTCTCCGAAGGAAGATTATAATATGCCGTTATCCATTTCTCATCGGTAATAACATCCCGTAATTTCACACTTCCCCTCGGATAGTACGAATTGTTTTGTGCTGTACAACCCATAAACAAACTAACGATTATGATGTAAACGATAATTCTTTCCATAAATCAACTGCCTGTCGAAACAAAAAGCACAATATTTATTTTATAAATCCTGCCTGATTTATTGTTCACTGACCAGGTTCACAATATCAAGCGTATCCAATTCTTTTATGGACTCCTTTATCTCCGGTTGAGTTCCGATATAATATTTGATATACCTGACTACATCTTTTCCTTCAAGATCCCTGCTTGCGCCACCGGCAGAACCACCAAAAGCCGATGTTTGATCTGTCGGTATATCCTTAATTTCCGTAACAAACGGAATCTCGTTTTCCGGTGCTATAGTACCTTTGTAAAATTTCGGGAAACCCGACCAACCCGGGTTATCCGGAAACCTGGACAACAATATACCGTTTGAAGGTATTCGGTATACGCGGGCCTTATCCCTGTACTCTTCTTCTGCCCCATTTTCCTGGCCATAAATAACTAAAACGTATCCTGTGTAATTTTCGGGGACTACAAATACGGATTCTTCGCCGGTTTGCCAACAAGCCGTAAAAACGGGTAACGCCATAAGCAACAACAGCGGAAAGGTGGTTTTAAAATTCATCCTGAATATGTTTATTCCATTCATCGACAGTATAGGTTTGGGTTCCTTCACGAACACCGGTAAAATTTCCGGCATCGTCAAACATAATCTGCATATCCACGTTAAACAGCGGGTTTTTGTTATCTCCGAAAAGACTGTGCACCCCCCCGGTTTCCTGATACGTACCTAAAAACACTTTGGTCATCCCGGATTGGTCCACTACAAAAGCTTCAGCACTTGGAAAACTATCGCCTGTAAACGACCCTTTTACAGTTAACACACCATTCTCAATATCTTCTGTTACAGATAGTGTAGAGTGTACATCGAGGCTTGGAGTTACAAAGCCGGGTGTAAGCGGATCTTTGCCATAATGATGAAAATCAAATAATGCTATTCCTTCACCGAAACTCCTGTTAGAAATCGATGCTGTTGGACGACCAACATCAATATCGGGAGGAATATGATAACCGGGTGTAGTACCGGGAATTCCATAAAATATAGTGGGGTCACTTTCAAACTCCAATTCAGATATTGAGCCCTGTGAAGGGTCAACGACAAAAGTAGAACGGACTCTTGACCAGACACCTTCGTCTTCGGAAACCGTAGAAGGCCCCCTTCCATCTCCTTTAAAAAAAATCCCTGTTGTCGGAGAAGAAATAAAAGACCTTATATGAATACGCCAGGGCCACCTTCCCTCCTCATGAAACGTTAAATTCAACACTCCACTGTAACCTACACGGGTCAAACTATCTATTACCCCTAACGCATCTCTAACTGAATGTACGTTTACATCCATAATATTCTTTAGTCCTTACAGTTGATTACAATGTTGGCGGCCAGTTCTTATCAAACCGCGAACCGTTGATATTGATCTCTTTGGCCACAATGGTTATTTCTGCACGCATGGGCAGGGAATCATCGGAGTCAAAGGCTTCTTCATAAGCTACGCAATAGGCTTTTTTGAATTCCAGCCCTCTCATTTTGGACATCCCGTCCCGGCGATAGAACACGAATTTCCCATCCCTTACCTGGCTCGGATTGCGCATCCAATCGAAAAGCGATGTACTCTTGGTCAGCTCTACCAGCACCCGGATGCGCCCGCCCCTGGGATCGGCCGCAGGCCTGTCGCTATGGTCCGTATCCTGCACCATGGACATCCTGTACCGCAGTACGACCATTTCTTCGCCGTCTATGGTTAGTTTTGATAAAAAACTCATAATCAAAGTATTATTTCAATCCAGATTGTGTTAAATTTCTTTATAAAAATACGGTTTTATCTTGTCATCCCATATCCCTGAAACCCAGTATTTTTTTTAATACAGGTACGGCTCTTCGCACAATATTGCGAAAAAACCGGGGAAGGACAACTCCGTATAGGCAAAAGCAGGCTCTCCTCTTTCCAAAGAGAAGAAAAAAGTTTGGGGACTGATAATTGGTTTAGGGGGATAGGGTAAATAAAGGGGAAGGCTGTTCACCATCCCCTTTTTTGTAATATTTGATCTGATCGCTTATTACAATAAGTTTGGGAATGGTTTTATACCCATTCGTTGATATGCTCACCACCTCCGCTGGATATCATACGGCAGGATATGGTAAAGGTCTCCGTCAGGGGGTTATCACCACTGTGATCGAAGTTTTCCTTGTATTTCACCAGGTAACCCTCGGTGAAGTTCACTTCGCGAAGTTTGGCGTCGGTGTCGCGCTTAATGTAAGTGATCACACCGTTCTTGCGTTCGAAATTATTGGTCATCCACTCAAAGAAGAAAGAGTCTCCGGTGGATTCTACGGTAAGGTTCATGCGCCCTCCCCGGGTTACCGAAGAAGGTCGTCCTGTGGCATCTACTTCCTGTGCCAGATCGTAGTTGGCGCTTAAAATGTTTACTTTTTTTCCGCCTACGCTTAATGTTGCTTTAAATGACATACTACTAAAATTTAAAAATTAAGGTTAATAAATAAAAAATACCAAATCAAATATTGAGTTATAAAACAGTCTGCAAGATATTAAATGTGAATGTATTATACAAAGTCCGGTGTTAAGAAAGTGTTGTCTTTCCGTTTTTTTGTGTAGGAATTATTCTTTGGTCAGCTACACAAAACGCCTGAAATCCCGGAGAATATCCGTAAAATATGTCTTAAAAAGAAATTGTCCTTCCGGAGACATTTTTAGAAGAAAAAAGTATTATAACAGGTCATTCTGCGATTTTATCTGCCTCATAACCTCATCCGGAAACTATTATAACATGAGTTTAATCATCACCTGACAATCATATATTTGATTTATGGCTGTCAGGTCGGGCCCTTCATCCGGTTTAATTTCCTTTTCTGCCGGTCCCATGGCTTCATCATTCTTAAAATCCGGTTTTCGCGATCATTCCTAAAAGTTGTGGATATTGTGGACGTTCGGACCTAAGACAGCGGGACATGAGAGATACGACTTGCGATTTATGAAATGGTTCCTTTTTGTTACAGCGGTTGTATTGCCTCAATTGAGCGTCATTTATTGCAGCCTTTGCATAATGTGAAAAATTATGGTCTTGTTGTCGGGTTAACAACAGGTTATGGAGTTAATGGAGGTACTGAGTTATTGCGTGATGCCTGAATAACCAAAACACAACCTCACTTGCAACATTCAACCCAAAAAACATTCGTGTATCCGTGGCAAAACCAAAACGGGAACCTACAACAAATCAAAACCCCACAACCTTTGATCCTTGCCCCCGATTTCAACTCTTTGACCGAGAACCGGGGTTCCGGGCCTTTCCTTTTGGTCCGCCCGCTTTACTCCGCGAAGCGTTTTATGGTTTATCATACGTTATGAATTCGATGGCCTGAATAAAAAATCGCCTGAAAAATAATTTCAGACGATCTTTTATGGCTTGCCTTAACATTAGAGCTTATTTAAAAAGAATTTATTGTAGAGAAAAATGCCCTTTTTAAACAAGCTCTTAAGGACAAGGATATACAATTATTTCTGTATCCATTCTCCGCTTTCATTGGCATAAAGTACACCTGTTTTATCACCCATGGCGATTTCGAGCTTGTACTCTTTCGCTTCGTTCACATAAGCTTTGGAGATGGTGGCCCCCTTGTAGTCTTTTGCCAAAGCAGCCGAGATGGCTTCAGGCACTTCTTCTACCGCTATTTCCTTGAATTCTTCCTGGCTTGCTACAATAGCTATACCATCACTATTTACAGTTGTTGCTGCCTGGGTGGCAAATCCTCCTAAAACCAAAACTGCTGCTACAAATAATTTTTTCATGATTGTAAAATTTTAAAGTTAAACTTAGTGTCTGTCTTGTGCTTTAAATACTGAAATTTTAATGCCAGTATTAACAACAAAAATCAATATACTGGTTAACAGATACTTACAATCAAACAAAAAAATACAGCTCAGTAAAGTGTGTAATTATTCGGTGTGAAACAATTCGTTTTATGTATAATAAATACACAACTTGAAGGATTTTACAACATATTCCTGCACAATCTATTGCATTGCCGGAAAATTAATCCCGCGAAAAAATCCGGAGTACGTACCAGAACAACAACATAAGAGATGCAAATAATCCTATTGCTGCGGGGATATAATCTTCTTTGCCGTATTTATTCACCAGATTTGAAGTTTGGTAAAGTATGGCTCCGCCCGCCAATAAACACATTCCGACCGAAAACCAAAGACCGAGGTTAAATCCGAAGATCGTCCCGGCAATAATCAATCCGATAGCAATAAAAAAACCGATGACCAATCCGGTTTTCAGGAATGAGAAATCCTTCCTGGTCAGAAAAACTATGGCGGATAATCCGGTAAACAAGGCAAGGGTCACTATAGCGGCCTGATTAAGTATTTCCGGCCCGGACTCCAGATAATATGCAGCGATATAAATCAAAGGCACAAAAATAAAGGCCTCGGCTAAAATATAAATGCCGTAAGCCAAATACTGCTTGTTTTTATCGGCAGTCCTCAAAGCGGTACTTTCCGCATAATTGGTGATAAACATGAAGCCGCCCAGCATTAAAAGCCAGCGGTAGCCTTCTGTCATAGACAAGGCAAACTGTACAATGGTCTCACTCTGCAATAACAGATATTCAAAAAGAATAAAAGCCAGCACCCCTCCTGCCACATGGGCATAGGTTTTCTTATAAAATGCGGCGCGATCGGCCAGCGTTAAATCACTTAACATGATTTTGTCCTGAATCTGATTTTCCATAGGTTGTTTTGTTTAGAAACCGGGAATCTAAGAAAAAAACCGGAAGTGTGTTTAAAGAAGTGAAAAATTTATAATTTCTTAAAGAGGAAACGCCCTGAAACAAAAAAAGCCCTCCGCCCGCGGCGGAAAAGCCTTTCATTGGTCTAACTACTAAACCTGGATAGATCAGGGGATCTACCCTAAACAACACAACTAAACTTTAAGTGCCAAAAAAAGCCCCGCAATAAGGAGCTTTTTTTTGTTTTTGGCGGTCCGGACGGGATTCGAACCCGCGACCCCATGCGTGACAGGCATGTATTCTAACCAGCTGAACTACCGGACCTCTATCGTATTGCGGATGCAAATATACACCCCATTTTTAATTCCGCAAATGTTTTCCCTAAAAAAATGAAGGTTAATTTCCAACCGTCAAATAAACTTTTGTCTTTCAATCAGGTAGGTCTGTAAAATTTTTTCCAGGTCCTGCCGTACGTCCGCTTCCACATATTTTATACGATACTGGGCCGCTTTTAATTTTATCTCCTCTTTATAGGCTTCCACAGCCTTTCTATATTCCTCTTTTATGTTATCTGCATAGAGGTTGATATGCGCTCCGGTCTCCACATCGACAAACCGCTTGGGGCGGTTATCAAACTCAAAGAGATATTCGCTGGATTTGTCCATGACATGAAACAATACCACTTCGTGCTTGTTGTATTTCAGGTGGCGCAGGGCATCAAACAACTCTTCCTCCCCGGTTTCGTCCTGGAACATATCGGTAAAGAGGAATATCATACTCCTGCGGTGTATCTTTTCAGCGATCTGGTGCAAATAGGTATATGTTTTTGTAGCCCTTTCTTTTTCAATACGTCCTGCTATATCTTCCAGAACCTTCAGCAGCATCTGATAATGACGGTTACTCCCCTTTTCGGGTGCGTAAAAGTCGTATGTATCCGAATATATACTCAGGCCCATGGCATCGCGCTGTCGTTTCAGCAGGTTCATCAAGGCGGCGGAAGCCAATACGGAAAAACCGATTTTATTCAATGAGGTTACCGACAAATTCCTGATTTCCGGATAATACATGGAAGACGAATTGTCTATAATGATATGACAACGTAAATTGGTCTCTTCTTCATAACTCTTGGAATACAGTTTGTCTGTCTTGGCAAACAGTTTCCAGTCTATATGCCTTGTACTCTCGCCGGGATTATAAATCTTGTGTTCTGCAAATTCGGAAGAAAACCCGTGAAAAGGGCTTTTATGCATTCCGCTGATAAACCCCTCCACTACCTGATTGGCCAGCAGATTGAGATTTTTAAAGAGCTGTACGTTATTTAATTCGTTCTGTATATCCACGATACCGTATTAAAGTCAACTACCTCGGGGCAATCCCAATAATTATCGGGACACGAGGTATAAATCGGAAAACCCGAAAAAAAGTATTTCGACGCAAGCGTCTGAGCATTTTAAATCTCACTTAGTGAGTAAATGTCTATAAAAATAAAAAAGGTTTGGCCGCGAGCCAAACCTTTTTCAATCTGTTATATATGATTCACTAATGTTACATTAACGAATCCAGTGCTTCCGTGTAGGTTGCCTTAGGTGCCACACCTACCTGTCTTCCCACAACTTCACCGTTTTGAAAAACCAATACCGTAGGGATGTTACGCACTCCGTACTTCGCGGCAAACTCCTGGTTTGCATCTACATCGACCTTTCCTACAACAACCTTTCCTTCATATTCGGAACTTACTTCCTCTATGATCGGGCCAACCATTCTACAAGGCCCGCACCAGGCTGCCCAGAAGTCTACCATAACCGGTTTATCGCTTTTTAATACTACTTCTTCGAAAGTAGCGTCTGTGATCTCTAATGCCATAATATAAAATTTTAATTTCCTATCAGGTTTACAATGCAAATTTAATCAAATATTCTTCCAAATTTTATATTGCCGTATTAGTTTTGATTATGAATGCATTACAAATAATGATAATACCCTGCCGGAATGTGGCACACCACACTTTACTATCTTGCCCGGTCCGGGAAATCCGTAATAATACCGTCTACCCCCGTTTTACGGACTTTCGCAATATCTTCCGGATCGTTTACGGTCCAGGCAAACACCTTAAAGCCCGAGTTTTGCACCTGTTGTACATTTTCTTCGGTAAGCTGTGTATATTCGGGATTGATCGCTACGGCACCCAGGCGTTTTGCCGGTCCAATGGCATCCAGAGGATCTTCACCGGTGAGCAGGGCTATCGGTATGTTCCGGTTGCGTTTTCGGAGTTCGGTCAACTCGTTCCACTTAAAACCGGATACGATAAAATCGTCATACTGCCACCCTTCCTTATCCACGTAATAACGCAATACATGATCGATCTCTGCCGACATGTCAGTACCCTTGAGTTCGATATTCAGTATACACTGCCTGTTTACCAGTTTCAACACGTCCTGGAGAATGGGTATCCTGTGATTGCCTTCGAGTAACAGGGATTTTACATCCAGGATATCGTATTCTTCTATATTGCCTCCTCCGTTAGTGAGCCGGTCTACCTTTTGATCGTGAAAAACCACCAGTTCTCCGCTCCGTATCCTGAATACGTCAATCTCCACGGCATCCGCACCGAGGTCAAGTGCTTTTTGCACGGATGCGAGGGTGTTTTCCGTCTCATATCCCATCGCCCCCCGATGGCCTATGACCATCACGTCGTCATGAACAGTGCACCCTGTAAGCAGAAGCAGGACCCAAAACAGGAAGAATGTAAACCGTCGCATCTCTTATCGCTTTTTGATGTTTGAAGATACACAAAAAAATGCTTTATACGCATACTTTCCGGTACGGCAACAAAAAACCCGCAGGCTATCCATGTTCTGCGGGTTTAAATCTTTCGTCCGGGAAGTCCTTATTTTCCGGTAAGAATCAAATATTCCCAGGGTTCAAAATCGTAAGTGGTCTCCGCATCGATTTTCATATCCTTTCCATTCATATAGTCCGCGTAACTGCCTTCGGCTGCTACCGTAAACTGCAACGGTTCGTCAGACAGATTGGCGATAAAAATTACGCGGTCACCTTCTTTTTCCCGGGCAAAAGCCAGTACCTTTTCATCATCGGAAGTGGAAAACCGCTTGTATGCGGCGGCCTTTTTCCCGCCGTTCAGTGCATTGTTTTCATTTTTCAGCTTTCCGAGTTTCCGGTATAACGGGTAGAACTGCCCTTTTTTCTTAATGATCGTATCTTTTTCAAAAAAGAGCAATCTCTTGTCCATATCGTATTCCTGTCCACTGTAGATCAACGGCATCCCGGGAATGGCATAGGTCATGGCCGCAAAGGTTTCCGCAGCCTCTCCCATTCGCTCGAAAACCGTACCGTTCCAGGAGTTCTCATCGTGGTTGGAGGTAAAGTTCATAAAAATATCATCGGCTTCCAGCAGGGTGTCGTTTTTAGCCATGTAGGCATCCCAGTCCCCCACATTCTTTTTGCCCTGTGCGATCTCATTCAAAATATGGTGCCCTTCCCAGGCATACTGCATGTCAAAGGCTTTTTCGAGCAACCCGGGCTGTTCGGCTTCTGCAAGCATAAAAACGGGTTTTATTTCCCGCAAACTGTCGGCGGCATTTTCCCAGAAGTCCACGGGAACCTGATGAGCCACGTCACAGCGATAGCCGTCTATGTGCTCCTCTTCTATCCAGTAACGCATGTCCTTTATCATTTCCTCACGCATCTCACGGTTGTTGTAATTGAGGTCGGCCACGTCGGTCCATCCCCAGGATTCCCCCGTTTCGGGATTTATCGGGTCTATGATGTTCCCCTTTTCGTCCTGTGTGTAATATTCGGGGTGTTCTTTTACCCATACATGATCCCAGCCGGTATGGTTGGCCACCCAGTCCAGGATGACATACATGCCGTTATCGTGCGCTGTTTTGACCAGTTTGCGGAAATCTTCAAGCGTTCCGAATTCCGGGTTTACCCTGGTATAATCCGTAATAGCGTAATAGCTTCCCAACGATCCCTTGCTTTTGGTGGACGAAATGGGATAAACGGGCATCAACCAGATTACTTTCACCCCCAATTCTTTCAGTTCGGGAATATCTCTTGTGAAAGCGTTAAAACTTCCTTCTTCGGAATACTGCCGGATATTGGCCTCGTAGATCACAGCCGTTTCCAGCACCTCATCGGAAACGGGAGCCGGCTCCTGCTGTGGTTCCTCTTTTTTCTGCTGTTGTTTCCCTTCTTTTTTACAGGCGACCAGCGTACACATAATCGCCGCGAAAATGACTGTTTTTTTCATGTTGTATGTTGTATTTGACAGTGTTGTTTTAATAATTCTCCCTTATTCCAGTTCCAGTATCATTACGCTTTTGGGGGTAATCGTAATTTCATCCAGGTTCACGGTTTTTTCACTGATGATCTCTTTTCCCTTTGCTGAATTACCGATACTTTCCCGAAACCGGCCGGTCTTCACATTTTGGGTTTCCTTACTGTTATTGAGTATAACCATTACGGTATCGGTGTCGTTATACCGGAAATAGACATACACATTGTTTTCCGGCAGATAGTGTTTCGTTTTCCCGTTGTGGATTACCGGGGTCTGCTTTCGCCAGCTGAACAGCTTTGAAGTAAAATTGAAGTACTCCTTCTGCCTTTCCGTACGGCCTTTTGCGGTGAATGCATTGTTCTCATCACTTTTCCAGCCCCCCGGAAAATCCCGGCGGATATCGCCGTCGCCATTGTCCTTGTTCCCGGTCATACCTATTTCACTTCCGTAATACAGTTGCGGAATACCCCGGACTGTGGCGATCACTGCCGTAGCCATTTTGTATTTTCTCAAATCACCGTCATACACATGATTAATGCGCTGTGTATCGTGATTCTCCATGAATACAAGTACATTATTAATGTCCGGATAGAGAAAATCGTTTACAAAATTGTTGTACACTTTTACCATTCCCTTGTCCCACGAAGCCTTGTCTTCATCAAACACTACACTGAGCGCATCGTGCAGGGTAAAGTCCATTACACCGGGAAGATGGGAATTAAAATCCTGAAGTGCACCTATCTTACTATCCTTCTGCCAGTAGGCGATCTGTGCCTGGTCGTGCAGCCATATTTCCCCTACGATATTAAAATGGGGGTATTCGTCCGTAATGGCTTTGGTCCATTTGGCAATACCCTCTTTGTCGTTATAGGAATAGGTATCTACCCGAAAACCGTCCAGTCCCGCATATTCGATCCACCAGAGGGCATTCTGGATCAGGTAATTCAATACCAGCGGATTGCTTTGGTTCAGGTCGGGCATGGTAGAAACGAACCATCCGTCCACACAATACCTCCTGTCGATATCCGATGCATTGGGGTCATATTGTGTTTCCATCCGGTAATTGGAATTGGCATAGCCGGCTCTTCGATCTTGCTCAGGCAACTGAGAGTTGTCGCCGCCGGGGAACTGGTGTATCCAGTTGTATGTAGGCAGGTCCTTTATCATCCAGTGCTCCGCTCCCCAGTGATTGGTCACGTAATCCATCAGGAGTTTCATGTCCCGTTCGTGCAGTTCGTCTGCCAGGCGTTTATAGTCTTCATTACTGCCGTAGCGCGGGTCTATACGGTACACATTGCTCTGTGCATAGGTGTGATAGGAGTATTCCGGGTCGTTGTCTTCCAGCAGGGGGGTACTCCATACCGCTGTTGCCCCGAGTTCCTCAATATAATCCAGGTGATCCATAATACCTTGCAGGTCTCCCCCGTGGCGCCCTCCCTGTTTATCCCGGTCGGCCTTTTCGGCCATTTCCGGATGCGAATCGTTTTCCGGGTTTCCGTTGGCAAACCTGTCGGGCATCAGCAGGTAAATAACATCCGAACTGTCAAACCCCTTTCGCAATGCCGAGCCCGCTTCCCTTGCCCTGAATTCATAAGTGTAGTTGTCCGCTACTGTTCCACCGTTTTTAAGTGTGAGCTCATATTTCCCTGCGGATACATCTTTTGTGCTTACGGTAACGAACAGGTAATTCGGGTTTTCGGTCTTCCGGACATTGCGGATGGTCACCCCTTTCATTTCCGGTGTAGAACGGGCGATATCCTTCCCGTAGATCATGAGTTGTAACTCATCCCTGTGCATCCCGCTCCACCAGAAGGGGGGGGCTACTTTTTCTATCTTCTGCGCAGTTAGAAGCGCCGCATTCAGAAAAAATAATATATAAAGTATCTTTTTCATTTGAAAACGTATTTGGACATAGGATGTAAGACCCGGGACTTAAAAACTATTTCGTAATCCGTCTTTAGTACATGACAAAATTTGTTTTATTCAGATGTATCGGAAAATCAGTTTCCTCCTCACCCTAAAGGGAACCTGATTTTCCTCGATTTGCCCTTTAGGTAATGCATTGCGCCCGGTCAAAACGGATGGGAAACAACATCGAGGAAAATCCATCTGAATTGCATTTTGTCACGTTCTAAAAATTTCGTCATACGTCCTGAATCTTACAGTCCTGCATCAGTTATTGAACAGCTACCGGATTTCCGGGCTCCACGATCACCTGTTTTCCGTTCACCACTACCGTAAGGGATTCGTTCCCTTCGAGGGCAAACCCGGTTCCTCTGGCATTGACATCAACTTTCAATACCTGTCCCCTGAAATTGATCTTAAAGGAATAGCCTTTCCATTGTTCCGGGATCTTCGGACTGAAATGCAATACGCTATCCTTTACACGCATTCCGCCGAAACCTTCCACGATGCTCATCCAGGTACCGGCCATAGAGGTGATATGACACCCTTCTTTCACTTCCCTGTTATAGTCGTCCAGATCGAGGCGCGACGTTCGCAGGTAAAAGGCATAGGCCTGTTCCATTCTTCCGAGAAGTGCAGCCTGGATGGAATGCACACAGGGCGACAGGGACGATTCATGCACCGTAAACGGTTCGTAAAAATCGAAGTGCCTTTCCAGTTCCTCCCGGGTGAAATGATCTTCGAAAAAGTAAAACCCCTGTAAGACATCGGCCTGTTTGATATAAGGCGAACGCAATATGCGGTCCCACGACCATTTCTGGTTCAGGGGGCGTTGCGCTGCATCCAGGTCTGCTACTTTTACCAGTTCCTTGTCCAGGAAACCGTCTTGCTGCAGGTATACATCGTGTTCTTCGGAATAGGGGAAGTACATATTGCCCACAACTTCTTTCCAATGTGCTGTTTCGTTATCAGACAACTTCGTTTTTGCCACAATCCGGGAATGGTCTGCTACATATTCTTCCTTTACTTTCTGCACCTGCTCCACAGCATATTCCAGGCACCACTTTGCTATGTAATTGGTATACCAGTTATTGTTAACATTGTTTTCGTATTCGTTGGGCCCGGTAACTCCCAGGATCACATATTTGTCTTTTGCCGTGGAATAGGTTGCCCGTTGCGCCCAGAACCGTGCTATGCCGATAAGCACTTCCAGTCCCTTTTCGGGGATATAGCTGTAATCTCCCGTATAGCAGTAATACCTGTATATGGCAAAGGCAATGGCCCCGTTGCGGTGTATTTCCTCGAAGGTGATCTCCCATTCGTTGTGACATTCCTCACCATTCATCGTTACCATGGGATAGAGGGCAGCACCATTGCCAAAGCCGAGTTTTTCAGCGTTTTCTATGGCTTTATCCAATTGATTGTACCTGTAAGACAACAGGTTTCGTGCCACCTGCTGGTTTTTGGTGGCCATGTAGAAAGGCAGGCAGTACGCTTCGGTATCCCAGTACGTACTTCCGCCGTATTTTTCGCCTGTAAACCCCTTGGGGCCGATGTTGAGCCGTGCATCGCGTCCCAGATAGGTCTGGTTCAACTGAAAGATATTAAAACGTATACCCTGTTGCGCCTTAACATCCCCTTCGATGGTGATATCTGCCATTTCCCATATTGCGGCCCAGGCATCCTGTTGCGCTTTCAGCAGGGCCTCATATCCTTTTTCCGCAGCCTTTTGAATGACTTGCCGTGCGGCGGTAACCAGTTTGTCCTTATCGTGATTAAAAGAAACGGTATAGCCTCCCAGTTTTTGAATTGTGGCTGTCTCTCCCTGTTGTACCGGGACCTCATAGGCAAACTGCACTTTGTCTTCTGCAGATTCCGTAGCTACCGGCTCAAGTTGCAATTCCTTTTCATTCAGAAAAAGGGTATTGTGCATGAACGTGGCCACACGGAAATGCGTCTTGAACGTTTGTGCCACAACAAAAGCTTCCCTTCCGGACGATCTCGTTTCCAGCGGTTCCCAGAATTTTTCATCCCAGTTGGCATCCTCATTGGTAATTCCGGCATCGACATAAGGGCAGAAAACTATTTTCGCCTCCCTGTTCAACGGAGTGACTTCATATTTTATAACGCCCAGTTCGTCGGTTTCCAGGGAAAGGAAGCGGCGGGCCTCCACCCGGATTTCTGTCCCGTTCTGTAATGTAGCTTCGAACGATCGGTGGTGCCAGCCTTCTTTCATGTTCAGTTCCCGACGGAATCCCCGTACTTCTTTACATTTGGCCAGGTCCAGTTTTTCTCCGTTGATCTTCACATCAATACCTATCCAGTTCGGAGCATTGAGCACTTTTGCAAAATACTCGGGATAACCGTTTTTCCACCAGCCTACCCGGGTTTTATCGGGATAATACAGCCCGGCAATATAACTGCCCTGAAACGTGGGGCCCGAATAGCTTTCCTCAAAATTGGCCCGTTGCCCCATAGCCCCGTTGCCCATACTGAACAGGCTTTCGGACGATTCCATCCTGTCCCTGTCAAATCCTTCTTCTACAATCGACCATTCTTTTGGTATAATATAATCCTGATTCATTTTTCTTTGTTAATTTTTATTTTGATTACCCTTTCTCAATAGAGACGCACGGCCGTACGTCTTTACGGGTTTATTGGTTGTTTTTCGGGGATTGAGCTAAAAGAGCTTCCACATCGATTTGTGTAAAATCGGGAAAGACGCGGTCGGCTTCTTTCAGCACATCGGCTTCGCCGATGCCTATGCTAAGCATTCCGGCAGTATTGGCAGCGGCTATTCCTGCTACCGAATCCTCAAAGACCACACAGGCTGTGGCATCTACATCCAGCTGCTCCGCGGCCAGTACAAAAACCTCCGGGTCGGGCTTGGCTTCAGACACGTCATTGCCGTCTACAATAACATCAAAAAGGAATATGATCCCTGTTTTTTCCAGGATGATCCTTGCATTTTTACTGGCGGAACCAAGAGCTATTCCGGCTCCTTTTTTCTTCAGCAACCGCAATGCGGGGAGTACGCCCGGCAGGACCTCCTTTTCATCCATGCGATTTACATACCGGAGATAATCCTCGTTTTTCTGTTGCATCCATTCTTTTTTTTCTTCTTCTGTAGCCTCGACATTGCCCAGTGCCAGGAGGATTTCCAGGGAATGCGTCCTGCTCACTCCTTTAAGGCGCTCGTTGTCCTGTATGGTGAAACCGATCCCGAGATCTTCCGCGAGTTTTTTCCACGCCAGGAAATGATATTTGGCCGTATCTACAATGACCCCGTCCAGGTCGAAAATAAATCCTTTCATATTTAGTGTTCGGTTATTGTGTTTAATGGGTTAAATACGTTAGCGGGTTATTATCAGTAGTTGCTGAGTTATCAGGTATGACCTAATAACCCAATGACATATCAGCTATTGCTGCCTGTTTTCTGCTTCGTCCACATCATCCACGCGGAAAACGAGGATGGCGGCCAGCAAAAAAGATACGCCGCTGACCATAATGGCATAAATGGCATTACCTCCGTAAAGGTATTTTACCATAGGGCCGCCTATAAGCGCATTAATGATCTGCGGAATAACGATAAAGAAGTTGAATATGCCCATGTAAACCCCCATTTTCCTGGCGGGAATAGCCCCGGCCAGAATGGCATAGGGCATAGCAAGAATGCTGGCCCAGGCAATACCCACGGCAAGCATTGATGCAATAAGCCAGTACTGGTCGGGAGCAAAATAGACGGAAATCAGTCCTATCCCTCCTATAACAAGTGAAATGGCATGGGTGGATTTTCGCCCTAATTTTTTGGCTATGACCGGCAGAAAAAAGGCAAATACGGCAGATACCGCATTATAAACGCCAAACAGCACACCAACCCAGTCTCCCGCAGTTTGGTATGTACTACTCTGCGAATCATCGAGGGGAAGTCCGTAAATATGATGGGCTATGGCCGGAGTGGAAAACACCCACATGCCGAACAGGCCGAACCAGGAAAAGAATTGTACCCAACTGAGTTGCCTCATGGTTTTGGGCATTTTTACAAAATCGGTAAAAATGTTGATGAGCCCCGATTTTTCTTCGGCCTCTTCCGGTTCATCGGGTTCCATACCGGTAAGTTCTTCGGGCGTATATTCTTTGGTAATGACTACCGTGAGCAGAATACTGGCCAGAAGTATCACGGCCCCGATAACAAAGGAAAACAACAGATTAAGCGGAACTTTCCCTACTTCTGCTTCATTGGATATCCCTACCCAGTTAGCCAGTATATAGGGCAACCAGGAACCGACAACAGCACCAATCCCTATCAACACCGTTTGTATGCTAAAACCAAGGGTACGCTGATCGGAAGGCAGATTGTCCGCTACCAGTGCACGGAAAGGTTCCATGGCAACATTAAAGGAAGCGTCCATGATCATCAGCATTCCGGCCCCTACCCAAAGGGAAGGGAGAAAAGCGACAAAAATATCTGCTTTGGGCATGAGCACCAGGCCAATCGACGCCAGTACGGCACCCGTAAGAAAAAACGGCCGCCTGCGCCCCAGCCGGGTCCAGGTCCTGTCGCTGTAATATCCTATAACGGGCTGAACGATAAGACCGGTTAACGGAGCAACCAGCCAAAACCAGGACAACTCGTGTACGTCTGCCCCGAAAATCTGTAAAATTCTGCTGGCATTAGCATTCTGGAGGGCAAAACCCATCTGTATTCCCAGAAAACCGAAACTCATGTTCCATATTTCCAGGAAACTCATTTTACGCTTTTTCATTATCGTAATTTACATTAATACTACGATAAGCGCTATGACTTATCAAGACTTATAGATCGGGTGAGAAGTAAAATTATAAGCCTTGACGGGTGTAAATATAGTATATTTTTTCCGGGTAAGTAGTTAGTTTACAAGTTTTTTGCACTACAACGTTGTAGTAAACAGGATATCTGAAGTACTTCAGAACCCCTTCACTTCTTTGTACTTTCACGTTCGGTAATAGAGGTCTTGATCACTTCGGTTACATACAGCTCTTCGTCCGCTTCATCATTTTCCAGTCGCTGTATCAGCATTTTTGCAGCCATTTCCCCCATTTCAAGTCCGTGTTGCGCCACAGTGGTCAGGGCGGGGAAGGCATATTTGGACAATATACCGTCGGTAAAGCCCATAAAGGAAATATCCTGGGGGATTTCATATCCCCGCTTCCGGGCTTCTTTCATCGCGGTAACGGCAAACAGTTCGTTAACGGCAAAGACCCCGTCGAACTTACCGGTATCGAAAAGCTGTGCGATCTGCCTTTCACAGTTGTCTATGTCCTCTATTTTTACGATCAGGGACTCGTCTGCTTCCCTTCCCGCCTCTTTCAGTGCCTTGAGGTATCCTTCGGTCCGCAGTTTGCCTACGCTTACATAATCTATCGTACTCAAAAGGGCAATTCGTTTGCAGCCGGTATCCATCATGTATTTCACTGCCTTTGAAGCTCCTTCCACATCGTCTATCACCACCTTGTCACAGGCTATTTCTTCCACTACACGGTCGAACATTACCAGCGGCATGCCCTGATTGATGACCTCCTGCAGGTGACGAAAGTCCTTTTTGGATTGTGTTTCCTTGGACAAGGACAGGATAAACCCGTCAATACTCCCGTTGGCAAGGGTTTCCATATTGATCACTTCCTTGTCAAAGGATTCGTCAGACAAACATACGATCACATTATACCCTGCCTTGTTGGCTTCCCGCTCAATACCGCTGATAACCGTGGTAAAAAAGTGATGCACGATCTCAGGAATGATAACACCTATATTTTTTGTCTTCCGGTTTTTAAGGCTTATGGCAATATTATTGGGCCTGTAATTCAGCAGTTTTGCAAAGGCCTGCACTTTTTGCCGGGTATCCAGACTTATTTCCTTACTGTCCCGTAATGCCTTGGACACCGTGGAAACGGACACATCCAGCTCCCGGGCGATCTCTTTTATGGTAACTTTCTTTTTCATTATGTATTTTTTGGACAGAAGACAGATGACGGAAGTCGGGGATATACATCTGTCACGGGTCATCAGTCATCCGTCATCGGTCAACTCCTTACAAAGATACCTCTTCTTTTATAATGGTCAGAACTACCTTAAAAAAATCGAAAACAAGCGCCGAAAAACAATCCTTTTTTCCTGAGGTTATCCTTCCCGGATCATCTTTTTTTGGCAATACGGCAATTACTTACACGATAAATTCATAATTCGACAATTTCACCGGTTAAAAACTAAAAATACAGCCGGTTTTCAAAAAGTTTTTCACACGAAAACGTTGTAATGACCTCCCCTGCATTTACTTAACATAAAATTTACATAGTTTTAGCTCCGGGAAGTAAAATTATAAGCCTGATTTTTAATTAAATCAACAAAAAATTGCATGAAAAGTACGCGAAAATGTATTTCGTGTACACTCTTAAAATCAAATCAATCTACAACATGAAAACATTCCATATTTACGCCTTGCTGTTGTTCTCTTTATGCATTCCCCCGGGTGCATATGCTCAAACAGCAGTAAACGGAACGGTAACAGAAACAGGCAACTCCACTCCGTTGCCGGGAGTGAATGTCGTTGTCAAGGGCACAACCGTAGGAACCACTACTGATTTTGACGGTAACTACAGCATAGAGGCTTCCGAAGGAGATGTACTGGTCTTTTCCTATATCGGGTTCAAGACCGTTGAAAAGACCCTAACCGGAACTACGCTCAACGTCACCATGCAGGAAGACACACAACAACTTGATGAAGTGGTGCTTATAGGATACGGACAGGTAAAAAAGAAAGACGCTACCGGGTCGGTAACCACAGTCAAAAGCGATGATTTCAACAACGGTATGGTAGTGTCGCCCGACCAGCTTATTTCCGGAAAAACCGCAGGGGTACAGATCACTTCCAGTGGCGGACAGCCGGGTGCAGGTGCCAATATCCGTATCAGGGGCGGAGCTTCCCTTAATGCCAGTAATGACCCGCTGATCGTTATTGACGGAGTCCCGGTAGACAAGGAAGGTATAGCCGGGGTGAGTAACCCGCTCAATATTGTCAACCCCAACGACATTGAGAGCTTTACAGTCTTAAAAGATGCCTCCGCAGCAGCGATTTACGGGTCGAGGGCATCCAACGGGGTTATTATCATTACCACTAAAAAGGGAAGCAGCGGTGAACTGCAGTTCAATTACAACGCCAAAACTTCCGTAAGTACGGTCACGCAAACGGTGGACGCCTTTTCCGCCGATGCTTTCCGGGCACTTGTGCAGACCTACGGCAACGAAGACCAGCAGGCCCTGCTGAAAGGAAGCAATACCAACTGGCAGGATGTTATTTTCAGGGACGCCATAAGCTTTGACCAGAACTTCAGCGTAAAAGGCCAGTTATTCGGCAACACGCCCTTCCGTGCTTCGGTAGGATATACCGAACAGGACGGGATACTCAAAACATCTTCCATGGAGCGGTGGACGGGATCGTTCGGGCTAACACCCAGGTTCTTTGACAACCACCTGAAAGTGGACATCAATGTGAAAGGCATATTGAACGAAAGCAATTTTGCAGATACCGGAGCCATTGGCAGTGCCATACTGATGAACCCTACCAACCCGGTGTATGACAGCAGTATGCCCTTCGGCGGCTATTATGAAGAATATACGAACGGAGCCGTGGAAACCCTTGCGCCCCGAAATCCCCTGGCCCTGCTCAAACAAAGAGATAATACGGGAAATGTAAAACGCAGCGTGGGAAATATGGAACTCAACTATAAATTCCACTTTCTCCCCGAGCTCCGGGCCAACCTCAACCTGGGGTACGATGTATCCAAAGGTGAAAGGAACGACGCTATATCCACAGCATCTGCCAATTATTACAGGAACGGACAAGGCTACGGTCACCTGGAAACCGAATTCCAGACCAAGAGAAACCTCCTTATGGATTTTTACCTGAACTACACCAAATCGTTTGACGACAGCTTTGTTTCCAACCTGGACATTACGGCCGGACACTCCTATCAGTCTTTCAGTAACAACGGTTATAAAAATAACTACGACTATATCAACGACCAGGTCATTGTTACCCGGTACTACAATCCCGTTGTGATCGCTTCCTTCTTCGGAAGGGCAAACATTTCCATCAGGGACAAATATTTGCTGACGGCCACACTGCGAAGGGACGGTTCTTCGAGATTTGATCCGGACGTTCGCTGGGGGAACTTCCCGTCGGCCGCATTTGCGTGGAATATCTACAACGAACCCTGGTTACAGGATTCGGAAACGCTCAGCAACCTCAAACTCCGTATGGGCTGGGGGATCACCGGACAGCAGGACCTTCCCGGAAGGTATTTCCCTCACCTATCGGTGTACATGGCCGGGAACCAGCAGGTGCAGTATCCGTTCGGGGACAATTATTACACCACCTATCGCCCGAACCCGTACAGCAGCAGCCTAACCTGGGAAGAAACCACTACATACAATGCCGGACTGGATTACGGCTTCCTCGACAACCGCATCACCGGGGCCGTTGACGTGTATTACAGGAAGACAAAAGACCTTCTCAGTGAGGTATCAACACCTGCGGGAAGCAACCTGTCCAACGTGTTTGTCGATAACGTGGGGACCATGGAAAACAAGGGGCTCGAATTTCAACTGAATGCCACGGCCATACAGACCGAAAATTTTACCTGGGACCTCGGTGCCAACTTCACCTGGAACCAGTCTGAAGTTACAGGGCTCAACGCAAACACCGATTTTATCTCGGTACAGGACCGCAACATCAGCGGGGGCACGGGGCTCTTTAACCAGGTACACGCCGTTGGTGAAACACCGTACAGCTTTTACGTCTACGAACAGGTATATGACAGCGAAGGCAAACCCGTGGAAAATGTTTTTGTTGACCGCAACGGTGACGATGCCATTGACGATAACGACCGTTACATCCACAAATCTGCGCTCCCGGATATGTATTACGGATTTACCTCCCGGTTCCGCTACAAAAAATGGGACCTCAACATGGTATTCCGCGGGCAGGCCGGAAACTATGTGTATAACAACATCGACTCTAATATAGGTTTCCGCAACGGTGTGTTTACCAGTTCCACCTTCCTTACCAACCTCGTAGACAACTATAACGAAACCGGGTTTGTCAATGCGCCGGATGAGGTGCGCCTGTCCGACTACTACATTCAGGACGCTTCTTTCCTGAAACTGGACAATATCACCCTCGGGTATAATGCCGGGAATTTTCTGGGGAACAGCCTTTCCGCCCGTATTTACGGTTCCGTGCAGAACGTGTTCACCCTCACCGGGTATGACGGACTGGACCCCGAGGTACAGAACGGGAATGATTATAACATCTATCCCCGTCCGAGAACATTTCTCCTGGGACTGAGCCTGGATTTCTAAACAAAATTTTTAAGCGATTTGACATGAAAAAAATAAAGTTCAACTCTATACATGCAGGATTAATCGGGCTTTTTACGGTCCTCTTCTACTCCTGCACCAATGACCTGGATACTGAACCGCGTGTAGAACAGACTATCGACAATATCCTGGAAAACGATCCCGATGCCTATAAAGGGATGCTGGCCAAAATATACAGCGCCTTTATTCTCACCGGGCAGGAAACAACCGGGCAGACCGATGTGGTAGCCCCCGATGCCGGGGCCTCTTCCTACATCAGGAATTACTGGAATTTCCAGGTGTTAACCACAGACGAAGGCCTGAACCGCTGGGGAGACGGCGGACTGGACGCCCTGAACCAGCTCAACTGGACCGCGGGAAACAACTTTGTCCGGATACTGTACGACCGCATTTACCTGGAAATTGCGATGGTCAACAATTTTCTCCGGGAAACCGAAGGCGCCGAAAAAGAAGAGATCACCGACTTCAGGAACGAAGCCCGTTTTCTGAGGGCGCTGGCGTACTGGCATGCCATTGACATGTTCGGCAACGTACCTTTTGTTACCGAAGACGATCCCGTAGGGAATTTCGAACCGCCGAGATATACCCGGGAAGAACTGTTTGACTATGTGGAAAGCGAACTGCTGGAAATTGCCCCGCTTATGAAAGCACCGCGGTCCAACGAATACGCACGGGCAGACCGGGTAGCCGCATGGATGCTTCTGGCCAAGCTCTACCTGAACGCCGAAGTATATATCGGTGAGCCCCGGTATACGGAAGCACTGACTTACCTGAACAAAATCATCAACGAAGGCGGTTACACACTCGAATCCAACTACCAGGACCTTTTCCTGGCGGATAACGACAACTCCGGCGAGATCATTCTCCCGCTGGCTTCCGACGGACTTTACAGCCAGTCTTACGGCGGCACCACCTATATCATCCATGCCGGGATCAGCAATTCCACCATGGACCCCGCAGATTACGGCGTAAACGGGGGCTGGGAAGGCAACCGGACCACTTCGGCATTTGCCGACCTTTTCGGTGACCTGGACACGAATAAAGACGGACGTGCCCTCTTGCATACCGAAGGACACATAAGGGAAAACACCGATTACACGGCATTCAATAACGGTTATGCCATTGCCAAATACAAAAACCTTACCTCCGCCGGGGAGATCGGTTCCGATACCAGCGGGGAATTCGTAGATACCGACTATCCCCTGTTCCGACTGGCAGATGCCTACCTGATGTATGCCGAAGCTGTAGTGAGGGGAGGTAACGGTGGAGACCCGTCTACCGCAGCAAACCTTGTAAACCAATTGAGGGAACGCGCCTACGGAGATACTTCCGGGAACATCACTTCCTCGGAACTGACACTGGATTTTATCCTTGACGAAAGAGGGAGGGAACTCTATTGGGAAGGACACCGCAGGACCGACCTTATCCGCTTCGGGAAGTTTACAGGCAGTGAATACCTGTGGCCCTGGAAAGGCGGCAGCCTGAACGGTTCCGGTGTAGAATCGTTCCGCACATTACTCCCCATACCGCTCACCGACCTGAGTGTAAACACCAACCTGGTACAAAACCCGGGATATTAAATATACGGGATCGGGATGCCGGGTTTTGCCTGCATCCCAAAACCCCGTAGTACTAACCTGAAAACACATTAAAATGAAAACACCGAATATTATAGCGGCCCTTGTGCTTTCCTCCGGATTGTTATGGGCATGTTCAGAAGATGATGACAGCCCCGTAATTATTGCCAGCGATGCGCCCGTAATTACGGCACCGACCTCGGGAAACAGTTATACCCTCACCGAAGAAAATGCTGCGGAGCAGGCAGACCGTTTTGTATGGAACAAGGCCAATTTCAATGTCCCCACACAAGTCAACTACAGTTTGCAGGCCGACCTTACGGGTAACGATTTCCAGTCTCCCGAAATCCTCGGGGAAACCACAGCCACACAACTCGAAGTGAGTGTCGAACACCTCAACAACACAGCGCTTGCACTGGGACTCTCCCCGGAAGAAACCGCTACATTACAGCTAAGGGTCACGGCTTCGGTTAACGATGATTTTGAAAACCTGACCTCGGAAGCTATCGATATCAATGTCACTCCCTACAGTACAGAAGCTCCCGGACCATCCTATCTTTGGGTTCCCGGCGGTTTCCAGGCAGCAGGTGGTTACGGTGGTGACTGGAGTCCCGCCGAAGCGCCTCAACTCATATCGTCGGCTTCCTCCGCAACGGAATTCGAAGGCTATGTGTACTTTGCCGGTGATGCAGAATATAAATTCACCGCCGCACCCGAATGGGGGAATGGAGAATACGGCGACGGCGGATCGGGCACATTGCTGCTCAATGACGGGCCGAACCTGTCTGCCCCGGCCGGCTATTACAGGATACAGGTAAATACCGAAACACTGACCTATACCCTCCTGGATACCGACTGGGCCGTGATCGGGGATGCCATACCCGGGAATACCTGGGAAAATGATGTGGACATGACCTATGATGAGGACAGCAAGACCTGGAAAATAACCACCGATCTCCAGGCAGGAGAATTGAAGTTCCGTGCCAATGACAGCTGGGACCTTGATTATGGCGACGACAATGCCGATGGTTCACTCGAACAAGGCGGAACAAATATTGCCATAGCTTCCGGGGGCAACTACACCATAACCCTCGATCTGAGCACTCCGGGCGCATATACCTACACGGTAACGGCCAATTAACCGGTTAGTTGCTTTTCCAACAGAAAAACGGAATGTAAATGACTGTCCGTCATGCATTCCGTTTCTTTTCCACATACCATACCTGCTAAAAAACCAGATATTATGAGAACACCACACCAATTCTTCAGAATCCGTATCATCCCGTTTCTTTTTATTACAATATTAACCGCTTGCACTGACGATAACGGTAGCAACTATACCGTGGAACCTCCGGAATCCCTGCCCGAAAAAGCCGACCTTTCCGAATATGACAACGGAAAACGGGTAATGATGCAGGCCTTCTACTGGGATGTCGAACCCCGGTTCGAATGGTGGAACACCCTTTCCGGTAAAATAGAAGACTGGGCCGCATCCGGCATAGACCGCATATGGCTTCCCGTAGCTACCAAGGGACAGTCGGGCGGCTTTTCAATGGGATATGACCCTTCCGATTATTTTGATTTCGGGGAATTCGACCAGCACGGTACCGTACCCACGCGTTTCGGTACGCGGAAACAACTGGAAACACTCATCGGCAAGGCTCATGACAACGGACTGGAAGTCATTGCCGATATCGTACTCAACCACAATTCGGGCGGTGGGGAGGAATTCAACCCGCACCGGAATAAGAATACCCATACCCTTTTTGACGAAGAGCACGGTAATGCCTCCGGAAAATTCAACCGGAATTATGAAGATTTCCATCCCAACAGCATACACGAACATGATGAGGAAGCCCTTTTTTTCGAAGAGCAGGACCTGTGTCATCACCAGGTCCGGGTACAGGAATGGCTCTGGAAAGGAGAAAATTCCGTAGCAAAATATTACAAGAACGTTATGAAATTCGACGGCTGGCGTTTCGACTATGTAAAGGGTTACGGCCCCTGGGTGGTCAAAGCCTGGAATGATGAGACCGGCGGATTTTCAGTGGGAGAGTACTGGGACGGACATGTCCCCAATCTCGTGGAATGGACAGAGGCTTCGGGTTCTGCCGCTTTCGATTTTGCCTGTTTCTACAAACTGGACGAGGCCCTGGACCGAAACAGCGACCTTACCATCCTGGAAGAAGATATGCTGTGGAAAACCCATCCGGACAAGGCCGTAACTTTTGTGGCCAATCACGATACGGAAAAGGACGAAAACCCGGAGAACAATATCAGTACAGCCCGAAAAATGTTAGCTTATGCCTATATCCTCACCCACAACGGTTACCCGACCATTTTTTACAGCGATTATGAAAACAACAGTTATAAAACCCGGCTAAAAGCCCTTATACGCATCCACAACAGTATTGCTACCGGCGCTATAGAAGTATTGTACAGCAGCGCCGAAGAATACATCATGCTTCGGAACGGAGATGACGGCAATCCCGGGCTCATTTTATATATGAACATAAGCAGCAGCAACCGGCAAAGAACGGTACCTTCCGATTGGAAAAACAAAACCCTTGTGGATTATTCCGGGAATACAAATGCCTGGCTCCTCACCGACAATGAAGGACAGGTTACCGTAGAAGCTCCTGCAAAAAGTTTTGCCATCTGGTCCATCGCCGCCGACTAACTATTTTTAATTCAATAAAAAAGTTAAAATATTAACAATAATCCCTTTTTAATTTTTAATAAAGTAACATTTCCATAATACACCATCCGTTTTTTACGAAAAAATCAATATATTTAATAAGTTAATTTTTTGACTATAATTAAATTTATAAGTGTATTTTTTATACATATAACCATACAATCTCTTTCAAATTGAATATATGTTAAATTAACTAAAGTTATCAACACTACAACGTTTTCGTGATGAGCATGCATGGCGGTGATAAAAATTTCACATAAATTTAACTTGAGTTTTAACATTAGCCAACTCAAACACATCAAAAACTACTATTTATGAAAATCCATTTATTTAAAAATCTGGCCCTTATTTTTGCCATATTCACATATGGCACTGTTCAGGCGCAGACCACGGTATCCGGAACGGTTTCCGATGCCCTGGGACCACTGCCCGGGGCCAATATCCTGGTAAAGGGCACCACTAACGGGACACAGTCCGACTTTGACGGAAACTTCACCCTGGAGGATGTTTCGGAAGACGCCGTACTGGTGTTCAGCTACGTTGGATTTAAGACCCGGGAAATCGCAGTGGACGGAAGGTCCGCAATTAATGTGGTAATGGAGGAAGATGCACAGGCCCTGGACGAAGTGGTTATTATAGGGTATGGAGAAACCACCCGTAGAGATGCTACCGGTTCTGTGGTCTCCGTAAAAGCCGAAGACTTCAATAAAGGGGTCATAGCCTCTCCCGAAGAACTGATACAAGGTAAAAGCGCGGGGGTACAGATCACTTCCTCCAGCGGTGAGCCCGGGGCCGGAATTAACATCCGTATCCGCGGTACTTCCTCAGTGAGGAGTAACAACAACCCCTTGTTCGTTGTTGACGGCATACCACTGGCGGGAGATGAAACCTCTTCGGGCGGAGCCGATATCGGCCGGGGGACTTCTTCATCCAAGAACCCGTTAAACTTTATAAATCCCAGCGACATTGCGAGCATTGATGTTCTTAAGGATGCATCTGCAACAGCGATCTACGGTTCCAGGGGAGCCAATGGTGTGGTTATCATCACCACCAAAAGCGGAAGAGGCAAACAGGGCGTACTGGAATATTCCACCACAGCAAGTGTTGCCAGTGCAGCAAACGAATACGACCTGCTGAACAGAGAACAGTTTTTACAGGGTATAGATCAATTCGGGGGAAATGTTGAGGAGCAGGATAAAGGTTCCAATACCGACTGGCAGGACCAGATATCAAGGACCTCTTTTTCCCATACCCACAATTTATCCTACGCAAACGGGTACAGCACCGGAAACTACAGGGTTTCACTGAGTTATTCCGATCAGGAGGGTATTATAAAGAATTCT
This sequence comes from Sinomicrobium kalidii, assembly GCF_021183825.1. Classification (GTDB taxonomy): domain Bacteria; phylum Bacteroidota; class Bacteroidia; order Flavobacteriales; family Flavobacteriaceae; genus Sinomicrobium; species Sinomicrobium kalidii. Next base: position 3,421,628 of record NZ_CP089211.1, on the reverse strand, counting down.
TCCATGGAACGCCTTAACGGAAGGCTTAATTTCAATCAGCGGCTCCTCAATGACAAACTCAAACTCGGAGCACAGATCACATTATCCCGGGTAAATGACGAAGCTCCGCTGATCACCGATAATGCCGGGTTCGAAGGAGACCTTTTGGGAGCCTCATATGCTGCCAACCCCACATGGCCCGCCGATCCGGAATTCCAGTTTTCCACCTCCAATTTAAATCCGCTGGCCATATTGGAGTACTATCGGGACAACGCAAAGACAAACAGAAGTCTTATCAACTTGTCTGCCGAATACGATTTTACAGACGAATTCAATGTAAAAGTAAACACTGGTTTTGACAATTCTTCCTCAGATCGCGAAGGCGTGCTCTCCCCCCTGTTATTCATGGGTTCGGGAGTGTATGAAAACGGACGTGCCTTTATTTCCGAAATTGAAACCAGCAGCCAGTTGCTCGAAGTGCTCTTCAATTATAAAAAGGAATTCGAAAGTTCAAAATTAACGGCTTTACTGGGGTATTCCTATCAGGAGTTTAAAAACGAAGGAAGAGATTACCAGGGCTGGGGCTTCGCAGATACGAACATGGATGGTATCATTGACGATTTAAAAGCTACGGATGGTATTGTAAGAAACTCCATTACCGGCGCATACCAGCAATACGGATACGGTACAAACGGCGCTTTTGTAACCCGCCTTTTTCCCGAACCGACCTCGGAAGATATCTCGGTGACCGACGCTCCGGCAAGGTCCGCCGTATCCGACTGGTACAGCTATACCGATGAACTCCAGTCATTCTTTGGGCGACTAAACTATACGCTGAATGAACGTTACCTGTTTACCGCTACCCTGAGGGCGGACGGTTCCTCCAAATTCGGTGGAAACAACAAATACGGGTACTTTCCTTCAGGAGCTTTTGCATGGATACTCTCCGATGAGGAATTTATCCCCGAGGTATTCTACAATCTGAAATTAAGGCTGGGCTATGGTATCACCGGAAATCAGGAGATTCCGCACAACCGTTATCAGACCCGGCAACGATATGGAGACATCAGCATTAATGACAGCGGAGAAGTACAGGAACCCGGACTGGACAATGTGGCTTTTGCCAACCCCGACCTGAAATGGGAACAAACCCAGCAATTTAATGTAGGTCTTGACTTCGGACTGTGGGACAACCGTTTCAGCGGTTCCATTGATTTTTACCGAAAAAACACTACGGACCTCCTGATGCAGATCATGTCGGCCCAACCCGCCCCGCAGGAATTCGTATACAGGAACCTCGATGCCAATGTGATCAACAAAGGATTTGAAATCACCCTGAATTACGGCGTTATAGAAACCGAAGACTTTACGTGGGACTTCGGGACCAACCTCTCATATAACGACAATGTGGTTGAAGATTTTGACGGCACCGTGGACACAGGCGGAATTAACGGACAGGGACTCACCGGGGCTTTTGCCCAGAGGATCCAGGACGGACAGCCGCTGTTTTCCTATTTTCTCCGTGAATTTACCGGTTATGACGAAAACGGGCTGGCCACTTACGAAGGAGGCGATCTTCAGAAATTTGTAGGTAAAAGTGCGCTTCCCAAGTACAATCTGGGGATCTCCACTAACTTCAGATATAAGAACTGGGACTTATCGGCATTCTTTTCCGGTCAGTTCGGGCACTATATCTATAATAATACCAGAAACGCCTTTTTTACCGCCGGTGCTATCGGAAATGCGAGAAATGTTACCCGCGATATCCTTAACAGCGAAGAATCTAACCTAAACGCTGCGGATGTATCCACAAGGTTCCTCGAAAAAGGGGATTTTCTCAGGTTACAGAACATCACCCTGGGACATAATTTCAAGTTCGCCGAAAATTCCACGGTGTTCAAATCGTTCAGATTGTACGTGAACGCCCAGAATTTGTTTGTTATAACCGATTACTCCGGTCTGGACCCTGAAGTAAACGTAAATAAAGAACTGGACGGTGTCCCTTCCCTGGGCATAGATTATACGTCATACCCCAGGCCAAGGACATTTACATTAGGGTTAAACGCATCATTCTAAAAAGCATATTATGAAAAATATAACTAAACACATTTTCACCTTTGGCTTTATAATCCTCGCCTTTTCCTGTACCGATCTCGATGTGGAAGAAAAAGATTCGATCGTGATCCCGGATACCGACGAAGGTTTCGGAGGTGTGAATCCCAGTGAAACGTTAGAATCTGCGTATACCGATATCCGAAACACATTCAATACCCAGGAGGCATTATACGCACTTTCCGAAGTATCTACGGATGAAATGCTGGTCCCTACCAGGGGTACCGACTGGGGAGACAACGGGGTATGGAGAGTTTTGCACGAACATACCTGGGACCCTACACACCGTGACGTCCTGAGCACGTGGAACAGGTTAAACTCGAATATTTTCAGGATCAACCAACTCCTGGCCCCCCAATCCCAGCCCAGCACCCAGCAAGTTGCCGAAGGCAAATTCCTGAGAGCGTTCAGCATGTTTCACGTTATGGACCTCTACGGACAGGTCCCTTTCCGTGAAGCAGATGAAGGCGTGGAAGTAGACCCGAGGGTAATGACTTCCGGTGAAGCCTTTGACTTTATCATCAATGACCTCAACGAAGCCCTTCCCGATCTTCCGGCACGCTCACCCGGAGCAGAAACCATTAAGGCCTCGAAAGCTGCAGCCAATTTCCTGCTGGCCAAACTGTACCTCAACAAGCACATCTACAAAGGGACGGAAAGCCCCGATGCGGCAGATATGACCATGGTCATCCAGGCTGTCGATGCCATTAAAAACGACGGATTCGACCTGCAGGAGGGATTCTTTGATATTTTCAAGAACGACCCGGACAACGAAACCATATGGCACACAGATGCTTCCGTAGAAACCAGGATGTGGAACGGTTTGCATTATCATCAGATAGTTAGCGATAATGCCAGCGGAGGATGGAACGGCTTTGCTACCCTTGCCGAGTTTTACGCTCTTTTCGAAGGTCCGGGAGACACCAATGAAGAAGGAGCCGGCCAGGAAGAAAGGCGGGGGTATGTACCCGCTCAGGGCATAGGATACGGATTCCTCGTAGGCCAGCAATACGACTCCCTCGGCGCTCCCCTCAACGACCGGGCCGGGAACCCTCTCGTATTTACAAAAGATTTTCCTGCACTGGTAGGGAATAACGAAAGGACGGGAATAAGAGTGTTAAAATACCATCCGGATAACGGAGCCTATACCACGGGAATGATCATTTTCCGATATGCAGATGCTCATCTGATGAAGGCAGAAGCCATTTTAAGAGGCGGTTCTTCCGGAGAAGACGCAACGGCACTGGTAAATGAATTGAGAACCCTGAGAGGAGCTTCTGCCTTGTCATCCGTAGACCTGGAGACCCTCCTCGACGAAAGAGGAAGAGAAATGTATAACGAAGGATGGCGAAGAAACGACATGATCCGTTTCGGTGCTTATACCGGGCAATGGGAATTCAAGGAGAATACCGAAGATTTCAGGGTACTCTATCCCATTCCGGCAACCGCGCTGGTCTCCAATCCCAACCTGGTTCAAAACCCGGGATATTAACCGAACCTTATCCAGGACTGTTTGTACTTTATATTTTATTTATTTTGAATTAAGGAGGGACTGCTTTTCGGGGCAGTCTCTTTTTTTATATGCTACGGAGTTCGATTATTTTACTATTTTTATCCGTAAAACCCCGGATGAAAAAGTCAAAATCCCTCTATATCTTCCTGATCGTATTGCTGTTCCTCTGTTTTTCCCGGGCACAGGATAAACAAACCACCATCCTGGAAGAAGTCGTCGTGAGTTCCGATTCCCTTTCCGCAATTCAACGGGACAGTTCGCTTATCCTCCCGGTATCCGCAACTACACGGCAGCAACTGGAGCAATACAGCCCCGCAGACCTTATTCAGGCCGTAAACCGGATCCCCGGGGTATATATGCTCTCCGGCGGGATGAATGTCAACAGGATCACCATAAGAGGTATAGGCGCCCGGACACCTTACGGGAGCAATAAGGTCCGGGCTTACCTGGACGGTATACCCGTTACCAACGGTATGGGCGAAACCGCTATAGAAATCTATGACCCCGAAAGCATAGCACAGATAGAAGTTATTGAAGGCCCCAAGGCCACTTCCTACGGCACCAGCCTGGGAGGTGCGCTTTTGCTGCGGTCTACCGTCCCTTCGGAATCATACCTCCGGAACAGTTTAACTGTGGGTTCCTACGGGTTGTTAAAAAACACCACTAACGCCACCTACGCCGGAAAACAACTTTCCGTCAACTTTAACCACGAACACCTGGAAACCGACGGGTACCGTGAAAACAGTACTTACCGCCGTAATGCCGCATTACTGAACCTATCCTACCGTATCGATAAAAAAAATACGCTGGACCTTCTTTTCAACCAGATCAATTATAATGCCCGGATCCCGAGTTCCATAAGCCAAACCGCCATGGAAGAAGACCCGAAACAGGCCGCTTCCAACTGGCTTGAAGCAAAAGGATATAAAAACAGCAAATCCACCCTGGCCGGACTGAGTTACACTCACCGTTTCACCCCCGGACTGCAAAATACCACCAGGATTTTCTACACCTATACCGATCATTATGAGCCGCGCCCCTTTAATATCCTCACCGGTTTCACCAACGGTTACGGCATACGGAGCACCTTTCGTCAGGATTTCTCTTTCAGGAATGAGAAAGCAATCCTCCGGCTCGGGACAGAAGTCTATAAAGATATCTATAACTGGCAGACCATCGAAAACCTTTACGAAGAAAACGACGGCCGGGGAAGCCTGGAGGGAGAACAACTCAGTGATAACAAGGAATATCGAAACCAGTTACACCTTTTCACCTCCCTGACGTTACCTCTGGCCACCGGATTAAAAGCACAGGTGGGACTGAATGCCAACTTTACTTCATATAATTTCATAGACCATTACAACACCGGGGAAAACAACACCAGTGCTTCCCGGCGGTTCGACCCTATCCTCGCCCCCTCGCTGAACATAGATTACCTCCCGGAGGAGAACATGCGGTTCTTTGCCAACATAAGCAGGGGCTTCTCTTTTCCGGGAACCGAGGAAACCCTCACTCCCGAAGGAGTCATCAACCCGGATCTCGGCCCCGAAAAAGGGATGCATTACGAGATCGGCTTTAAACTCGGGCTGCTTCATAACCACCTGCGCCTTTCCGGGGCGGCCTATCTGATGGAAGTGAGCAACCTGCTGGTAGCACAACGCGTAGGCGAAGACCAGTATATCGGCAGGAATGCCGGTAAAACGGAACACAAGGGCTTAGAGTTCACCGCCGAGTATCACATACCTGCAGCCCGTAATCTGGCTGTCATCCCCTTTGTCAACACCTCGGTAAACGATCACCGCTTTGTCCGCTTCATCGATGGGGACAATGACTACTCGGGGAACAGCCTCACCGGCGTTCCCGATAACAAGACCAACGCGGGGATCCGGATCATACACCGGAACGGGTTGTTCTTTTACACCAATTACCGGCACATCGGAAAAATACCGCTCACGGATGCCAGTACCGTTCGCAGCAAGGCCTATGATGTTATAAATGTCAAGGCCGGTTATAAAAAGGAAATACTGAAGAAATTCGTTTTCGAAGCCTCCGCCGGCATCAATAATATCACCGATAAAACCTACGCCCCCTCCGTTCTGATCAATGCGGTGGGGTTCGGAAACACCGAACCGCGTTTTTACTATCCGGGCCTTCCCCGTAACTTTTACGGGGGCATACACCTGCGGTACCTGTTGTAAGCCGAAAAAATCCGCGGTAAAACAGGGCAAACGTATTGTAAAATTATAAATGGTTCAAAATTCAAAGTTCAAGGTTCAAAGTTCAAGGTTCAAGGTTCAAGGTTTCCGGTTTCCGAGCGAAGCCGGGGGACACATCACCGGATGTTGTGTATATGATGCGTTTGTCCCGCGGGGTAAAAACTTCAATTATTAAAAACAAAAGAATTTACCTATTTTTGTTAGAACAACACCAACGGTTACAATATATACCGGGGCAGTAACATACAGGGATAGATTTCCATAACTGTGCCTGTTCAAAACAAAAGAGATCATGAACACTGTTTTAAAAGTATTGCTCACCGCACTGGCCGTAGTGCTCATTGCAAAGGTACTTCCGGGGGTAAGTGTGGACAGCTACCTCACCGCTATCCTCGTAGCTGTGGTACTGGCCCTGCTGAACCTCATCGTCAAGCCTATTCTCATTGTATTAACACTCCCCATTACCATACTGACACTGGGGCTTTTTCTCCTCATCATCAATGCATTGGTTATCCTGTTCACGGACAGCCTGGTAGGAGGCTTTCAGGTTGCCAATATCTGGTGGGCACTGTTGTTCAGCCTGTTGTTGTCTTTTCTTCAGTCCATACTGCATTCGTTCCTGCGGGAAAACCGACAGGAAAATTGACAGCAAAGAAGCACCGTACTTCCGTTACAAAAGTGTTATCATGAGTGAAATCCCCGCTCAATACCTCGAAAAGTTCCGGAGCCATCTTCTGAAAACCGTTAATATCAACGCAGATGATTTCCGGTACATCTCTTCGTTTTTTACACTGAAAACACTCCGGAAAAAAGAATATCTGCTCCGCCCTCCACAAGTGTCCATGCATGAGAGTTATATCGTAAAAGGATTGTTCCAAAGTTCCCTCATCGACGACAGCGGCAGGCTGCATCTGCTTTATTTCCCCCATGAGGACTGGTGGGCCGGAGATTTTAAAAGCTTCAGGACCGGCCAGGTTTCATCCATGGAGATCGTGGCCCTGGAAGACGCCGTATTGTTACAGATCGCAAAAACACCGCTGGAAAAACTGTATCACCGCCTCCCCGCCTTCGAACGGTTTTTCAGGGTGCTGAACGAGAATGCTGCCATTGCCCTGCAGGACAGGCTGGTGCAGCACTTTTCCAAAGACTCCGAAAAGAAATACCTGGATTTCCTGAAGAAATACCCCGCACTGAAAAACAGGCTGACCAATCGCCAGATCGCAGGTTTTCTGGGGGTCACCCCCGAATATTTCAGCCTTATGCGAAAAAAAATACTCGACAGGGACCGGGGAGTCGGCGGCCACCCATGATCCCTTTATTATCTCCCCGTAGTTCAGGCCCGGGCATGGAAATGTCACCATCCCCCTGATTTTCAGAAAATCCTTAACATACCTTAAGTTTTTCTCCATTGGCGTCAACTAAGTTTGCATCGTAAAACAAAACAAACGAACAATGAAGACTTTTTTTGACGAAACACGTATCAATAAACACAACATATCCAACCGTTTTTTTGTGGCCCCCATGTCCCGTGTAAGTGCGGAATTTTCCGGAGCGCCTACCGAAGAAATGGCTGCCTACTACACCGCTTTTGCCGAAGGAGGCTTCGGGGGGATCATCACGGAAGGACTTTACACCGACAAGCACTATTCCAGGTCATACCCCAACCAGCCCGGCATTGTTACCGGGGCCCAGGTACGTGCGTGGAACCACATTACCAAAGCAATAAGAAAACACGATTCGATAATTATTGCACAATTAATGCATGCCGGGTCCATATCCCAGGTTCTTGAACGGACCAAGGCACCATCACGAATCACCCCTCTGGGTAAAAAAATGGCAGTATACGGCGGGGGTGACGGCCCGTTCCCCATTCCTGACGAAATGCATGAGAAAGACATCCGTGACATGAAAGACGGCTTTGTCCGGGCAGCAAAAAACGCTGCAGAAGCCGGGTTTCACGGTGTTGAACTGCATGCCGCCAACGGGTATCTGCTGGACCAGTTCCACACCGATTACCTCAACCTCAGGGGAGACAAATACGGCCGGACCGTAGAGAACCGCCTGAGAATTACCGCCGAACTCACGGAAGAAATAAAGAAACAGGTCCCCGCTGATTTTATTGTGGGCCTCCGGATCTCCGAGGGAAAAGTAAACAATCTTTCCCACCGCTGGGAAGGAGGTAGCCAAACAGCCCGGGAAGTCCTCCGCCAGATCCGGAAAATGCCCTTGGATTACCTTCACGTAGCCGCCGAGCATCACGGATGGAAAGGGGAATGCACCTACGAAGACGGCACCTCCCTTACCGGGCTGGCCAAAGAGATCCTTGAATGTCCTGTGATGGCCAACGGCGGACTGCACGACCTCGACCTTTCCCGGGAATTGCTGGAAACCGGTCAGGCTGACCTGCTCTCCATAGGTAAATACGCCCTGTCCAATCCGGATTTTGTCCGCAAGGTAAAACACAACATACCGCTGACCCCTTTCCGGAAAGCATTGCTGTACCCCAACCCCACCCTGTTTACCGATGCAAAATACAGGCGGTACCTGGCAGACCAAACACATCATGTACAGAAACACAGATGACGGAAGACCAGGAGGCAAAGTGACAAGGAAACAAGGGGTATTGATGATTTGTTGTAATTAAAAAAGATGAAGATATCGGGCCCCAAATCGGAAGTCTTAAAACCTCGCAGGAAAGGCTTCCCGGTTCAACTCCGAACTAACCAACAACCGGAAAACTGGCAAACCGGTAACCGCCAACGAACCTTAAACCCTGAACCTCCAACTTTGAACCGTGAACTTTGAACCTTAAACATAAATGCATTCGTCCTGATGTACCCGGACGGTTTAGCACCTGCCAGGCCGGGAACTCGCCTTAAAATCAGGCAAAAGAAGCTCTCTAAAATTCAGACGCTCAAAAAGTTGGTTAAAATTGCAAAAAGTCATAATTTTGCACCCTGTTTTGGCAGGCCATGTTAATTTATTAAAGCGAATAAATGGATATTACAAGAGAGCACATTGATGAATTGAATGCAATAGTAAAAGTTGCAATTAACAAGGACGATTACAGCGACAAGGTAGCTACGATCCTCAATGATTATCGCAAGAAAGCAAATATTCCCGGGTTCAGAAAGGGACATGTACCGTTGGGACTGGTAAAAAAACAATACGGAAAAGCGGTCTTGGTGGATGAAGTAAACAAACTTTTACAGGACGCCCTCGATAAATATCTGACCGAAGAAAAGCTGGACGTGCTCGGTAATCCCCTGCCCAAAGCCCAGGAGGACTTTGACTGGGATTCGGAAGACTTTTCTTTTGAGTTCGAATTGGGTCTCGCTCCCGAATTCGAAGTAAAACTCAAGGGGAAAAAAGCGATCACCCACTACCAGATCGTAGCTGACGATAAAATGATCGACGAACAGATAGAACGTATTCAGAAACAATACGGAAAACTCATTGCCCGGGAAACCGCAGAAGAAGATGATGAAATTACCGGAACGTTCACCAGCGAGGAAAAAGAAGAAATAGACAACCAAACCACTTTTTCACTCGACAAAATAAAAGGAAAAAGAAACCTCAATAAATTTATCGGTGCCAAGCCGGGAGACGTACTGGAATTCAAGACCAAAAACCTCTTCAAGGACGATCACGACCTGATGAGCAGCCTGAAAATAGGGCATGACGAAGCACATGATCTGGACATTGCCGTTAATTTCAAAATAGAAGAGATCAACAAAAGAGAGCCTGCGGAACTCAACCAGGAACTCTTTGACAAACTTTTCCCTGCCGGCACGGTCACTTCGGAAGAAGAACTGCGAAGCAAGATCAAGGAAGATTCGGAAAAGCAATTTGAACAGCAGGCCGACCAGAAACTGCTGAACGATGTTACCGAATCGCTGGTGGAAAATACCCAGTTCGACCTTCCGGCGGAATTCCTGCAAAAATGGATACAGCAAACCGGTGAAAAGCCTCTGACCGAAGACGAAGCCAGGGAAGAATATGAAAAGTCGGAAAAAGGGCTCAGGTACCAGCTTATCGAAGGAAAGATCATCCGGGAAAACGACCTGCAGGTAAATTTTGACGAACTGAAAGACTTTGCCAAGGAATTTATAAAAATACAAATGGCACAGTTCGGACAAACCGATCCTTCCGACGAAGAGCTTGACGGCATAGCGGCCAGGATACTCTCCAACCAGGATGAAGTAAAACGTCTGTCCGAACAATTAATGAGCAAAAAACTGCTCAGCCTGTACAAGGAAAAGGCAAACCTCAAGACCAAGGAAATCACTTATGAGGACTTTATCAAGGAGGTATATCAATAATCCGGAAAGACAAATAAAATAACTATATTTAAGGCGTTAAATTGTACGGATTTAACGCCTTATTATATAAAACATAAAACTTATGGATTACAGCAAGGAATTTAAGAAATACGCCATACAACACCACGGGGTAAACAGCATGTATTACGACAGGATCGTAAGCCGGATGGCTCCGGTAGGCATGACTCCCAATATCATTGAAGAACGCCAGATGAATGCCGTGGCCATGGATGTTTTTTCCCGGTTAATGATGGACAGGATCATCTTTCTCGGTACACCGATAGACGACCAGATCGCCAATATTATCCAGGCACAGTTATTGTTCCTTTCCAGTGTGGATTCATCCAAAGACATTGAGATATATATCAATTCACCGGGAGGAAGTGTATATGCCGGACTGGGTATCTATGACACCATGCAGTTTATAAAACCCGACGTAGCCACCATATGCACCGGCATGGCTGCCTCAATGGCCGCTGTGTTGCTGTGTGCGGGGGAACCGGGAAAAAGAAGCGGTCTCACCCATTCCAGGGTAATGATACACCAGCCTCTCGGAGGTGCCCAGGGGCAAGCCAGTGATATAGAGATCACTGCCAGGGAAATCCTGAAACTCAAGGACGAACTGTACAAGATCATCGCCAACCATTCCGGACAGCCTTACGAGAAAGTTAACGAGGACAGTGACAGGGATTATTGGATGAAAGCCGAAGAAGCCAAAAAATACGGCATGATCGATGAAATATTGATTAGAAATTAATGCAGAGACGCACGGCTGTGCGTCTCAAACGAAATCAGAGGGCCTTCGCCCTCTGTTTAAAAGCCTGCTTTATGCAGGCCACAGGAAACCATAAAACGACTGTTATGGCAAAAGAAGAATTAGAATGCTCATTTTGCGGGAGGAAAAAACCGGAGACCAGTTTACTGATCGCCGGTCTGGACGCCCATATATGTGACAGGTGTATAGAACAGGCCCATAGCATTGTTCTGGAAGAGATCAAGCAATCCCAGACGGAAGAACTCTCTGCCGAGCTCATATTAAAAAAACCGCATGAAATAAAGTCTTTTCTGGATCAGTATATCATCGGACAGGAAGTCACCAAAAGAGTGATGTCCGTTGCGGTATACAACCATTACAAAAGGCTTTTGCAACCAGCTACCAAAGATGATATTGAAATACAAAAAAGCAATATCATCATGGCCGGACAAACAGGTACGGGAAAAACCCTCATGGCACGCACCATTGCCAGGATGCTCAACGTACCCCTGGCTATTGTAGATGCCACCGTACTCACCGAGGCCGGTTATGTAGGGGAAGATGTGGAAAGCATCCTCACCAGACTGTTGCAGGCTGCCGATTATAACCTGGAAAAAGCGGAAAGAGGTATTGTTTTTATCGATGAGATCGACAAAATAGCCCGAAAAAGCGACAACCCTTCCATTACCAGGGACGTATCTGGCGAAGGCGTACAACAGGCGTTGCTTAAATTGCTGGAAGGGACCGTTGTAAATGTTCCGCCCAAGGGAGGAAGAAAACACCCGGACCAGAAATTCATAGAGGTCAATACCGAAAACATCCTCTTTATTGCCGGCGGAGCCTTTGACGGCATAGAAAAGATCATTACCAAGCGCCTTAATATGCAGGCCATAGGGTATAATGCCTCACGGGAGGAAGAAATAGTAGACGAAGAAAACCTGCTTCAGTATATTATCCCGAAGGACCTGAAGGAGTTTGGCCTGATCCCGGAGATCATAGGAAGGTTGCCCGTACTCACCTACATGGACCCGCTCGATGCCGAGGTGCTGAAAGCCATCCTCACCGAGCCGAAGAATGCCATTGTCAAACAATACAGCAAGCTCTTCGATATGGACGATATAAAACTGAGTGTCACGGATGACGCCCTGGATTTTATCGTGGAAAAAGCCATGGAGTACAAACTCGGGGCAAGGGGATTGCGATCCCTTTGCGAAACCATCCTGACGGATGCTATGTTCGACCTGCCCAGTTCTGATGAAAAATCGCTGAAAGTAAATAAGGAATACGCCCGTGAAAAACTGGCAAAGGCCAAGGTGAGCAAATTAAAAGCGGCCTCATAAGATAAGGGCAAAACATTTTCTTATAAAAACAGAACCCGGATCAATTATTTATTGTCCGGGTTTTCTTTTTGGAAGGTAAAACGGAAAACCTCAGGTGGCTAAACATTAATTCCACCCTCTCCGGAAGCCTCGGAAAAAGTACCGTTCATCCCCAGCATTTCCTCAAGATAGTTCCGCTGGTTGGACAGGCGCGGTATCTTGTGTTGCCCGCCGAGTTTATTGTAGGTTTTCAGCCAGTCATAAAACAGCCCTTGCCGCGCAATATTTATCTTGGGCATATTAAGCGTCATATTGTTATAGCGCTTGGCCTCATAATCCGAGTTAAGTGATTTTAATCCTTCGTCCAGCAACTCCGTAAACCGTACCATATCAGGCGGATGTGTACGGAACTCTATGAGCCATTCATGTCCTCCTTTTTCCCTTCCGCTCATAAATATGGGAGCCACGGTATAATCCACGATCTCACACCCCGCTTCTTTACATGCTTTTTTAAGGGCTTCTTCGGTATTTTCTATAATCAATTCCTCTCCGAAAACATTGATAAAGTGCTTGGTACGCCCCGTTACCTTTATCCTGTAGGGCGAAGTACTGGTAAAGCGCACCGTATCCCCGATGAGGTACCTCCACAAGCCCGCATTGGTAGTAATCACTATGGCGTAGTTCTTCCCTGTTTCCACTTCCCATAGCGGCACTGCTTTCTGCCGGGCGGTACCAAAAGTTTCCATGGGGATAAACTCATAGAATATGCCGTAGTCCAGCATCAGCAATAACTCATCGGAATTATTGCGGTCCTGGATAGCAAAGAACCCCTCTGACGCATTGTAGATCTCATAATATTTGAAATTGTCCCGCGGAAGGAGCCGCTCATACTGATCGCGATACGGGTTGAAACTTACGCCGCCGTGAAAATATACTTCCAGGTTGTTCCAGATTTCAAAGAGGTTTTCCTTTCCCGTTTTTTCGAGTATCTTGTTGAGCAATACCAACATCCATGAAGGTACTCCGGCCAGGCTGGTCACATTTTCCTGAATTGTTTCGTTTATAATGGCTTCCAGCTTGGTCTCCCACTCATTCATCAGGGAAATCTTATTGCTCGGCGTACTGTTCATTTCGGCCCAGAAAGGAAGGTTGTCGATAATGATCGCCGACAGATCGCCAAAAAAGGTGTTGTTATCTTCATAGAGAGACTTGCTCCCTCCCAGCCTTAAACTCTTTCCGGTAAAAAGTTTGGAATCTTCGTTATTGTTAAAGTAAAGGGATAACATATCTTTCCCCGCCTTGAAATGGCAATCTTCCAGGGATTCCGTACTTACCGGAATAAATTTGCTCTTGGCGTTGGTAGTACCGCTGCTTTTGGCAAACCATCTTATGGGCGTAGGCCAGAACACATTGTGCTCCCCTCTTCTGGAACGTTCTATGTAAGGTTCTATATCTTCATACTTGCTTATAGGAACATTATTCCTGAAAAGCTCATAGTTGGTAATAGTCTCAAACCCGTATTTCTTTCCTATATCCGTGTTCCTCGCGGTAATAATCAGCTGGTTTAACAATTCCACCTGAACCTCTTCCGGATATTTCAGGAAAAGCTCCATTTGGTAAAATCGCTTTTTCAGCCACCAGGAAGCTATGGAATTAAACAACGGAATCGGCATTTTTTGTGTATTTTTACAATCCTTTTCTAAATTGACAGGCAATAAAAATACTAAAAAACTTTGACCATGTACCAAGGTGTCCTTATAAAAATGAAGACGGAATTTACTGCCCCCATCAACTACTACCTGGTTTTCAAAAACAGCTTCATCCATATGAACCAACTTCTGGACAGGAATGTAAAACTGTCTTTCGTTTCTTATGAGTGCCTTAACTGCCATCTGGACAAGCCCATTTACCGCCAGGGGTTCTGTAAAAGTTGTTTTTACGAAACGGCCTCAGCCGGGGAATGGATCATGCGCCCCGAACTGAGCAAGGCCCACCTGGACCAGGAAGACAGGGACCTCGATTTTGAAAAAAAAATGCAGTTACAACCCCATATCGTGTACCTCGCCCTTTCCAGCGATGTAAAAGTAGGGGTAACCCGAAAAGCCCAGGTACCCACCCGGTGGATAGACCAGGGCGCCCATCAGGCCATTGAAGTTGTTGAAGTCCCCAATCGCTATCTTGCCGGTATTGCGGAAGTGGCCCTGAAAGCGCACATGTCCGACAAGACCAACTGGCGCAAAATGTTAACCAATAATTTAACCGAAGCTGACCTGGTGGCAGAAAAGGACCACCTCGATGATTTTCTCCCGGAAGAAGTAAAACCGTATTACCTGGACACCAATCAAAAAGTGTACACCCTGGAATACCCGGTACTCCAATACCCCAAAAAGGTAAAAAGCCTGAACCTCGACAAAACCCCGGAATACAGCGGTATTCTGAAAGGTATAAAAGGACAGTATCTTATTTTTGAAGACAATACCGTATTTAATATAAGGGGAAGTGAAGGCTACGTGGTTGACCTCACGGTGAACTGAGTAACCGGTTTCGGGAGTTGACGTTGCGTTGACAGGTCAGGTTTGTTGGTAATAATGACAATTTACAAGGCTGCCCCTTAAAGTCCCAGGCGTTCCATAAATCCCGCTTTGTAGCTTTCCCCTATCGGGATACGGATATCGTTTACAATCACTTTGTTCTTCTGGACGGATTTGATATACCCTATATTGACCACAAAAGACTTGTGGATACGCAAAAAACGTCCCCCGGGCACTTTTTCCATGAAATCCTTGAAGTTCATCAATGTCAATATGGGCTTATTGGTGCCGTTGATGTGAATTTTCAGGTAATCCTTCAGCCCCTGTATATAAGTAATGTCGTCTGTATTTATTTTTACGTTTTCGTAGTCGGCCTTAACAAAAATATAGCCGGCCTGTCCGTCCTGGGTTCCGCAGGAAGGCGATGTATACAATTTCATTTCCATGTTTTTTTCTTTAAAACTCTTTAACTCCTTGGCCCGCACCACTGCCTTTACAAAACGATGGTACGGTATGGGCTTTACCAGATAGTCTACCGCATTCAATTCAAATCCCTCTATGGCATATTGGGAATAAGCGGTGGTGAAGATAAACAGCGGCTTGTTATCCATGGAATGGATGAAATCAATACCGTTTATCTGTGGCATCTCTATATCAGAGAAAATAAGGTCTACTTCTTTTTCCTTGATAACAGCAATGGCATCGAGGGCATTGGTATATGTTCCCACCACTTCCAGCAACTGTATTTTCTCGCAATACTCCCTCAGCACATCAATGGCCAGGGGTTCGTCATCGATAATTACACATTTCATCTGTTTTAAATTTTTTGCTTGCAGAAAATGGTCTGCAAAAAATTTACAATACATCCGGTAGCTCAGGTAAAGTTTAAAGTTAAACTCACCGTAAAGGTCTTTCCGTCGTCTTCTATATCCAGTTTATGCGAATCCGGATACAGCAACTCCAGTCTGTTCTTAATATTTTGCAGGCCTACTCCGGAACTTGCACTATTCTTTTTATACCTGCCTATGATATTCCTTATATAGAAATTAATGGAATCCTCTTTTATGGTAATAACGGTTTTCACTACTGTTTTTCCCGTATAGTCCGTTCCGTATTTGAACGCATTTTCTATGAACGAAATGAACAGTAACGGCTGTATTTTTTTGTCTCTTTCGTCCCCGTAAATATTAAGCGTTACCTTTTCGCCGTTTGACAATCGCAGGCGTTGTAACTTTATATAGTTCTTGATGTATTCCAGCTCTTTTCCAAGCGGGACAAATTCGCGGTTGGCTTCGTACAGCATATACCGCATCAGATCTGAAAGCGTAATCACGGCTTCCGGCGTATCCTTGGATTTTTTCACCGAAAGGGAGTAAATACTGTTGAGGGAATTGAACAGGAAATGGGGATTTAGCTGCGCTTTTAAAAACTGCAGTTCGGAAGTGATCTTCTCCGATTGTATCTGGTTCCGGATAGCTTCCCCTCTTTTCCATTCCATGTATATTTTTATCGCCGCACCTATAACAAAATACATTCCCAATACGATCGCTGCCCTTAAAGACATCATAAGGTGCATCTTCCATGAATTAAATTCCGGCGGAACTTCAATAGCCTCCCCGCCTCCATGCCTTAAAAACCTGCGTTTTACCATAGGAACGGCCGGACCCGCCATTTTCCCATCCCTTTCCCTGGAAAATGAGATCCCTGTTTCTCCCTGCTCACCGGATATCAGGGAATCCAGCTCTTCAGGCAATGGCATGTCTTGTTTCAATGAATCATCCGTTGCCCTGAAAGGCCTGGCAGAAATAACCACTGCTCCCGGGGGAGGAGAGTCCAGCCGGATAACAAATGCGCTCAGCACAATAATTCCCAGGGAAATAAGAACGTATTTGGACAGTTTTTTCTTCAGCAGAAACCTGGGCACCAGAAAAAAATAATTGAAATAGAACAGGCCTATATTCAGCAAGGTGCGATAGAGTGTCCGGTACAATATATCTTTGGGGATATACCTGATCTCAGAATACACCTGGTAATTGAGCACCATAAAGAAAAACAGCCATACGGCCACGTGTATGGCTATCTCTTTCAGGCTACTTTTATTGATAATCGCACGCATCCACATCTTCTTTACCTGGCTAAAACTAAACAATTTATCTGAACGTGAAGCGCTTTTAACTCTTCCTTAGTAATTGCAGGGGATTCTCTTTTTAACATTTTTCGCCTGACAAGGTCGGCCACCGCCCCGGCATCGTCATACGAGCAAAACGGAGACCTGGCCTGTATGGCCGGGATCACATCCTGGCGGATAAGGACCTTATCCTGATTTTTTATCAAATACCCGTAGCCTCCCGAAACTTCAAAGACCTCAATAGTGACCCTGTCATTCTTTTTGGGATAGAACAGTACAATTCCCGCTATACCCATCCCCAGGATTATCCACAGTAATACAACACGCTTTCTCATAACTTCATAAAAAACAGAAGGCCGACAATCCCCGGATCAGCACACCTCTCCCCACCGGGGCCCGGCCTTCTTCTTCAATAGTGTGGCATTATTAAAAATACTTTCTTATATTATCCTGTCTTTAGCTCATACAGGTTAATCATCTTCGTCGTATTCTTCCCAGGGAAAGAATTCCTTAAGGTCATCCAGGTACAAATTTCCGGAACGCCCCAATCCCACAAAGGCTCTTGCCCCGTTGGAAAACACAACCGGGCTCTGTCTTGAAGTTCCTTCAAAACCGGTCTTACGCTCCCAGGTGTCGTAAGCAGGATCGTATTCCCAAACCGAAGTAAGGCTTCCCGAAGCCGTACCACAGGCAATGTAACCATAGCTTCCTATTGAAAAGCCCACGCCATTACTCCTTATAATACTGTAATCGTCTTCCTCGTCCAGGTCCAGCAGCTTGGTCCAGGACTCCGATCCGGGATCGAACCTCCAGAAATCATCCAGGTAAACCCCGTTAGACACCCCGGTACCCATATATACATTACCGTCTATGGAAAAACTCGTAGCGCCTCTCCTTTTATCACCGCCGAAACCGAACAATTCGGTCCAGGTATCGGAAGCGGGATCGTATCTCCAGAAATCTTTCCGGTCGTTATCGCCATCGGTCCCCGTTCCGAAATAACCATAACCGTTCGCCGCAAAAGCCAATGCTTCCCTCCTGGGTCTTTCCGGAAAATCGGCAATGGAAGTCCAGGTATTGCCACTGGGGTTATAGGCATAGAAATCCCCGAGTTCGTCCACTCCGTCATAGCCGGAGCCTATATAGCCTTTTCCATCCACGGCAAAAGCTGTGGCCGCACTCCTGGCCGTTCCGGGAAAATCGGCTTTCTGTACCCAGTAATCGCCTTCCATATCGTATTCCCAGAAATCGACGCGGTAATCGTCTCCGTCATATCCTGTTCCCGTATATCCCTTGTTCCCGATAGAAAAATAGGCCGAACTGCTCCTCGGTTTCCCGTCAAATACGGAGCGGATTTCCCAGTTGCCCATATCTTCCTCATCGTCGCTGGAACAACCTGCCAGGAACACCAGGAAAAATACCAGGGGGATGCTATACAGGATAATGTGTAAATCTCTTTTCGTTGTTCTTCTCATTTGTTGTATGGTTTAAAAATTATATTTGATTCCAAGTGATATATAGGGAGCCGGAGCCGTTTCGTAGGCATATACCTCATCGTCATCCTGATAGCGTTCCAGTTCATTATGGATGGAATAGCCCAGCCCGGCCACGAGGTTCCAGCCCTGATTAAAGTGATATTCGTAATTGACACTTCCGCTCACATTCAGATAATTCAGTTTATAAAACCGGCTTTCCCGGTCGTTAAAATATCCCGTAACGGCATTTACCCCGGCATAGAAAGCATCAATATCCAGCAGGGGCTTTATGGTATGGCGGCGGTTTAAGGTCCAGGAGACCCAGGTATGCGGATAACCTATGGCATAGCTCAGGCGCCCGTCCGTTTTCCGCTTATAGTTCAGTATGGGAACAATACGGGGTTTTCCGAAAGCGGTTGAATACTCCGCACCCATCATCAGGGAAGAAAATGCACCGCTGCCATGCCCCCAGGTCTTTGTAAAATACGTACCGTAACTGACATTAAATCCCTCCTTCGTCCAGTTTCCCTGAAAATCGGAAGCGGCCTCGGGGCGGACAAATGCCGTGACAGACCACTCCTTTCCGAAAGGATAGGAAATGGCAACTTCCGGTCGTAACACATACGTTTCGGTAAAATGCATTCCCCTTTCCGCTACATCGGTATATGTATAGTCGAGATCAAATTTGTGGAGGTTCATCCCTATGTCCATACACAAATTCCCCAGGGCAAACACTTTATTGCCTTCCAGACGGCTCTCATAAATGTTCACCCCGTTGTCCGATTTGTTTATACTGTATTCCAACTGGATCATTTCCGGATTTTTTACCTGTCCTTCAACCCCGGCAAAAACCAGGAGGAAACATGGAATGATAAATACTGTTCTCACCAAACTTTTCCGGCAAATCTAAACAGTGCCTCCCCCGGGCAAAAACAGAATAGATAAACCCGCCCTATTCCTATACGAAAGGCGTGGTTTTACAGACCAAAACGAACAAGGCACTTTGATAGAGAAATAACCGGTATTGGTATAGATGCAACCCGGAATGGTCGATTTTCGTTTTCCCGCCGTCCGAACCCTTCTATTTTTGCCCAAAATCATATTACATGCGATACTTGCTAATTTCCTGTTTGCTACTGCTCATCTGTTCCTGTGGGGGCGATAACCTGTACGACACCGATTTTGAAGCCGGCGAGGATTTCACAGACAGCAATATCCGGGTACTCGCCATAGACACGCTTACGGTAGCGATGTCTACCATTAAATTCGACAGCCTTATAACTTCCAATGCTACCAGGATACTGGTGGGACAGTATACGGACACTGTGTTCGGGAAAACCACCGCTTCGAGTTATTTTGAACTGCTCCCGGAAGGTTACAGCATAGACAACGAAGGTATTTACGACAGTATTTCCCTTTTCCTGGACTACGATGAATATTATTATAACGATACGCTCCAGACCTCCTCCGTCTACGTAAAAAAACTGACATCGCGTGTAAAGCCTGTTCGGGGTAATGCTTTTTACAACCTGCAGTCCATCCCTTATGAGGAAGAAAGTATAGGCCAGGTTTCTTTTATCCCCAGACCTCTCGGGGGCACCGATTCTGTCGAAATAAAACTGAATGATGATTTTGGCCGCGATCTGTTTGACCGCATCCAGCAAAAGGAAATCACCACGAACGACCAGCTCCGGGAGTATTTTAAGGGGGTGACCCTCCAGCCGGGAGAAAATGATAACGGGGCGGTTGTAGGCTTTACGACATCGTCAGACAACAGTTTTTTAAGGATCTATTACTCCACACACGAAACGGAAGAACCGACAGTCCGGCACCTCGATTTTTCCATCAGTACGGAAAGCAGTCCCGCCACATTTTTCAACCGGATCGTGGCCGAAGACAACGATACTCCCTTCCACTCGCTTACAGACCAGGAAATACTGTTACCCAGTCCGGAAGCCGGAGACAAGACCTATATCCAGGCAGGTACGGGCATCACTACCCGAATACGGTTTCCTTCCATACAGTCCCTTTACGATATTGAGGGTACGGGCACCGTACTCAATGCGGTCCTGAAAATAAAACCCACCAACAATTATTACAACGATAACCTGTCGCTAACAGACACGCTCAATATCTACCTGGTAGACCAGAACAATGATATCAGCGAACAGCTTGCCAATTCGGAAGCCACGGCATTACAGGCGGTCCTGAACCGGGAAGACCGGGAGTTCAACAACATCTACTTCGAGGTTCCCCTGGGCACTTATATCGAACGTCTTTATACGGCCACCCGGGAAGACCGGAGCTCGCTGATACTGATTCCGGCCGACTACAGTTCGTCAGTACACCGGACGGTGCTCAACGGCGAGAACAATGCAGATTACGAGGCCACCCTGGAAGTCACCTATGCCGTTTATGACGAAGATGACGATTAACCCCAAAACGGATATTCAACGTGTAAAGGTCAAAACAAAAGTATTTTTATGAAGAAGACACTATTTTCCGCATGCTTTCTCGCAGGGTATTGTTTATCGGTAAACGCACAGTCCGAAGGGCTTACGGGATCGCCCTATTCCATGTACGGACTGGGGATTACCAACCAGATGAGCCTCGGAAAATCCAACGCCCTGGGCAGGAGCGGGATTGCCCTGCCGGGAAACACTGCAATAAATAACCTCAACCCCGCATCATACGCTTCCATTTTTGATAAATCATTTCTTTTTGACGTGGGGTTTCAATCGGAATACAACCACTTCTCCAACAAACAGAACGACGAGAACAAGTGGAGTTTCAATTTCTCCAACCTCGCTTTTGGCTTTTCCCTCTCGGAGAGGTCGGGCATCGGGCTGACCCTTATCCCCTATACCAATGTGGGATATACACTGCTCGGGGTTACCTCCAATATAGAAGGTTCCGATGAAGAGTTTGAAAGCACTATCATCGGTTCGGGAGGACTTAACGACCTCAGGCTCAATTACGGGTACCGGCTTTCTGATAAATTGAGGTTGGGGGCCAGTGCTTCTTTCCTGTTCGGGAGTATACAGGAAAACGAATTTTTCACTATTGGCAGCAACTATTTTGAAATGGATGAAACCACCTTCTACAACGGGCTCCGTTTTGGCTTCGGGATGCAATACGATATCGTAAAAAAACTCTCCGTAGGGGCCACGGTACAGCTTCCGGTTTCCCTGCAGGGCAATATGGACCGGACAGTGTTCAAAACCCTGGATGGTGTGAGTGTTATCGTAGAAGACGAAGAAGGAGAGGATGTCCCTCACTTTAAACTCCCCACGGAAATAGGTTTCGGGGTTTATTTTTCGCCTTTCGAAGGGTTCGCTGTAAATGCCGATTACAAGAGGAATTTCTGGAGTTCCACTAATCAAAGCGACAATGTAGGTGAATATACCGACCAGGACATCTTCGGTATAGGCGTGGAATACCTCAAAGATACCAGGGGACTGAAATACACCGACCGTATTCGCTACCGGGCCGGCTTTACCGCAGATAACGGTTACCTGTCCATTAACAACAAAAAGGTAAGCGGATATGCCATCACTGCCGGATTGGGGCTCCCTATCAATGCAAGAACGAATTCCATGCTCAACATTTCTTATTCTTACGGGCAAAAAGGACAACTATCCAATATTCTCATCAGGGAAAACTATCATTCCATCACCCTTAACGTGAGCCTGGAAGACCTGTGGTTCATCAAAAGGAAATACGATTAAAAAAGTACGAAGCTCGAAGTCAGGAACACTTAACCTTTCACAATACTTCGAACTTCGTGCTTCGCACTTCAAGCCTTAATTAGTAGTGTCTTTTTTCTTTTTTCCGAAAAGTCCCTGCAGCACATCCCTGGCCGCTTCTTTTACATCGTCCTCTTTTTTGGTGGCGGTTGAATCCGTAGCGGTAGTGTCCTTTTTATCTTTTCCCCCGACCAGATTGCCCAGTGCATCCCCAACGGCATCCTTGCCCTTATTCACCAGCTTATCCTTTTGATTGGCCACAATCTGTTGCGTAAGGCCCGCAACGGCAGATTTCATGTTTGTGGAAACGGAGGGGCTGGTATAAGACCCGCCTATTGTAGCGGTTACCGGAACGGTCATTTCTTCCTTTTCCTGTTCACTGAGCTGCGCCAGGAGGTTATTGGCTTCTTTGCCCAGGTACTTGGCCGGAACGTTGAATGTAGCATTGTAATTCAGGCTTTTGTCAAAGCCGTGACTGCCTGCTACTTCGATATCAATGTCCTTGTATTTAATGTGAAAGGGCTTCACATTTACCTTTCCGTCATCGAAGGACAGTGAAGTTTTGATATCTTTAAGGTCCAGCTTATCGGTATCCAGGAAACTGAGATTTCCCGCCAGTCCGCTCAGGAGTTTGGAGTTTTCGGAATCAATGCCGGAAGTAAGCACTTCGGCAAGGGCGTTACCTGAAACGGACAGTAATACCGGGGTAAGGTCATCGTTCAGGTTCCCTGACAGGGAAAGGTCGGTATTCAGTTTTCCCTGTAATATTCCGGCTATGGGAGTCAGGGCCTTCAGCATGTCCAGCCCCCGGAAAGATTCCGAAATATCAAAATTCCGGATATCCATGTTCATGTTAAAGGTAGGTGTTTCCTCTTTGGTCGACACGTCCCCGTTTATGGCCAGTTGTCCCTGGAACACATCCGATCTCAGGTCTTTCAGCGTAGCTTTTTCGTCCCTGATGATGAGGGTCCCTTTTACGTTTTTTAATTGAAGATCGTCATAGATCACGGTATTGGCCGATGCATTTACCGTACAGTCCAGGAACGAAGGTATTTTTATTTTTTCCTGTGCCCCTCCCGGGTTTTTCGCTTCCGGTTTATTTTTTTCCTCACCGTTTTCCGCAGCCCTCTCACCTTCTCCGTCAGCTACCATAAAATCATTCAGCGCAAAGGTGCCGGACGACAGGTTAAAATTTCCTTCTATATTTTCCTTGTTGAACATAAAGCCCATCAGGTTGTTGATGGTCCCCGAGGCATTCAGGTCGGTCTGCCCCGTTTTGGCCTCAAACCTGTTAAGGCTTACCGTAGCGGGATTAAAAGTGACATCGGCCTTGCTGATACTTACAGGGTTGGCCATTTCTTCGGAAGCGTACGTAAACCCGGTCAGGTTCAGTGTCCCGGAATTTTTGGTGTTTCCGTATTTTTTATGCTCAATGGAAGCCATGTCAAAGGCCGTGGTAATATCCGCCGTGAGAATACCGCTGAGTTCTTCCTCCATGGGGAACGGATAGGCTTTGGACAGATTGGCCAGATTCAGTTTTCCGTCAATCCTGGCATTGACGTGCATGTTTTCCGTAACATTGTTGAGCCGCGCCCGGGCATTAAACACATCCTGGTCTATCCGGAAAGACAGTTTTTCTATATCCACATAGGTGTCTTTTGTCAGGCCCGTTTCATTCACCAGATTGGTGGCCAGCCGGATATCGGTGACTGATTTGGGCAGGTCGGGATATTTGAAAGAGGCATTGCTTGAGGTTATTTTTATATCAAAAGCCGGAATATGCGTATCGTCAATGGTACCCTTTACTTTTCCTTTCACCTCAAAATTTCCGGTGGTCTCTACATTTTCAATATCGCTGGAATAGGCTTCCGGGATCACGGCCAGGAAATTCCTGAAATCGGAAGATGGGGTGTTAAAGGTCACATCCACCTCCTGGTTGTTATCATTGATCTGCACATACCCGTCAAATACCAGCGGAAGCTGATTGAGCAGCAGCGTATTGTCGAGAAAGGTATAACGGTTGTTTTCGAGGTCTATTCCCAGAACGGCCTCCAGGTTTACCTTATTCTTATTCACATAAGCCGTGCTGTCCATGACAAACGAGACCAGGGCATCTGTCTTTGTGGTGAGTTCCGACTTGCTCAGGGAAAGGTCACCGCTTCCGGAGTGGTTGAGCTCTTCCAGCACAAACTGCATCTTTCCTTCTTTATCCAGGTAGGAAATGCGGCTGTCGGTTATTTCATATTGCTGTACGGAAAAGCTGAAGTCTTCACTATCTCCCGTTGCGGTTTCGCTTTCCGCAGTCTCCCCGCTTTCCTTTGCAATGTCGTAATTTGCTTTCCCTTCGCCATTCACCAGGATATTGACATTGGCCTTGTTCACAGCAAAACTGCTCACCTCCATACCGCTTCCCTTAAAAAGTTCGGCAATCCCCATTTTTACGGATACTTCATCGGCATAGAACAGGGTATCCCCTTCAAAAGGGGCCTTGTTTATGACCGATATTTCATTGAGGGAAACCCTGGCTTTCGGAAAACCGGACAGAAGACTGATGTCCAGATCGGCAAAATCTACCGTGGCATTTATATTTTTGTTGATGTTATCCTTGACCAGCGCCGTTATCTTGTCTTTGAACAAAAGCGGGGTTACGGCAAGCAGGAGTACAATAACCCCGATGATAATCCCTGCTATTTTTATTCCTTTTTTGATTTTCATTGCTATTTTGATTTTTTATTTAACGCCTTTACGGATCTCCGTATTCCCCCGGAACCTCTCTACATATAAATACGTACGGCTACGGCAGTTGGATTTCTTCCCCCCGCTCCAAGTGAAACCGTTTCCGGATAACATATACAAAAAAATACAAAAACGGCGTGTCCAGCAAAGCTATTAACATTTTAAAGAGCACACCTCCGATAAGCAATCCGGTAAAGCGTTCCCAGGCAATGACCTTAAAGGAACACAACAACAGCAATACCGTCATGGTATCTATAAGCTGTGAGGAAAAAGTGGAGAAGTTGTTCCGCAACCACAGGTGCTTTCCTTTCGTATAATTTTTCCAGAAGTGATAAATATGGATATCGATGTACTGAGCCGCGAGGTAAGCCAGCATGGAAGCCAGTACCGCCAGTACCGTACGGCCGAAAACGGTGCGGAAGAGTTCATCACCGATGGGAGACCAGTCCGTAGCCGGCGCGGCCGCCGAAACATAGATGATGAGCAGTGAAAAAAAGGAAGCGAAGATCCCCGCCGTAACCACCTGGTTGGCCTTTTTCCGGCCGAACACTTCGGAGATAAGGTCTGTAATAAGAAACGTAACGGGATAAGGCAGTATCCCCACGGATATCTCAAATATTCCTGCCCCGAAAATAGTGACTTCCCCGAAAGGATACCAATAGAAAAACTTCTGAAAAATGAGGTTCGAAACCACCAGGGAGGTGATAAACAATGCGGCGAGATACAGATATAACTGGTATGCAGCTTTTTGGTGTTGCATTAAAATTTGATAATTAGTCCATTTGATAATGTGCCGGTTCGACAATGGGTTTGTTCAGATTTTTCGTTTTTGAAATTGTCGGGAAAGTATTTCCTCCTGCCTTTGCTCCTGTTAAATCCGGTAGTTATTCCAAGACATCGGATTATCACACTCCGACTCCCCTCAAAACACATCGACACATTTACCAGCTGACAAATTTCCTTAACGAATGATCAATTCAAACGGAAGCCTGGCCTGAACTCCTTTTTGTTGTGACAATACTTTTATTTTCTGTAAGATCTCATAAGCTTCCCGTCCCAGCTCTTCTTTCAGCATATGCTCCTTGTTCCGGGTAAGCGATACCCCGATGAATTTATCCATAATATCTTCAATGCTGGTCGTGTATACCGGATAGTCTTCCACGGCATATTCTTCTATGCCGGCGGTTTCCGCAGCATACCCTATGGCATCGCCGAGACCGCCTATTTCATCAACAAGACCGATCTCCCGGGCTTCCCTGCCGCTCCATACCCGTCCCTGGGCAATACGGTCAACCTCGTCCTCGCTCATATCCCTGCCTTCGGCCACATGGCTTACAAAAGTATCGTAAATGTTTTCTATACTTTCTTTGGTAACCTTGCGGTATTCCTCAGACAAGGGTTCAAAAACACTGTATCCGAGGGCCTGCCGGTTGGTAACCACCTGTTCCGCATTAATGCCCCACCGGTCTGCCAGTTGTTTGAAATTGGGAAGCATCCCGAAAACCCCGATAGACCCGGTGATGGTAGTGGATTCCGCAAATATCCTGTCGGCCCCCGTAGCGATATAATATCCGCCCGAGGCTGCCAGGTTCCCCATGGAAACTACGACAGGTTTTTTCTTTTTGGTGATCTCCACCTCCCGCCAGATAATATCCGAGGCCAGGGCACTCCCTCCCGGTGAATTGACACGCAACACGATAGCTTTCACCTTGTCGTCTTTCCTCGCTTCCCGGAGCGAGCGGACAATGATCCCCTGTCCTACATAATCCTTGCTTCCTTCTCCATATACGATATCGCCCTCGGCATATATCACGGCGATCCTGTCTTTTCCTGCCTTTTTATTTTTCTTCGCAACATACTCGGCATATGCTTCTGTACCGACAAATTTGATATCCTTGTCTTCGTCCAGGCCGCAAGCCTTTTTCAATGCGGCTTCATACTCATCAAAATATGCTATACGGTCTACCAACTGCGCCTTCAGTGCCTTTGCCGGAGTCCTGGCTTCCAGGTCGTCTGCAATAACATCGAGGGCATCAGGATGTACCCTTCTGCTGGCGGCAATATCGTCCAGCATGGAATTCCATACGGAATACAGCAGTTCCGATAATTGTTCCCGGTTTTCCGGGCTCATTTTGTTATCCAGAAAAGGTTCTACCGCACTTTTGTACTTGCCGTGCCGTATGACTTCCAGCT
Organism: Sinomicrobium kalidii; assembly: GCF_021183825.1. GTDB lineage: Bacteria > Bacteroidota > Bacteroidia > Flavobacteriales > Flavobacteriaceae > Sinomicrobium > Sinomicrobium kalidii. Next base: position 3,394,604 of record NZ_CP089211.1, on the reverse strand, counting down.
TCACTCCCGACTTTTCCTGAAGGTCCTTGAAGAACAACACCTCCGAAGCCAGTCCCTTAAATTCTATATCCCCTACCGGGTTTACAAAAACCGAATCGGCCACGGAAGCCAGGTAATAATCCTGTTGTGCGTAGAAATCCCCGTAAGCGTATACAAACTTACCGGATGTCTTAAAATCGTCTATGGCATCACGAATCGCTTTTACCTGGGCCATTCCTGCGGGAAAATAACTGCTCTTGATACTTATTCCCCTGATCTTATCGTCGGTTTTCGCCTTTTTTATCGCTGTCAGCATATGGTTAAGACCGTCGTATTCTTCGAATTTCATCCCGAAATCGGTAAAATCAAACCGGCCGCCATAATCTTTAAGGGGCTCGTCAATACCGATTTCCAAAACCGAATTTTCGGATACGGTGATCACATTTTCCTGGCTTCCGGCCAGGGCGACAAAAATAAGGAGCATACAAAACAGTACCCCAAAAGCAACAAGACATCCCAGAACGGATGCTAATAAATTTCTTAAAAACTTCATTTCTTAACTATGTATTGGTTGTGGATATAAAACGTACTGTGCATATTACTTTTCCACCATGATTCACAAAGATAATCTTTTCGATTTATGAATAACGATTCAGTTCCGGGGATTTTGAGCGTTGCCCTGATTTTCATTGTAGATTATCCGCTGTCCGAATTCGTTTATATTGGTTTCTTTTGTTTATTTTGCACAATGAAACGCGCATATCTGTCCATAGGAAGCAATCTCGGAGATAAAATACAAAACCTGCAAAATGCCATTACCCGCCTGGAGAAGGACAATCGGCTGAAAGTGGCGGCTTGTTCACGGGTATACCAGACCCCCGCCTGGGGGTTTACCGGTGACGACTTCCTGAATGCGTGTATCGCCGTTGAAACGGATTTTCAACCCCCGGAATTGCTTCACCATATTCTGCATACGGAGAAAATGCTGGGAAGGATAAGAACAAAAGAAAAAGGATATCACCCCAGGACCATCGATATCGATATTTTGTTTTATGAAGATGAGATTATCCGGCAAAACGAACTGATAATACCACATCCCCGGATCGCCGACCGGAGGTTTGTATTGCAGCCTCTCGCGGACATTGCTCCGGGTAAAATACATCCTGAACTGAAAAAAACCGTAGGCCAGTTGCTGGAAACATGTGCAGATAAAAGTGACATCACTATTACCCGCCACAGCCTGCAGGCCGAAAAGGAAAACCCTTTTTCCTCGTTTAATTACATCGCCATTGAAGGTAATATCGGTTCGGGAAAGACCTCCCTGGCCACTATGATCGCGGAAGATTTTAACGGTAAGCTCATCCTGGAACGCTTTGCGGACAATCCTTTTTTGCCCAAATTTTATAAAGATCAGCACCGCTATGCCTTTCCGCTGGAAATGTCTTTCCTTGCCGACCGGTACCAGCAGTTTACCGATGATACTTCCCAGCCCGACCTCTTCAAAAACTTCATGGTAAGCGATTACGACATCTTCAAATCACTGATATTTGCCAGGGTAACCCTCGGGGAAGATGAATTCCGGCTCTACCGGAAACTGTTCGATATTATGTACAAGGAGGTGATAAAACCGGACATTTATGTGTATCTCTATCAGGATACGGAGCGCCTGCTGCAAAATATCAGGAAAAGAGGGCGAAAGTACGAACAGGACATTCCCGACAATTACCTGGAAAAGATCAATAAGGGTTATTTTGACTTTATCAGGACCCACCAGTATGAAAACGTATTAATTCTTGATATTTCGGACCTGGATTTCGTTCAAAACAAGAACGACTACAAAATCATTATCGATAAAATACATCATTTCAAGGACAAAATGCAGAAATTATAATTTTTTTAACTTTTCCTTGCTTATTTTAAAAAGGTTGTTTTAAATTAGTGGACGTTAATAAAACTAACTAACTTTTTTTCATAATCCAACCCCCGGGATTCAAGCAATTGAATCCCTTTTTTTATGCCCCGGGGTCTTTGTATCACAACACCAGTTCTTCAAATAATTGATGCAGGGTTACATCCGGGTCCGTACAAAAACCGGGGTGGGGCCTCGATGTTTGTATAATGGAAC